>JANMWE010000198.1:0-14402 GCA_031393795.1 Gemmatimonadota bacterium
CCGCCGGCTCAGCCACCCGCCGCCCGATCACCTCGGCGATGGCGCGCACCTCGCGCATCATCTTCTCGAACTGCTCGGGGGCAAGGGTCTGCGCGCCGTCGGAGAGGGCCCGCTCCGGCTGGGGATGCACTTCCACCAGGAGGCCGTCCGCCCCGGCCGCGATCGCGGCCCGCGCCATCGGCGGGACGAATTCGCGGAGCCCGGTGCCGTGGCTCGGATCGGCGAGGATCGGCAGGTGCGAGAGCTTCCGCACGACCGGGATGGCCGAGAGGTCGAACAGGTTCCGAGTCTGGGAGTCGAAGCTCCGGATGCCCCTTTCACAGAGGATCACGTCCGGATTCCCCTCGGCCAGGATGTACTCGGCCGAGAGGAGGAGCTCCTGGATCGTGGCGGAGAGGCCCCGCTTGAGGAGGACCGGCTTCTTGAGCTTCCCGGCCCGCTTGAGCAGGGAATAGTTCTGCATGTTGCGGGCGCCGATCTGGATGATGTCGGCGTGCTCGGCCACGAGGTCGGCCCCTTCGGGGTCCATCGCCTCGGTGACGATCAGGAGCCCGGTCTCCTCCCGCGCCTTGGCCAGAAGCTTCAGGCCCGGGAGGCCGAGCCCCTGGAAGGAGTACGGGGAGCTGCGGGGCTTGTAGGCGCCGCCGCGAAGGACCGTGGCCCCCGCGTCACGCACCGCGTGGGCCGAGGCGATGATCTGGGCCTCGGACTCGACGGCACAGGGACCCGCCATCACCACGACCTCCTCGCCGCCGATGGTGAGCCCACCGGGGAGGCGGATCACGGTCGGCTCCTGCTTCCATTCGCGGGAGGCCTGCTTGTACGGGGGGGTGACGTGCAGGCACTCATACACGCCGGCCAAGGCCGCGAGGCGGTCGCCATCGACCCGGCCATCGTTGCCGACGACTCCGACGGTCGTGCGCTGCCGCCCCGGCATCGGCCGGGCCTGATATCCCATCTGTTCGATGACGGTCACGACGCCCCGGATCTCCTCCTCGGTGGCGTCGTGCCGCATGATGACGAGCATTCGGACCCCTCGGAGACGAAAACAGCGGGGCCCGCGAGGCACCCGCTTGCTTAAGCGTATACTGGTGTTGGGCTTACGTCCAGCGTTGAACTATCATCTTCAAGGGACCGGGCGCCAGCCGAGGGACCGCCCTTCGGGCGGTCCTCAATAGGGATCTTGCGAGGTAGAAGGACCGCCCGAAGGGCGGTCCCTCGGCTTCGCCTCCAATGGCGCGCGCGTCGCTCGGGAGCGGTTGGTCGGCTACGCCGCCACATTCTCCCCCAACCGCACCCCCACGATCGTGCTGACCCCCGGCTCCTGCATCGTGACGCCGTACACCGCATCGGCCGCCTGCATCGTGCGCGGGTTGTGGGTGATCACGATGAACTGGGTCGAGACCTTGAACTCGTCGAGCAGCTTGGTGAAGCGCCCCACGTTGGCGTCGTCGAGCGGGGCGTCCACCTCGTCCATCAGGCAGAAGGGGCTCGGCTTGGTCAGGTAGATCGCGACGAGCAGGGAGGTGGCCACCAGGGTCCGCTCGCCCGAGCTCAGCAGGTGGATCCGCTGGGTCCGCTTGCCGCGCGGGGCGGCGTGGATCTCGATCTCGCTCTCGAGCGGGTCATCCGGGGTCGCCAGGTGCAGCTCGCACTCGCCGCCGCCGAAGAGGGTCTGGAACACCTTGTGGAAGTTGAGGCGGATGGACTCGAACGTCTCGACGAACATCGTCTTGGCGGTGCCGTCGATCTCCCGGATGGCCTGCTGCAGCGACTGGCGGCCGGCCACGAGGTCGTCCCGCTGGGCGATGAGGAACTCCAGCCGCTTCGATTCCTCGGCGTACTCCTCGAACGCCAGCGCATTGACCGGGCCGATCTGCTCGAGTTGGTCGATGATGCGGGCCGACTCGTTCTCGAGCGATTCGAGGTCGAGATCGAGCACCGGGGCGTCGGCCAGCAGCTGGGCGATCGGCTTCCGCCACTCTGCTTCGATCCGCTCGACGATGTTCCGTCGCCGGCCCGAGAGCTCGGTGGCCTCGAGCGCGAGGGTATGGTGCTCCTCGGTCATCGTCTCGACCGCGTGACGGCCGGCGCTGAGCGCCTGCTCGGCGGAGATCAGGGCCGCCTCGGCCTCCCCCGCGCCGATCTCGACGTCGGTGGCGGCGGCTTCGAGCTCGAGCAGGGCGACCAGGCGCTCAGCCCGCTGCTCTCCCTGCTCGGCGCGCTGGGTGTCGAGCTGCTGGATGTCGGCGTCGAGACGACCGAGCTCGTCGGCCAGTGCCTGGAGGAGGCCCTGGGCTTCGGCCACGGTGCGCCCGGCCCGCTCGTCCCGCTCGGTGGCCGATTGCAGGCGCGCGGCCACCTGGGCCTCCTGCACCTGCCAATGCACGCGGGCCTCGCGCGCACCCTCCTGGTCTCCCTCGAGGGTGGTCAGCCGCACGCGCGCCTCGGCGAGCGACTCGTCGTGCTTCACCCGGGCCAGGTCACCTGCGGTGAGCGACTGGTCGATCTCGGTGAGCCGGCGCTCTGCCTTGCTGAGGCGCTCCTGGGCCACGACCCCCTGGCGTTCGAGCTCGGTCAGATCGCGGGTGAGGGTCCCGACCACCCGGGTGAGGTCCTCACGTTGCGCGCTGGCGGTGCGTTCGGCCTCCCGCGCCTGTTCGGCCCCCTGGGTCGCGAGTTCGAGCGCACCCTCCAGTTCGGCCAGGCGGGCGACGGTGTGGGCGAGGGCAGCGTCGGCCGCGGCCAGCCGGGCCTCGGTCGTGATCAACTCGGCGCCGAGGGACTCGAGGTCGGCGCGGCGACGGAGCGGACCCTGCTGAGCCTGGCCGGTCGAGAGGTAGACGGCGCCATTGGGACGCTGCAGCGCCCGACCGGCGGGGTCGAGCACCTCGGAACCTGCAACGAGGGCCTGGACCCAGCTGGTCGCCGGTTCGAGCATCTGCAGGCCGTGGCCGATGTTCCGCCCGGCGCCGCTGGTCGGTCCCGGATGGATCGGGAGGAGCACCAATGCGCCGGGCTGTGCTTCCTGATGCCAGGCGAGGATGGCGCTCACCGCGGCCCGATCGCGCACCAGCACCGCGTGGAGCCACTCCCCCAGGAGCCGCTCCGCCAGGTCGGCATCTTCGCGGCTGGTCGTGATGAAGTCGGAGAGGGGACCGAGCACCGCGTCGCCGAACCGTTCCCGGGCGGCGAGGAGCGCCGAGGCCCCGGGGGCGAGTCCGACACGGTCGCGCTCCAGGTCGGCCAGCGCCTGACGGCGGGCGCTCACCTGGGCCAGCGTTTCTTCCGCCGAACGCTTGTCGGAACGCTCCAGCGCCTCCCGCCGGCGGGCCTCGGCGACCTCGTGGCGTGCGCTTTCGGCCCGCTGGGCCGCCTGGCGGGATTCCTGCGCGGCGCGCTCCGAGGCCGCGCCCGCTTCGTCGCGGCGGTGTTCGACGCCCGCGAGCTCGTTCCGGAGCTGGGCCTGCCGTGTCTCCGCGTGGCCCGCCTGCTCACGCAGCGATTGCAGGTCGCGCTCGAGCGCGCTCCGCTCTCCCTCGAGGGCGTGGAGCGTGGTGACGTGCCGCTGGACCTCTTCCTCGAGCTGACGCACCATCTGTCGCGCCTGGGCCAGTTGGTCGCGGACGGTCTGCTCGGCCGCGGTGCGAGTGCCGAGTTCCCCCTGGATCCGGGCGTGCTCGGCGAGGGAGGCACGGCGCTCTTCGGCCGCGGCCTCACGCTCGCGACCGGCCGAGACGATGCGGGCCTCGAGTGCGTTCCGTTCTTCGCCAGCGCGGAGTTTCCGGTTGGCGGCATTGGCGAGGCGCTCGGCTGCGAGGGCCAGGTCGCCGTCGAGGCGGCCGAGCTCCACGCGCACGGTGCCGAGGCGGCGGACGATCTCGGTCCGTTCGGCTTCGACGGAGGCGCGGCCGCGCGCCGCTTCCTCGCGGGCGTGCTCCTGGCCCACGAGCGCTTCGCGCGCGGCGGGGAGATCGCTGTTCAGCGCTTCGCGCCGGGTGCCGTGGTGGGCGAGGCGCTCTTCGATCCCTTCCAGCTGCCGGCGGGCGAGGGTGAGCTGCACCGAGAACTTCTCTTCCATCAGCTTGGTGTGCCGCTCCGCCTTTCCCTTCTGCCGGGCGAGGGAGCGGATCTGGCTCTGGACCTCGGCGATGAGGTCCTCGACCCGCTGCAGGTCCTGGGCGGTCTCTTCCAGGCGGCGCTCGGTGCTGTGCTTGCGGTCGCGATAGAGCCCGATCCCCGCGGCTTCCTCGAAGAGCGACCGGCGCTCTTCGGCGCGGTCGGAAAGGAGGCGGTCGATCGCCTTGGCCTCGATGACGACGCCTGCGTCCGACCCGAGGCCGGTGCCGCGGATCAGGTCCTGGATGTCACGGAGGCGGACGGGGGAGTTGTTGAGGAGGTAGTCTGACTGGCCGGAACGGGAGAGGCGCCGGGTGATGACCACTTCCTTGTAGGAGATGGGGAGGTCGCCGTCGGTGTTGTCGAGGAAGAGGGAGACCTCGGAGACGTTCACCGGCCGCCGTCCCGCCGAGCCCTGGAAGATCACGTCCTCCATCTTGCCGCCGCGGAGCAGGCGGGCCGACTGCTCACCGAGCACCCAGCGCACCGCGTCCGAGACGTTCGACTTGCCGCACCCGTTGGGGCCCACGATGGCGGTGACGCCGTGGCCGAAGTCGAGCGTCACCGTGTCGGCGAACGACTTGAATCCCGAGAGCTCCAGCTTGGAGAGCTTCATCAGCGGGCCTCTGGCAGGTACAGGAAGTAGGGCTGGCCCAGGCGGGTCCCGGCCGAGTCGGCCGCTTCACGCGAGGGGTAGGGGCCGAGCACCACGCGATAGAACTCGTCCTGCCTCTTGGGACGGATCACCGAGGCGGGAAGGCCTTGCGACTTCATCTTGTTGGCGAGCTCCTCGGCCCACGCCGGATTCTGCGAGGAGCTCAGTTGCACGTACACGACGGCGCGATCGCCGGCCGCGGCCTGCGCGACGGTGCTGTCGGGTTCTGCGACGGCACCCGCTTCCGAGCGCGGCGCCCAGTCGAGCACCTGCCAGAGATCGGCCGCGCCCCCTTTGATCCGGCCCGACTGGGTGAACTCCGCGTCGAAGAGATCGTAGCTCACGACGTCGGTCCCTTCACGCACGAGGAGCCAGCGCCCGGCCGCCAAGGTGGGGAGGTCGCCCCGCCAGGTGGTGTTGAAGGAGCCGAGGAATTCGCTCTTCACCACATCGAGCACCCAGACCGAGTCGCCTTGGGCGGGCCGGACCAGGAGGAAGCGACCGAGGGGATCGGGACGGAGGTCGATGGCGGGGGCCGGGATCTCGATCGTGCCGAGGCGGCCGAGGCTGTAGCGGTCGAAGCGTTGGACCTCTTCGTTGCCCTCGGCGACCGCGTAGAGCCGGTGGCCGGATGGGGAGAAGGCGAGCGCCGCGGGCTTCCCGCCGATGTCGAGGCTGCGCCGGGGATGGGTCGCGGTCGGCTCGAAGAGTTCGACCTCGTCCCCCTTGGTGGCCGCGAGCAGGTCGCCCCAGCGGGTGTGCACCATCCCGGTGACCGGGAATTCCTCGCGACGGGGGGCCTGCCCCTGCCGGATGATGACGAGCCCTGAATCGCCGGCGACGAGGGCGTACACCTGGTCGGTCCCGGTGCCGATGAGCGCGATGGGGATGGCCGGGAGCTTCCCGGGATAGGCGGTCGGGAGGCGGCCGGTGACGCTGGTCAGGGTCCGGTCGCGCGCGACGGCGTAGATGGCCCCGTCGGGTCCCGCGTCGGCCACCGCGATATCGGCCAGGAAGGGGCGGCTCCGGCCGGACTCGAGGTCGAGGGCGACCACACCGTCCTTGGAATCGAGGGCGAATGCCTGCCGCTGGTCGATATCCGCGCCGACCACCCGCTTGAGGGCCGGGGTGGTCCCGCGGGCCTCCCAGAGCGCCGGCTGAAGCGTGGGAAATCGATAGAGGGTGGGGCTCCCGCCGGCCGTCGGCCAGCGCAGGAGGGAGATCGCCACGACCTGACGCCCTTCGGCATCGGGGATCTGCGGGGGGCCACCAGAGCCGCAGGCGGCGAGGCCGGCGATGAGGAGGAGGGAGGCGTGCCGCACGGGTGGGATCACGGCCCAAGTTTAGCGGATTGGGCGGGGCGGTTCAATAGAGAAAAGGCGCGAAAGGCGCGGCAGGCGCGAAAGAGGGACCTGCCCGGTGCTAAGGTGGTCCCTCGATCCGCCTGCTCACTCGCCTTTCGCGCCTAGCGCGCCTAACGCGCCTTCGAGCTCACCACGTCGGCCCGATCGAGATGGTCCAGTACCCGCCGATGCCGTTCCGGTGCTGGGGTACGCTGTAGTCGCCCCGCAGGATCAGGAACCCGAGGAGGTTGGCGCGGATCGAAAAGCCGATGGTCTGCATCGGGGTCCGGAAGCGGACGATGTCATCGGTGGCGCTGCGCGAGGATTTGACCACGGAATTGGCGTTCCACGCCACACCCCCATCCCAGAAGAAGGCCCCTTCGATCGGCGGGAAGCCGATCGGGAGGAACCCGAGCGAGGCATTGAGGAGCGGGAAGCGGAGCTCGGCGCTGGCCAGGCCGAGGGAGCTGCCCAGGAGCTGGTCGAGCTGGGCGCACCCGGTGTAGGTCCCGGGGTCGTTGATCGTGAGGCACTCGTGCCGGTAGTACGACCCCGCCGTGTGGCCGCGCAGGAGGTCGGTGGACCCGAGGAAGAGCGGGGCCACGCGCGCATCCGCGTCGGTGCGGCCGATGAAGAGTCCGCGGGTCGCGAGGACGAACGGCCCGAAGAGACGGTCGTACCGGCGGTAGTCGGCGGTGAGCTGCGTGAGCTTCCAGTCGCCGAAGGAGCGGGAGACCTCTACCCGGCTCCGGCGTCCGATGAAGGGGCCGACATACCCGAAGATGGTGTTGTCGAAGGTGAGCGCCACCGAGGGTCGCACGTAATCGGCACCCGGGAGGTCGAGCAGGTTCGTATTCTGGTTCACCGGCTGGCCGGTGGAGGGGATGTATTGGGTGCGGTATTGGCGGATCCCGTCGTCGAGGTGGGTCGCTTCGACGCCGAGCTCGACCCGGCGGAACCGGGTGAAGGGATACGACGCCCGTGCAAAGGCGCTCCGCAGCACGATCCGCCGGACGTTCTCGATGTAGGTGTTCTCTCCGGGCATCGGATCGTCCACCACGATCTGGCTGCCGGCATAGTAGAAGTAGGGCTGTTGCTGCAGCCCGACCACGTAGTTGATCCGGGTGCGCTGGGTGGCGTAGGCGGCCAGGACGCTCGCCTCGTCGATGCGGCCGTTGATGTAGCCCGAGAAGACCAGGCTCTGGTCGCCGAGGAGGTCGCTCAGCACCACCGTGGTGCCGCCGTAGACGCCGTTCCCGAAATTGTCCCGGGTGTAGCCCAGGGTCGGCGGCGCCACATAGTCGGGGGTGAACTTGACCCGATAGCGCCGCTGAGTGAATTCGGCCGTGTCGGGGAGTGCGATGGTGTCGTTGGCGAGCATCTGCGTCACCGACACCGGGGCGTGGACGCTGGAGTCGGCCGCGGGGGCGACCTCCGCAGTACGGAATCCGCGCCGCCCGCGGTAGAAGCTGCCGCCCGTGGAGGCCGTCGAGTCGGCGCCGGTCGAGTCGGCCCGGGGCGAGGTGCTATCGCTCGGGAGGGGCGCACTCCGGGCGGGGCGGGGGGTCGAGGCCGCGACGTTCCGCCCGCTCCGGTCAGGTGAAGTGACGTTCAGCGCGGCGAGCGCCTGTGGGCCCGTGGTGGTATCGCGGTACGCCTCGTGCCGGAGCGAGCGCGGATTGACCACCGAGTAGACGTCGTACTCGTTCTTCTGGTAGTAGACGAACGCGAGCCGGTCCACCTCCCGGGCCCAGGAGAGGACCGGGGAGGTCGGGGTGATCCCCTGCACGCCGGTGAAGAGGTCGGTGATCTGGTAGATGTCGCGGGCGGCGAGGTCGTACAGGTAGATGTTCGTCACGCCGTTCCGGTCGGAGACGAACGCCAGCTGCTTGCCGTCGGGCGACCACTGGGGGCTCACGTTCCGGCCCCGCTCCATGTGGTCGAGGTCGACGACCTTGTTCTCCTGCAGGTCGTAGAGCGCGATCCGGGGGCCGCTGAATTGGAGCGTGGTGAAGTCGGTGCCGGGCCCGCGGTCGGTCACGAAGGCGAGGGTGCGCCCGTCGGGGGACCAGACCGGGTTCAAGTCGGCATACTTGTCGTGGGTGAGGCGGCGAAGCCCGGTACCGTCGGTGTTGACGATGAAGAGATCGGAGAGCCCGCCGTCGAGGCCGCTGAAGGCGATCTGCTTCCCGTCCGGACTGAACGAGGGGGTGAGGACCCCGGCCAACGGGACGTCGATCCGACGCGCGATCCGGTTGCGCCGCACGTCGATGACGAGGAGGTCGTCCTTGGGGCCGCGCTTGGCCGCGAGGGTCAGGAAGCGGCCATCGGGGCTCCAGTTCACCGAGCTGTTGATGAACCGGTAGGTCTCGTAGTTGCTCGACGCGGTGGTCTTGAGCAGGCGGCGCTGGACGCGCCCGGTGGTCCCGTCGGCCAGCCAGAGATCGACGCTGTAGCCGCTCCGCTCGCTGAAGAAGGCCACCTGCGACCCGTCAGGGGAGAGGGCGGGGGCGATGTTGTACGTCCCCCCGTCGCGGTGCCGCGACAGGAGCTCGGTGCCGAAGTCGCGCGCCTTCTCCTTGTCCCGGATGGCCGGGAGGAAGTGGCGCTGGATGGCGTCGTGCCACTCCTCGGAGAGCTGCTCGCTGTTCATCCCGAGGGTGCGGCGGATGCTCCCGTCGAGCCCGCCGGAGAGGGTGCCCTTCAGCAGGGCGCCCACGGCCTCGTCGCCCCACCGCTCGCCGATATACGCGAGGAGCGCGTGGCCGTAGCGGTAGGGGAAGATGTAGGGATCGAACGTCATCTGTTCGATCGTGGGGAGCTTCCCTTCGAGGGCGGCATCGCGCAGCCACATCGCGGTGTTCGGATCGGACGGCCCGATGGAGAGATACTCGGCCATCCCTTCGACGAACCAGCCGGGCGGGTTGATCGCCACGAGGGCGCCGATGTTGCCGGCGCGGCCGCGGGCCCAGATGTCGTACTGGAACTGGTGCACCATCTCGTGCGTGAGGACGTGCTCGAAGTCGGCGTACGAGCCCGGGAAGGGGAGCACGTTCCGGTGCTTGTACGCATCGGTCACCCCCTCGATCCCCTCGCTCACCCCGCCGGGGATGGCGTTGGTCTGTGCGAAGTCGGAATGCGACGCGTAGAGGATGATCGGCTTCCGCTCGCGGAACTGGTGGTCCAGGATGCGCGACAGGCGCCCGTAGCTCCGCTCCGCCATCCGGGCAGCATCCAGCGCCGCTTCGCGTTCTGCTTCGTAGAAGTAGACGTCGAAGTGTTCGGTCTGGATGATCTTGAAGTCGAAGGTGCGGTACTGGACGCGGTTCTGTCCGAAGTACTGGGCGGCCAGGGGGCCAGTGGGCCGGAGGGCCAGGAGCCCGAGTCCGAGCAAGGCCCCCCGAACGACCGGTGCGACCGTGCGACTGAATGACCTCATGCACACCTCCACGGGGCGGCTATCCGGTCCGGAGCATCGGGGCGTCGCCCCACAGCCGCTCCAGACGATAGAAGGCGCGCGCCTCCGGATGGAACAGATGGACCACGACATCCACGTAATCGAGCAACACCCAGCGACCCTGGGTCACCCCTTCAGCGTGATGCGGACGGTGCCCGAGCGGTTGCAGTGCCTTGGTCACGGCGTCGGCCAGGCCGCGCACGTGGGTATCCGAGGTCCCGCTCGCGATCACGAACCAGTCCGTCGCATCCGTCATCCCACGGAGATCGAGCACCATGATCTCCTGGCCCTTCAATCCCGACAGCGCTTCGACGATGGCCGCCACCTCGGCGGGGAGCGGGGCGCTCATTCGGCCCCCCCGGGCACGCCGTCCTCGACCTGCCAGAAGACCGCCCAGGCGCCCGGCCCGACGTGGGTGCCGAGGACACCGGTGGCGAGGTTCACGATCACATCCTTGGGTCGGAAGGCGGCCACCAAGGCGGTCCGTACCCGCTCTGCGACCTCGGGGGCATCGGCGTGGATGATCCCGAACCGGAGCGACTTGGGGCGCGGGGTGAGCGCCTTGTCCAGGAGGGAGAGGACCCGGGGCACCACGTTGTCCCGCCCACGCACCCGATCCACCGGGACGATCGCTCCGCGGGCATCGAGGCCCAGGATCGGCTTCACGTCGAGCATCCCGGCGAGCCACGCCTTCCCTTTGCTCACGCGCCCCGACCGCAGGAGGTTGTCGAACCGGTCCACGGTGATGAAGCATCCGGAATGGTCGCGGATCCGCACCAGCTCGGCGACGATCTTCGTGGCGTTCCAGCCTGACTCCGCCAGTTCGGTGGCGCGGAGGGCCAGCAGTCCGACACCTAAGGAAGCACTGCGGCTGTCGACCAGGTGGATCCCTTCGAGCCCCGCCGCCCGTACCGCCGCCGCGCCCGACTGCAAGGTACCCGAGAGGGCACCGGAGAGGAGCACGGCCACCACTTCGTCCGCCGCCATCTTGGCGTCCCGGAAGGCCTGGATGAAATCGGCCGGGGTGGGCTGCGAGGTGGTCGGCAGCACCTTCGACTTGGCCATCAGCCGGTAGAATTCTTCCGGCTTCAATTCCACCCGGTCGCGGTAGGTCCGGTCGCCGAAGACCACCTGGAGCGGTACCAGCGCGATGTGCTGCCGGTCGAGCACCGCGTCGGGGAGGTCGGCCGAGCTGTCGGCGATGACCGCCACCGGTCGTCGGTCGCCGTGGGCCAGCTTCCGATGCTGGGCCCGCATATCCTCGGCCTTGGTGAATTCGATGCTCCCCCAGCGCGCTGCATAACTAAAGACGGCCTCGGGGGTATCGGTGTGCACATGGACCTTCAGCAGCCCACCGGCAACGACGACGACGAGAGAACCTCCGAACTGCCGCATCGAGGCGCGTACCTCGTTGGAGGGGGGCAGGGCCGCCCCTTTCACCATCACTTCGGTGCAGTAATGAAAATCGCGTTCGGCGGCGACCGCCGCGCGGGCGGCGGGGGTGAACTGGGCCTCGGTGGCGAAGGTGACGTCCTCGGCGGCCCTGATCGGGTCGCCCTTCATCAGACGCACGATCCCCTCGAACATCAAGACGAACCCCTTGGCGCCGGCGTCGACCACCCCGGCGTCCTTGAGGGCCTGGAGCAGTTCGGGAGTGCGTTCGAGGGAGGCCTCGCTCTCTTTGAGCAGGGCATCCATGAAGGCGCGGAGATCTTCGGTCCGTCGGGAGGCACGGAGCGCCGCCTGGGCCGCCTCGCGGGCGACCGTGACGATGGTCCCTTCCCGAGGATCGTCGAGCGAGGTCTCGAGGTGCGCGGCCCCGGCGGCGAGACATTGGGCCAGCTCGCGGGTATCGAGGGTGCGCCGGGTGCCGACCGCCTCCGCGAAGCCGAGGAGGAAGTGGGCCAGCATCATCCCGGAGTTGCCCCGGGCGCCGAGGACAGCACCGCGGGACATCGCCTGGACCGTCTCGGGGAGCGGCGCGTCGCCGAGCGCGCGGAGGGAGTCGGCGACGGAGCGCAGGGTGAGGGAGAAGTTGGTCCCGGTGTCGCCATCAGGGACCGGGAAGACGTTGATACGGTTGATCTCTTCGCGCAGGCCCCAGACCCAGTCGGACGCCGCGAAGAGCCCGCGCGCGAGGCGCGGGCCGTCGACGTAGACCAGGCCGTGGCGTGCCATCAGGCGGGCTGGACCGTCACCCGGATGCGCGCCGTGACTTCGCCGTGCAGCTTGAGCGGTACCGTGTACTCGCCCACCACCTTAATGGGGTGCTCGAGGTCGATGCGCCGCTTGTCCACCGCGTGTCCCATCTTGGCCAGCGCCTCGGCGATGTCGTGGCCGCCGATCGAGCCGAAGAGCTTCCCTTCGTCCCCCGCCTTCGCCGTGATGATCACCGTCACCGCGCCGAGTTGGGCCGCGAAGGCCTCGGCCACACCCCGTTCGGCCGCGCGCTTGCCGGCCTGGGCCGCCTGCTCAGCGGCGATCCGCTTCTTGTTCCCCTCGGTCGCTTCGTAGGCGAGGTTCTTGGGGAAGAGGAAGTTCCGGGCGTAGCCGGGCTTCACCTTGACGATCTGTCCCGCCTTGCCGAGCGAGGGGACGTCTTCACGCAGAATCACTTCCATCGATCAGTCTCCTGAGGCGGCCGCCGCGCGGCGCCGGAAATCGAGCCAGGTATCCGCGACGCCGACCCCGAAGAGGCCGGTGAGCGCGAAGGGTGCCAGAAACAGAACCGCGGTGCCCGCCACCAGCAAGAGCGGCGCGGGCCAGCGCGCCACGGCCGTGGCGAGGACCGCGAGGCCGCGGGCGAAGTAGAGCCCCCCGGCGATGACGAGGATGTTGGCGGGCCAGAGGTCGCCGTGGGGCAGGTAGCCCGCCAGCTGGGCCACGGTCCCGCCGAGCCCGAGGGCCAGGAGCCAGACCAGGTGGTCGTTGAAGCGGAATTCACGAAAGGGCAGGGGCGGGATGCCGACCGGTGCCGCGGCGAGGATGTGGTACCAGCGCCAGGCGACGAGGAGCCCGCTCATTCCGGCGAGGACCATCACGCCGGGAAGGATCAGGGTGAATCCCGCGGCCGCGTCCGCCGAGTCGGTCATCGTCTGGCGGTAGGCCGGGGCCGCGTCACCGATGGTCCGATAGAGGTCCCAGAGCCCGCGCTGCGCCTCGCTGATCACCGAGGCAGGCGGGATGCGGAAAGCGATGTACCACCCGAGCACCGCCGCCGCGGCGATCAGGCTCCCGCCGATGGCGCTGTCGACCGCCGGGCTTTCCTGGCCGTGCGCGTGGACCGCGAAGAGGGCGGACGCGATGAGCGTCCACGCCTTGACCGTCTGCTCCGACAGCCCACCGGGGAGGAGGAGCCACACGATGGCGATCACTGCGGCGATCCCCGTGAAGAGCCAGGGAACGAAGCGGGTCGGCCGGGAGAGGAGGAGCAAGAGGGCGAGCGGGAGCAGCACCATCGCCGGGGCGAACAGGACGACGGCGCCCAATGAGAGCGCGGCCCCGAGAGTGACCCGGGGCCGCGCTGGCCGTGCAGTAGGTGCGGTCAGCTGCCCTGGCCCTTGATGTACGGGATCAGCGCGAGCTGACGCGCCCGCTTGATCGCCGTCCCGATCTGCCGCTGGTGGCGCGAACAGGCGCCGGAGAGCCGGGAGGGGAGGATCTTGCCGCGCTCGGTGAGGAAGCGCGTCAGGGTCCGCTCATCCTTCCAGTCCACCACGCGAACACCCGACTCACAGATCGCGCAGGTCTTGTTCTTGCCGCGCATCAGTCGTCGTCCTCTTCGGTGGTCTTCAGTGCGGTGGCCGGGACTGGCTGGGGGCCGTCATTGGCCACGACGAGAAAGCGGAGCACGCTCTCGTCGAGCTTGATGGCGCGCTCGAACTCGGGCAGCGCCGCGGTGTCGCACTCGAACTTGGCCACGACGTAGTAGCCGGTCTCGTGCTTCTTGATGGGATACGCAAGCGTGCGCTTTCCCCAGTGGTTCACCTGGGGTTCCTCGGCGCCTGCGATCTGGATCAGGGCGTGGAAACGAGCGAGTCGCTCATTGATGGGGGCCTCTTCGAGTACGGCATCGAAGATATAGACCACCTCGTACGGACGAGTCATCACACCTTCCTTTGGACTGGTGGCCCCGGCCCTGGTGTGGGGCCGAGGAGGAGGATTTGGACAGCGGGGTAAGTGTAATCGGGGATGCAGGTTAACTCAAGGCGCGAGAGGCGCGAAAGTCGCGTGAGAACGGCAGATCATACCGACCATCATGCGCATACAACAAAATCACAAGTTGTTGCTTAACAATGACTTACGCGCCTCAAGCGCCTCTCGCGCCTCTTATCTAGCCCCCGCCACCGTGATCCGCCGCTCGCGCCGGATCACCTTGTCGCCCGAGGTGATGGTGGCCGTGAGGAGATACTTGCCCGGCCGCACCCCTCGGAGGCTCAAGCTCTGCGACACCAGCTCGCGCGCCCCTGACGCCTGGTTCTCGAACTCGACCGAGGCCTTGGGTGGCGTGGTGCTGTCGGCGCCGAGATCGCCGAGGCCGATGCGCACCTTGTAGGACTGCCCGGCCGCAAGACCGGAGACTTCGAAGTTGATCGCCATCGCATCGCTGGTCCGCCACGCGTTGAGTGGCTGCAACGGGATCGTGGTGCCGTTGGGCGCGGTCCAGGTGACCCCGGACTCCTCCCGACCGACCACGAGGTCACTCATTACCAAGTTCGGGGTGGAGAGGTCGACGGCGGGCACCCCACTCAAGACCCGCACCGCGCCATGTTCACCCGCGGAGTCCGCGATGATCACGCGAACCCGTTGCGTACCCGCAGGGAGGGTG
>JANMWE010000145.1:0-1612 GCA_031393795.1 Gemmatimonadota bacterium
AGTTCGGCCCGTCCGCCGTGCTCGGCGATCGCCTCGAAGTGACGCGGCGCGATCCGGCCGCACCCCACGACGGCGATTTTGATCCGGCGGCCGGACAGCTCCTTGGCGCTGGCGGGGAGAGAGGAGCTCATGAGGTCACCAGGGGACGAAGATTCCCATTGGAAGAGAGCCCCACGATGCGGGCCCCACGGCCTGACAAGGTGCGCATCTTGCCCCGGGTATCGACGACCAGGCGGGCCTTGGTCGCGATCCGTTCGTAGTCCACCGAGGTATGGTCCGTCACCAGCACCGCCACATCAGCCCCTCCCAGCTCTGCATCACTCAGTGGAACGCTGAACATCGGCAGTCCCTTGATCGGCGTGTGCCCGTCATCGGCGATCTCGGCGCAATGTGGATCGTGGAAGACGACATCCGCCCCCCGGTCTTGCAGCAGCTTGATGATGTCGAGGGCCGGACTCTCACGGAGATCGTCGACATCCTTCTTGTACGCCACGCCCAGGATCAGAACGCGGCTCCCCTTCACCGGCTTGCCGTCGTCGTTCAACGCGTCGGCCACCTTCTGGGCCACGAACACCGGCATCTCGGAATTGACCTCGCTGGCCAGCTCGATCATCCGGGTCTTGTAGTTGAGGGTCCGCATCTTCCAGCTGAGATAGTGCGGATCGAGCGGGATACAGTGTCCCCCCAGCCCGGGGCCGGGGGTGAACTTCATGAACCCGAACGGCTTGGTGGCGGCCGCCTCGATGACCTCCCAGACGTCCACGCCCAGCAGATCGGAGGCCTGGGCCAGCTCGTTGGCCAGCGCGATGTTGATCATCCGGAAAGTGTTCTCGTATACCTTCACCAGTTCCGCCGCCTCGGCACTGCTCACTGGCACGATCGTATCGAACACCCGGCCGTAAAAGGCCTGTGCCACTTCAAGGCAAGCGGCCGTGACACCTCCCAGCACTTTGGGGGTGTTCTTCGTTTGCCACTTGGCGTTCCCCGGATCCACTCGTTCAGGGCTGAAGCAGAGAAAGAAGTCCTTCCCGACCTTGAGCCCCCCCCGTTCCAGTACCGGGAGCATCACCTCTCGCGTCGTTCCGGGATAGGTGGTGCTCTCCAGGATGATCACCTGCCCGGGCCGGAGCGTGGCCGCGACCGCCTCGGCGGAAGCGACGACATAGCTCAATTCAGGGTCTTTGGTCTTGTTGAGCGGGGTCGGGACGCAGATCGAGATCGCATCACACTCGCCGAGTCGGGCCGAGTCGGTCGTGGCACTGACGAACTTGCTCTTGACCAGCGGGGCGAGGAGTGCCGAGGGAATGTCCTGGATGTGACTCTCGCCACGGCCGATCTTCGCGACCACACCGGCGTTTACGTCCACGCCGAGCACACGATACCCCGCCTTCGCGATTTCGACCACCAGCGGCAGGCCCACGTAGCCGAGCCCGACCACCCCGGCCACGGCGGTCTTCTGCTCGAACTTCGCGATCAGCTGTTGCTTGTGGTCTACCATTCGGAAGCCCCGGTATGGTAAGAAGGCCGCTCAGAGGCGGCCCAAGTTGTTTCTAGTCTTGAACATAGCACGGTCCCGCGGGCGATGGGACTACCCGCTCCGAGCCCGGTCCCG
>JANMWE010000300.1:0-3047 GCA_031393795.1 Gemmatimonadota bacterium
GGGCACCTGGGGCCGTCGGCCGTGGCCTCGGTGGGGCTCACAGAGAGCCTCCTCGCGGTGGTCTACACGCTGGCGATGGGTCTTTCCATCGGGATCACCGCCACGGTGTCCCGCCGGACCGGAGAAGGGGACCCTGGCGCCGCCGCCCACGCCGCCGCCCAGGGGATCTGGCTCGGCGTCGGGTTCGCGGTGGTCATCGGTGTTGTCGGCGCCCTCTTCGCGCCCGACCTCCTCCGCCTGATGGGGGCTGGCCCTGACGTGATCGCCACCGGGAGCACCTACGCCCGGACGATGCTCGGCGGCAACGTCGTGATCCTCCTCCTGTTCGTCATCAATGCGGCCTTCCGCGGCGTGGGTGACCCGGTGATCGCGATGCGGACCCTCTGGATCGGGAACGGGATCAACATCCTGCTCAATCCCTGCCTTATCCTGGGGCTGGGCTTCTTCCCGGCGCTCGGCGTCACCGGCTCCGCCGTGGCGACGATGATCGGCCGAGGAAGCGGGGTGCTCTTTCAGCTCTGGGTGCTGTCGCGGAGCGGGAGCCGGCTCCGGATGCGGCGGAGCCACGTCACGCCGGACCTCCCGCTGATGGGGCGGATGCTCCGCCTTTCTGGCGCGGGGATGTTCCAGACCTTCATCGGGACGGCGAGCTGGATCGGGATGGTGCGGGTCATCGCGACCTTCGGGAGCGACGCGGTAGCGGCCTACACGATCGTGATGCGGATCATCCTGTTCGCCCTCCTTCCTCCATTCGGGCTCGCCAATGCCGCCGCGACGCTGGTGGGACAGAACCTCGGGGCCGGGAAACCGGACCGCGCGGAGCAGGCGGTGTGGCGGGCCGGTTTCTTCAACGCCGTGCTCCTCGGCGGCGTGGCGATGGTGCTCGTCGCCTTCGCGGGGACGATCACCGGATGGTTCACCGCCGACCCGGTGGTCCACGCCATCGCCGGGCCGGGATTGGTGATCGTGTCGCTTGGATTCCCGTTCTACGCCTACGCGATGGTGCTGTCGACCGCGTTCAACGGGGCCGGGGACACCTGGACCCCGACCTGGCTCAACTTCCTCTGCTTCTGGCTCTGGGAGATCCCGCTGGCGTGGACCCTTTCGCACCGGTACGGCCTCGGACCGGAAGGGGCGTTCATCGCCATCGCGGTGGCGTTCTCGACGATGACGGTACTGGCGCTGCTCGTGTTCAAGCGGGGGCAGTGGAAGCTGCAGAGAGTGTGAGCTGATGGGCTTACGAGCTGATGAGGGGGCAC
Organism: Gemmatimonadota bacterium; assembly: GCA_031393795.1. Lineage (GTDB taxonomy): Bacteria > Gemmatimonadota > Gemmatimonadetes > Gemmatimonadales > GWC2-71-9 > CAMLHU01. The sequence goes on from JANMWE010000300.1 coordinate 1,260, forward strand.
GAAGCTGACGAGCTGACGAGAGACCCTCTTCTCATCAGATCGTAAGCTCTTCAGCTCATAAGCGCATAAGCCTTCAGCTTGCCGGCGTCACCACCCCCGCCTTCTTCGCCATGTGGTTCATCGCGCGGATGACCATGAAGACAGCGAATGCCATGATGACGAAGTTCACGAGGGTGTTGACGAAGGCGCCGATCCGGAGCATCACCGCGGGGGCCTCGCCCTGGGCGGCGCGCAGGGTGATGGCGATGGTGGAGAAGTCGACGCCGCCGATCAGGAGACCGAGCGGCGGCATCATCACGTCATCCACCAGACTCTTGACCAGCCCGCCGAAGGCGCCGCCGATCACAATGCCGACGGCCAGCTCCACCATGTTGCCGCGCAGCGCGAATTCCCTGAACTCCTTGGCGATGCTCATTGGGATCTCCTGGGTGGGCGGTAAGCGGTAAGCGGGGAATCAGCTCAAGATGCGGAGCAGAGGTCCAACTGGCCAGTCACCACCTCACTTGCAGCCCGGTGGTGAAGATCGCGTCCGTCGACTTGAATCCCGGCTGGGGTTCGTGATCGTAGCGCACGGCGTAGGTCGCCTTCAGGCCGAAATGCCTGGAGACCGGGGCCACCAGCGAAGTCACGCTGTTGATCCGCAGATCCTTCCCGTCCTTCAGGTTCGGGAGCAGCTCGACCACCTCATCAAATGAGGCCGTCACCCGGAAGGTGTGGTGGTACAGTCCGGCGGTGCGTGCGGAGAGGAAATCGTCCCGGGTCGCGTTGACGTTCCGCTGGTCGATCCGCGCGAACCCTCCCTCGATCGAGATCTGGTCGTTGGGCGCGAAGAGCACCTGCGCCGAGAGACCGAGCGAATAGACGTACTGGGCTTCGATGCCAGAGAAGCGGTTGCGGTTGAAGTCGAGCTCACCGTACGACCCGAACCGGGGGGTGATGGCCATCTCGGTCTTCCACCCTGCGCGGTAGCTCTCCGCGTTCACAGTCCCCGCGCTCTTCCCGTAGATCACGCCGAAGGTCTGCGTGTGCGTCCATCGCCATCCTGGGCGCAGGATCAGGTTCTCGTCCGCGCCAGTGGTCGTGACCGCGGTGTTCCCGCTCGTGTTCACGAACGAGAGGTTGGTCGAGAATTCATGCCCTGGCGGCTGAGGCGGGGCCTGGGCTGCAAGCGGCGAGGGGAGGGCGAGGGCGAGCAGGATCTGCAGGCGACGCATCAGGATCGTTCCCAAAGTCGGCGGTCCGGGGGCGCCCCTTCCGGGGGCGATCATGGATAAGTCCACGTAAATGAACGTAGCTTGCCGAGAGCGTTTCTTGGAAGGCCATTCAGGCCCAACGATGGCCTTCCCGTCCCGGGAGTGCATCCCTCTCCAGCTCGGGTTCAGCGTCGGCGCTCACCCCGGATCTTGATGCGGTGCGGAAGCTGGGGGAGGAAGTGGATCGCGTGGTGGCGGCGAACATCGAGGTGGCTAAACTCACACAGTAAGTTCAGCACGGAACTGAACCGCACATGCAGAACGGCAGAGAGGGCAGAACGCTTCGGTCCGTTGCGGCGATCGCAGCTCTTGACCTGAACGTTCCGCTCCTTCTGCACTTCTGCATGCGCAGTTCTTCTATTGACCGGACAACCTGCTGACGATCCAGATCACTAACCACACCGCCAGTGCGAACGCCGTAGCCAGCACCAGCATCAGCACTACCACGGCTACCACCAGCGCGATAGTGCTGCGGCGCACGGCGTGCTCCGGCTCGGCCAGCCAGTGCTCGAGGATGGCGAGGTTCCGGCGGTGG
>JANMWE010000164.1:0-8594 GCA_031393795.1 Gemmatimonadota bacterium
CGCCCCACGTTATCCCACATCAGCCCGCCGCGGTCGGTGATGTAGCCATACCCGTCGCTGAACGTGTAGTACGCGAACGGCGTATGCCCCGGCGCGAAGAGATCCTGTCCCCACTTGTAGCCCGAATGGTCCAGCCCGAGCTGCGCGAGAAGGGTCGGCGCGAGGTCGTCCTGGTCGCCCAGCTCGTGGAACACGACGCCGTGTCGCGCCAGCGCGCCGCCCAACCAGAGCAGCGGAATGTGGTGGGTCTCTTCGCGGTACGGATCGCTGGTGAGCTCGATGGCCGGAAGCCGGTGCCCGTGATCGGCGAGGATGATCACCACGGTCGAGTCCCACCAGGGCCGCTTCGAGGCCTCCGCGATGAAGGCGCCGAGGGCGGAATCGACGTAGTGCAGGGAGCTGAAGTATTTCGCGGTCTTGGTCGAGTCGCCGAAGGCGTAACCGACGGGGATGTCGTACGGCTCGTGGCTCGAGAGGGTCAGCGCCGTGAACAGGAAGGGTGTCTTGGCGCTGTCGGCGTCGGCCAGTATCCGCTGGAAGAGGACATGGTCGTGCGCCCCCCACTTCGAGTTCCAGCTCGACGGCGGGAAGCTCGCCTTGTCCACGAGGCGCGAGAATCCGTTGGTGCTGATGAAGGCGCGGAGGTTGGCGAACTCGAGCTCCCCACCATAGAGGAACTCGGTGCTGTACCCGACGTGGCGGAAGCTCCGGCCGAGCCCGGGGAGGCCGATATACTTCTTCGGTTCCTTGACGATGGAGGTCTTGGGCAAGGGCGGGTATCCGCTCAGGATGGCGGCGATCCCCTTGTCGGTGCGGTTGCCCGAGGCATAGAACCGGTCGAACAGGACGCCGGTGCGGGTGAGGGAATCGAACCGCGGGACGACACCCTGCACGCCACCCAGGGCGCCCACCGCCTTGGCCGTGAACCCCTCCCAGATGATGATGATGACGTTCGGCCGGGCGATCCGGAGCAGTCGCCGGCTCGGCGCGGCCGCGCCGCGCGTCAGCAGCGAGTCGCGGATGGCCGTCGCCACGCTGTCGGGCATCACGACGTACGGATTGGTCTTGTCCTCCTCACCTCGGTACATCGAATTGAAGAAGTTCCAGTCGACGTTGATCGCGCCCTGATTCGCGAAGTCGGAGTCGGAGAAATAGACCGAGCTGTGGTTGATCGGTGCGAGCTGGAGCCCGCCGCGGGCCGGGATGATGAGAAGGGCGGAGCAGAACGCGGTCGTGAGCGCGCTCCCGGTCCGATCCATCCAGCCGCCGACCGGCATCCCGTCCGCGCCGGGCAACACCCACCGGAAAAAGGCCCAGAGTCCGGCGAACGACATGACCCCGATCATCCCGAACAGCAACCAGAGCGGCGATGTCGTGATGCTCGCCCCGAACTCGGCCGGGGTCTTCAGGTACTGGAGCCAGGTCGCGTCGATCCGGAAGCCCCACTCCTTATAGAGCTCCAGATCCCCCATTGTGAGCCCGGCGGTATAGATGAGCACCGGGATGGTCCACCACTTGATGGCCGGGCGGATATGGCGCCACGGGATGAACGAGGAAGCGACCACCAGCAGGAAGGGGAGGGCGACGAGGTAGGCCGTCGCCGCGGCGTCCATCCGGAGCCCGTGCAGGATGATCCCCACCGCGGTGGCGGTGGGGAGTTCGGCGGTCTGGCGGAGGAACCAGGTGAGGAAGACCAGCTTCCCGGCCACGAAGAATCCGAGCCAGAAGAGGAAGTACTTGAGGAGGAAGAGGAGGCGGGAGCGCATGGAACTAAGGTAAGGGGTGAGGGGTCAGGAGTGAGGGGGACTTGGTCGTGAGACGAGGTCATCCTGAGCGGAGCGAAGGATCTACCGCCCTCTGAACCGTCGTCGTGGGCGCGACGACCGATCACCGCGGGCAAGATCCTTCGATTCGCTCAGGATGACTCCCGCTCGGTCTGGTCCTGTCCCTGGTCGTCCCTTCACCTCTTACCCCTCACGCTTTCTCTTCCAGGGTATAGAGATTCACCCCCGACCTGTCAGTCGACCGGTGCGCCGCCCTTCGGGCCTGGACGGGCGGCTGTGGCGGATCGGGGGTGCAGGTCGTAACCTTCCCTCGATCCGCGAGTTCTGCTGCCGAGCTCGATCGCGCGCTTTCAGCGAGGGTTGGATCCCAGCTCGCTCACCGTCCACCAAACCGGATGAACTCCGACTCCACATGATCGTACACGTGATATCCGAGACTGCTTATGTGACCAAAGGCCAGGGAGTGCACACCGCTTTTATCGACCTGGTCGAACTGTTGAAGTCCGAGGATGACATCGAGGTGGTCGTCAACACTGAAGGGACCGGGGATGTTCTTCACTCCCAGACCTATGGCCCGTATTACTTCTGGATAGGGCGGAAGTACAAGGGTCGCCGCATTCACACCGTGCACGTCATTCCAGACTCCATCAAGGGATCGCTCGTGGCCTGGAAATATCTGCTGCCGCTGGTACGAGCCTACTTCAAGATGGTCTTCTCCTATTCCGATATGTTGATCGCAATATCACCCATGGTCGAAGACGCGATCAGGGCATTGGGCGTGACCACACCGATCGCCAGGATCACCAATCCCATCATGGCGGAACGGTGGAAACGCACGGCGGAGCGAAGGCAGGCAGGACGCGCCCTGCTGGGATTGGCCGACACGGACAGGGTCGTACTGGGTGTCGGGCAACTGCAGGAGCGCAAAGGGGTGGAGGATTTCATCGATATCGGGGAAGCGATCCCCAATGCCACATTCATCTGGGTAGGGGGAAGACCCTTCGGAGCATTCACCGAGGGAATGAACAGGATCGATGAGCGGATCAGAGGAGCGTCCGGGAATATCCGCTTTGCCGGCCTGCACGATCTCCGAGACATGCCAGCGATCTATGCCGCAGCCGACATCTTCCTGTTCCCGTCGTACCAGGAGAACTGCCCCCTTGCCCCCCTCGAAGCGGCCGCATGCGGGATGCCGGTGGTATACCGGGACCTGGAGGAGTACCGCCGGCTCTACAAGCACCCCTACCTGAGCGCAGTCTCGCTGTCAGACTTTGTCGCGTTGACAAAGAGATTGCTCGATGACCAACTCTATTGTGCAGACGCGACCAGACTCTCAGCCGCCTTGACAGGACAATTTGACAAGCAGGTGATCAGGTCGGAATTGGTCCAGCTCTATAGCGAGGTGCTTGAGAACGCCACAGGAACCAGGTGATCCGAATCCGGTCCCCTCTGAGTTGGTGCTGCCCTTCCCGGGTCATCTGACTTTCACGGGAGCGTTGGTATCGCCCCTGGTCCTGCTGTCCGCGATCACGGCGGATCTCAGCGGGGCGATCTCGCGTTACCCCGCTTTCTCTTCCAGCACCCGCCACATCAACCAGCTCCCCACCGTCCGATACGGCTTCCACCGCTCGGCGTAGGCCGCGAGTTCCTTCGGCGTCACCTTCTTCTTCCGGTCGTGGACCCTGTCAAAGCCGTTCCGGACGCCGAGGTCGTCCACGGGGAGGACATCGGGACGGCCGAGTCGGAACATGAGGGTCATCTCGACCGTCCAGCGGCCGACCCCGCGGACGGCGGAGAGGCGCGCGACGATCTCGTCGTCGCTCATCCTGGCCAGGTCCTTCGTGCGAGGAAGGATCCCTGCGAGCGCCTTGGTGGCGAGGTCCTTCATCGCGGCGGTCTTCGCGGCAGAGAGCCCCGCGCTCCGGAGGTCGGCCACCGGCATCGCGAGCATCGCTTCAGGGGTCGGGAGTCGCCCTTTCGCCTTGAAGCGGTCGAGCACCCGGCCCCAGATGGTGCGCGCCGCGGCGCCAGCGAGCTGCTGGAAGGTGATCGAGCGGGCGAGATAGAGGAATGGATCTTCCATCGCGCGGGCCTGGAGTCGTTCGTCGCCGAGTCGCTTGAAGTGCTTGGCGAGGATCGGATCGGCCTTCCGCAGGTGCGCGACCGCTTCGTGCCAGTCGTACTCGAGCCCGTCGGCGTTCCGCTGGGGAGGAGTACGCGGCGACCAGATGTTCAGCCCTTCGATCCGGAGGATCCGCGCCTTGGTCTCGGCTCCGCCCGGGCCCGAGTAGTTGCCGAGCTTGCCGCCCGCAGGGAGGACACGATGGCAGGGGATCACCACGGGGCAGGGGTTCTCCCCCATCGCAGTCCCCACGCTCTGCTGCGTCCCCGGCATCCCCGCGCGCTCGGCCAGCTCTCCATAGGTGAGCGTGGTGCCGGACGGAACGGCGCGGAGCGTGGTGTAGATCTGGCGCCGGGTCTCGGGGAGATGATCGAGGTCGAGCACCACCTCTCCCAAGTCCACCGGATGCCCACGCAGGTGCTGGGCGATCCGCTTGGCGGAGTGGTCGAGCTCTTTCGCGATCGCTCGGCGCTTCTGGTACCCCTTCGCCTCGAGCCTCGCGGCGGTGGCCTCGGGAGTCGCCTCGGGGAGGTAGATGTGCCGGATCCCGGCGTCGCTCCAGCCGAGGCCGAGGGGGCCGAGGGCGGTGGGGAGGAGAGTGTAGTAGAGCGCCATCTGGGGTGTTGGCTATTGGCTATTGGTGAATCCGATGCGGGCGCGGTCTTGGTAGCTTCCTTCGTTGATGCCAGAATCTACCGAGATCCACCAATAGCCAATAGCCAACAGCCCTGGAGTCACGCTTGTGATGGACCTCAAGGAATTCCGTACAAACGCCCATCTCCTCGCCGACTGGATGGCGGACTACCTCGAGACCCTCGAGGACCGGCGCGTTTCACCCGAGACGAGGCCGGGCGACGTCCGTCGCGCGTTGCCGAGCGCGGCGCCGGAAGGAGCGGAACCGTTCGACCGGGTGATGGCCGATTTCGAACGGATCGTCCTTCCGGGGATGACGCACTGGGATCACCCGGCCTTCTTCGCCTACTTCCCGGGGGACCACAGTCCCGCGTCGATCCTGGCCGAGATGCTGACGGCGGCGATGGGGGCGCAGTGCATGTCGTGGAACACCTCGCCCGCCGCGACGGAGACCGAGCAGGCGATGATGGAGTGGCTGCGGCAGATGATCGGTTTGCCGGACAGCTTCACGGGGGTGCTGCAGGACACCGCATCGAGCGCCACGCTGGTCGCCTTGCTCGAGGCGCGCGAGCGTGCGACCAGGTTCCGGTTCGCGAAGGAGGGAGCGGCGGCGCCGGGGGCCGACAAGCTGGTGGTCTACGCCTCGCGCGAGGCGCACAGCTCCATCGACAAGGCGGTGCGGCTCGCCGGACTCGGCGAGGGGCGACTCCGGAAGGTCCCGACCGACGACGCGTACGCGATGCGAGTGGAAGAGCTGGCGCGCGCGATGGCGGCCGACAAGGCGGCGGGGCTGATCCCCTGCGCGGTGGTCGCGACGATCGGCACTACGAGCTCCACCGGCGTAGATGACGTCGAGGCGATCGCCAAGGTGGCGCAGACGCACGCGGCGTGGCTGCACGTGGATGCGGCATATGCGGGGAGCGCGGCGATCCTGCCCGAGATGCGTCCCCACTTCCGCGGGGTCGAGCACGCCGACTCGTACGTCTTCAACCCCCACAAGTGGCTCTTCGCCCAGTTCGACTGCTCAGCCTACTTCGTGAAGGACCCCGGGCACCTGATCGCGACATTCGGCGCGAATCCCGAGTTCCTCAAGTGGTCGGCCGACGACCAAGTGGTGAATTTCCGCGACTGGGGGATCCCGCTCGGCCGACGATTCCGCGCGCTCAAGCTCTGGTTCGTCATCCGGGACTTCGGGGTGGAAGGGCTCCGCGCGGTGCTGCGCGAGCATATCCGGCTGGCGGGGGTGGTGCGGGAGATGGTCGAGGCCGATCCGGCGTTCGAGGTGCTGGCACCGAGCCCGTTCGGGTTGGTCTGTTTCCGGTACCGCCCGAAGGGGATGGCGGCGGACGATCCGGAGGTGGACGCACTGAATCGTCAGCTGCTTGCCCGCATCAACGCGACGGGGAAGGCGCTGCTCACGCACACGACGCTCAGGGGGAAGTACGTGATCCGCTGGAGCATCGGGTCGCTGCAGACCTCCGAGCGCGTCGTCCGGGCGACGTGGGACCTCCTGCGCTCATCGGTGAGTTAGTCCATTCACCACGGAGGATCGGAGCTTCACGGAGAGGCACGGAGATGGACCTGGGTGGGCCTACAGTCGAGATCACGATTGTGGGCCCACAACATTCTTGCTCCGTGGATCTCCGTGTCCCTCCGATCCACCGTGGTGAATGGCCCTACTCTACTCGAAGAGGACCGTCCGAAGGTAGCGACCGGTGTGGGAGGCGGGGACCTTCACGATCTCCTCCGGCGGCCCCTGCGCCACGACCAATCCGCCACCGCTGCCGGCCTCGGGGCCCATATCGATGATCCAGTCGGCCCGCTTGATCACGTCGAGGTGATGCTCGATGAGGATCACCGTGTTCCCTGCGTCCACCAGCTTGTCGAGCACCTGGATCAGCACCCGCACGTCGTCCAGATGGAGCCCGGTGGTCGGCTCGTCGAGGATATAGAGCTTCCGCCCCTTCCTCTTTCCCGCCGCGATCAGTTCGCGGGTGATCTTGAGTCGCTGGGCCTCTCCGCCCGACAGCGTCGTCGCCGGCTGGCCGAGCCGCAGGTAGCCAAGCCCCACCTGCTGGAGCTGATGGAGGGCGGCGCCGAGCTTCTTCTGGTGCCGGAAGCGCGCCAGGGCCTCCTCGACCGTGAACTGCAGCACGTCGGCGATCGAGTGTCCCTTGATCTTGACGTCGAGCACCTCGCGCTTGAAGCGGGTCCCATTGCAGGTCTCGCAGGGAACGAAGACGTCGGCCAGGAAGACCATCTCCACCTGGACGGCGCCGGCGCCTTCGCACGCCTCGCATCGGCCGCCCTCGAGGTTGAAGGAGAAGGTGCTGGAGGTGTAGCCGCGCTGGAGCGAGGTGGGCTGCGCGGCGTACAGCTCGCGGATCTCGTCGAACGCCTTGACGTAGGTGATCGGATTTGACCGGGGGCTCCGGCCGATCGGCTGCTGGTCGATGAGCAGCACGTCCTCGACCAGGTCCGCGCCCGAGAGGCCGGTCACCTCACCGACGGTCTCGCCGAGGTGGGTCTTGGCGCCGTGGTCGCCACGGATGCGCGCGGCGAGCTGGCGGTAGAGCACGTCGTGCACCAGCGTGCTCTTGCCTGAGCCCGACACCCCGGTCACGACGGTCAGCACGCCAAGCGGGATGTCGGCGTCGATCCCCTGAAGGTTATGCAGCCGCGCCCCCCTGATCTTGAGCCACGACGGGCCCGCCGGCCGCCGCACGCTCGGCACGCCGATCCGCTTGCGACCCGAGAGATACTGCCCGGTGAGGGAATCGCCGGCGCCCGACGGTGGGCCGGCGTAGACCACTTCGCCGCCATGCTCACCCGCGCCGGGGCCGATCTCGAGCATGAAGTCGGCATGCTTGATCGCGGCGAGGTCGTGCTCGACGACGACGACGGTGTTCCCCATGTCGCGCAGCCGCGTGAGGAGCGAAAGGAGCCGGTCGATGTCGCGCGGGTGGAGGCCTATCGAAGGCTCGTCGAGCACGTACAGCGCATCGACGAGGCTCGCTCCCAGCGCGTTGGAGAGGGAGATCCGCTGGGCTTCACCCCCGGAAAGGGTGCGGGTCTGGCGATCGAGGGTGAGGTAGCCGAGGCCGGTGTCGAGCAGGAACGAGATACGGGCGTCGAGCTGGGTGAGGACCATCTGGGCGATCGTCCGCTGGAACGAGGTCCACTCCACGCCGTGGAGCCAGGTGCCGAGGTGGTCGAGCGGGAGCGCGGAGACCTCCGCAATGTTCTTCCCGCCGATCTTCACCGCCAGCGCGTCGGGCTTGAGCCGGGTCCCGAGGCAGACGGGGCAGGTCTTGGCGAGTTGATACTGCCGCAGGAAGACGCGGATGTACTGCTTATACCGCTTCTCCTCCAATCCCTTGAGGAAAGGGAAGATGCCGACGTAGCGTCCGGTCTTGCCGTAGAGGAGCTCGCGCTGGATCGACTTCTTGAGCTTGGACCACGGGATGTCCACTGCGCCGCCGAGCTTCTTGACCGTGTCGGCCAGGAGCTTGCGGCGGGTCTCATAGCGGGGCTTGGTCCAGGGGTCGATCGCGCCCTGGGCGACGCTGCGTCGCGGGTCGGGGATGACGAGCGACTCGTCGTACTCCAGCACGGCGCCGAAGCCATTGCACCCCGGACAGGCCCCGCGCGGGTTATTGAATGAAAAGAGGGCGGGGGTGAGGGTCGGCGCCGGGGTGTCGCAGTTGGAGCAGGAGGGGAATTCGGTGAACCGAAAGGGAGCTGGGAGTTTGGAGTTCGGAGGGGTGCTGTGTGGCGCTCCCAACTCCTGACTCCCAACTCCCGACTCCGTCAGCACCAGCGCCACCCCCTCCCCCTCGCTGAAGGCGAGCTCGATCGCGTCCACCAGGCGGCCGCGCATCCCGGCGTCGGTGGACAGGCGGTCGACGATGATGAGGACCTCGGCCGAGCCGTGGAGGTCCATCCCCTCGGGGAGCTCGTCCAGGTGATGCCCGACGCCGTCGACCTGGACCCGCACGAAACCGAGGGCGCGGAGATTCTCGAGGACGAGCCGGTGGTCGCCCCGCATCGACGGG
>JANMWE010000043.1:0-12317 GCA_031393795.1 Gemmatimonadota bacterium
CCCGTCTCCGCCTCCCGGCCGGGCGCGCGCTGGTCGCGGTCTCCGGTGGCCCCGACTCCCTCGCCCTCCTCGATCTCCTCGTCGCCACCCGCGCCGAGCATGGGCTGGAGCTCATCGTCGCGCACGCCGACCATGGCATCCATCCCGACAGCGCCAAGATCGCCGAGCAGGTCCAGGAGATCGCTCGCGGTTACGACCTCCCCTGTGTCGTCGGCCACCTCCACCTCGGCGCGGAACACGCCTATCCCACCGAGACGGTGGCCCGCACGTCGCGCCACGGCTGGTTCCGCCAGGTCGCCCTCCGCGAGGACGCGGCGGTCATCTTCCTCGCCCATCACGCCGACGATCAGGCCGAGACCGTGCTGCTGCGCGAGTTGAAGGGGAGCGGAGTGGCGGGGCTCCACGGCATGGAACTCCGCCGCGGGTTGCTGGTCCGCCCGCTCCTCGCCGTCCCGCGCGCGGTGCTCCGGGACTATCTGGTCTCCCGCGGTCTCACCGCCTGGGAAGATCCCGCCAACGTCGATCACCGGCACCTCCGCTCCTGGATCCGCGGGTCGATCCTGCCGCAGCTCCGGGAACGGGTCCCCGCCGTCGATCGCCATCTCCGACGTACCGCCCGCGATGCCGAGCGCAACAGCGACGCGTGGGGTGCCGTGCTCCGGGGGTGGGCCGACCTCGAGTTCAAGGACGATGCGACCGGTCCCTCGGTCTCCGCGGCCGCGGTCGCCCGCGCCGAGCCGGCCCTCGCCCAGGCCATCGTCCGTTCCCTGGGTCGCGTCGCCGGCGGGGTCGTCGGCCACCGTGCCGCGCGGCGTGCGATAGAGCTCGCCGTAGGCGGGGTGAGCGGCAAGTATGCCCAGCTCGGCGCCGGGTGGGTGGCGGAGCTTTCATTCGGACGGCTGGTGGTCCGCCCGGAGTGGCCGGCCGGTGCGCTCGCGCCGATCGCGCTCGATGGCGGGTCGGGCTCCGCGATCTGGGGGGGATGGAAGGTGGCGTGGCGGCGGGAGCCGGCCCCGTCAGTACAAGTGCGGGGAGGGTTCACCGCGTGGTTCCTCCCCGATACTTTGGCTGTACGCCCCTGGCGTCGCGGGGACCGGATCTCCCCCCTCGGCGGCACCGGCCGCCGGCTCGCGGTCCGCTGTTTCCAGGACGCCCGTGTGCCGGCCGGTCGCCGGGCGCGCTGGCCTCTCTTCGATGCCGGTGGTGATCTGGTCTGGATCCCGGGCGTCTGCCGTTCTACCGACCTCCTCCCGCCCGAAGGGGCCGAGGCCTTGCGTGTCGATGTCCATGTCGCCTGAGGATCTCCGGCGCACCGGCGGGAAGTCGATGAAGTCGATCGTCTACGACGCGGCCACGATCCAGCGTCGCGTGGCGGAGATGGGGAAGGAGATCGCCCGGGCCTATCCCAGCGGCGAATTGCTGGTGGTGGGCATCCTCAAGGGTAGCATCCTCTTCATGGCCGACCTCGTGCGCGCCATCGAGCGGCCGGTCCAGCTGGACTTCCTGGTGGTGTCGAGCTACGGAGCCGGAAAGAGCTCCAGCGGGAACGTCCGGATCACCTATGACCCGGCGATCGACCTGGCCGGGAAGCACGTCCTGCTCGTCGAGGATATTATTGATAGTGGCCGGACGCTCAACCGGCTGGTGGCCCTCCTCGGAGAGCGCCGGCCCGCGAGCCTCGCCATCGCGGCGTTGCTCGACAAGCGCATCGCCCCGGAGCCGCCGAAGGAGCTCCGTTTCGTGGGATTCCACGCCCCCCCAGCCTTCCTGGTGGGTTACGGGCTCGACTACGCCGAAGAGTACCGGCATTTGCCGTTCATCGCGGACTTGGAATAGATGACCGATCGCACCCCCCCGCGTCCCCAGGGCCCCAATTGGGCCGGCCTCTCCCGGAGTGCTGCACTCTGGGTGCTGGTCATCCTGGTGTCGCTGTTCCTCTTTCAGATCATGAGCAAGCGCGCGGGCGGCATCCAGGAATTCGCCTACACCGCGTTCCAGACGCAGCTCGACGCGGGCAACATCCAGAACGTCGTCTTCATCGACGGCACCCGCATCGAAGGCGAGTTCAAGGCCCCCGTGCCCCAGGAGGACGGGCGCTCCGCGCGCGGCTTCTCGGTGCTCCTCCCCATCAAGGACAGCGAGCAGTTCCTGGCCCGCCTCGAGGCCGCCAAGGTCCCGATCAAGGCCAAGGAGGATACCGGCGGTATCGGGCTCTTCCTGCTCAACACGCTGCCCTGGCTGGTGATGTTCGGGCTGATGTTCTTCCTGATCCGTCAGCTGCAGGCCGGCGGCAACCGCGCCTTCAGCTTCGGGAAGAGCAAGGCCAAGATGCTCACCGGGGACACGCCCAAGATCACCTTCGCCGACGTGGCGGGGGCCGATGAGGCCAAGGGGGAACTGCAGGAGATCATCGAGTTCCTCAAGGACCCGCACAAGTTCACCCGACTCGGCGGCCGCCTCCCCAAGGGCGCGCTGCTGGTCGGCCCACCCGGGACGGGCAAAACGCTCCTCGCTCGCGCGGTCGCGGGGGAGGCGGGACGTCCCTTCTTTTCGATGTCGGGGTCCGACTTCGTCGAGATGTTCGTCGGCGTCGGCGCGAGCCGCGTGCGCGACCTCTTCGAACAGGGGAAGGCCCACGCCCCCTGCATCATGTTCATCGACGAGATCGATGCCGTCGGGCGTCACCGCGGCGCCGGCCTGGGCGGCGGGCACGACGAGCGCGAGCAGACGCTCAACCAGCTGCTGGTCGAGATGGACGGCTTCGAGTCGAACGACGGCGTCATCCTCATCGCCGCCACCAACCGGCCCGACGTGCTCGACCCCGCGCTCCTCCGGCCCGGCCGCTTCGACCGCCAGATCGTCGTCGATGCCCCCGACGCCAAGGGGCGCGAGCAGATCCTGAAGGTCCACACCCGGAAGATCCCCCTCGGCGCCGACGTGCGGCTCGACATCGTGGCCAAGGGGACCCCCGGGATGGTCGGGGCCGACCTCGCCAACCTCGTCAACGAGGCGGCGGTGCTCGCGGCGCGCGGCAACAAGTCGGTCGTCGACATGCACGACTTCGAGGAGTCCAAGGACAAGCTGATGCTCGGCCTCGAGCGCCGGAGCCTCGTGCTCTCCGAAGAGGACCGGAAGCTCACTGCCTTCCACGAGGCGGGGCACACGGTGGTGTCGCTCATCGTCCCGGGGTCGGACCCGGTGCACAAGGTCACCATCGTGCCGCGCGGCCGCGCGCTCGGGTTGATGAGTTCCCTCCCGGAGAAGGACCGGCTCAATGCCACCCGGCAGTGGCTGGTGGGGCGCCTCGCGATCAGCTTCGGCGGCCGGGTGGCCGAGGAACTGATCTTCGGCCCCGAAAAGGTCACCACCGGCGCGGGCAGTGACATCCAGCAGGCCACCGACATCGCCCGCCAGATGGTGACGCGTTACGGGATGAGCGAGCGGGTCGGGATGATGGCGGTCGAGGTGCGGAGCGCCGAAGTGTTCCTCGGCCGCGATTACGGACAGCGCCACGAGGTCTCCGAGCACACCGCCAAGATGGTGGACGAAGAAGTGAAGCGGCTGCTCGACCAGGCCTACGCCCTGGCCCGCGTGGTGCTCACCGAGCACCGCGACCTCCTCGATCGCGTGGCGCTGGCCCTGCTCGAGCGCGAGACCCTCAATGGCGAGGACGTCACGATGCTGCAGGCGGGCAAGATCCTCCCTCCGAAGGAAGAGCCGCCGATGCCGAGCGCGCCCACGGCGCCGGTGACCGCGGCCCGGCCCGACGTGCGCCCGGTCGTCCCGCCGATCCTCGGCGGGCCCGCGCCCGAACCGTCGGGGGCGTGAAGGCGAGCTTTCTTCCCGTCCATCGCCGCGCCGCGTTCGCTGAATTCCTTCGCGGCCACGGTTGGGACGGATCTCGGGCCGAGTCCGCTGCTGACGGGCTCGGCCCGGCGGCTATCGTCGTCGCGGACGTCGGTGCGCCCGCCATCGAGGCGCTGCAGCAGTGGAATTTGAAGATGGGGCTCGACCTGCTGACAGGAGATGATTGGGTCCTGCTCGCGGGGACTGTCGCTCGGCTCTCCGCGCTCGCCCGGCCATGGACCGTGCCCCCCGAACTCTCCGAATTGGCGACCGCAGTGGGGCTGGCGTTGCCCGCTGGGCCACCGGCCCACTGGCCCACTGGCCGCGGCACCATCCCCCTTCAGCGACCGATCATCGTCGGGATCCTCAACGTCACCCCCGACAGCTTCAGCGACGGCGGCACGCACCCGACCACGCAGGCGGCCGTCGATCACGCGCGACGGATGATCGATGCCGGCGCGACGATGCTCGATATCGGCGGCGAATCGACCCGGCCCGGGGCGATACCCGTTCCGGCCGATGAGGAACTGCGCCGCGTCGTCCCCGTTATCGAGCAGTTGCTTGCCCGCTTGCCCTCTTGCCCTCTGTCGATCGACACCACCAAATCCGCCGTCGCTCGGGCCGCGCTCGCCGCCGGCGCCTGGATCGTCAACGACGTGAGCGGCCTCCGCTTCGACCCGGCGATGGGAGGCGTGATCGCCGAGGCCGGGGCGGGGGCGGTCGTGATGCACTCGCGCGGGGGGTTCGCCGACCTCGCTTCGTACACCCACGCGCAGTATCCCGAGGGCGTGACCGCGACGGTCTGCCGCGAACTGGGTGAGGGCGTGACGCGCGCGACCGATGCGGGTATCCCGCTCGACGCGGTCGCGGTCGACCCGGGATTCGGCTTTGCCAAGACCCCGGAGCAGAACATCGTTCTGCTCGACCAGCTCGCCGCGGTCGTCGCGCTCGGCCGCCCGACCTTCGTCGGGTTGTCCCGGAAACGATTCCTGGGCGAGCTGGCCGGCCGGGCCGCCGACGACCGTGACCGCGCCACCGCCGCGGCCTGCCTGTCGGCGGCCGAGCGCGGCGCCCATCTCTTCCGGGTCCACGACCCGGCCGCTGTCCGCGACGCCCTCGCCGTCGCTCACGCCCTTGGAGAGACCTGATGCCCCCCGACCAGCTGAGACTCCTCGCGCCCAACTGGCGTGACGCCGTCGAGATCGTGCTCGTCGCGTACGTCATCTACCGGCTGCTCCGGTTCCTCGCCGGCACGCGCGCCCTCCAGATCGTCTTCGGCCTCCTCGTCCTCCTGGCCGGATGGCTCGCGGCCTCACTCCTCAAGTTCACGATGGTGACGTACCTCCTCTCGGCCCTCTTCACGTACGGCGTGTTCGCTCTCGCCGTGGTGTTCCAGCCGGAGCTCCGCCAGGCGCTCGCGCGCCTGGGGCGGGCGCGGCCCTTCCGCATCTTCGTCGGCGGCGCGAGTGCCGCGGTGGCGGAGGAGATCGCCGAGGCCCTGGCGCGGCTCTCGCGCGGATCGATCGGGGCGATCATCGCCGTCGAGCGTGATGCCTCGCTCGAAGAGGTCGCCTCCTCCGGCACCGCGGTCGAAGGGATCGTCTCGGCCGAGCTGCTGCAGAGCATCTTTCTCCCGCCCTCGCCGCTGCACGACGGGGCGGTGATCATCCGTGGCGAGCGGCTCGCCGCCGCCGGGGCGATCCTCCCGCTCACCGAGACCCCCATCGCCGACCGCTCCCTCGGCACCCGCCATCGCGCCGCCCTCGGACTCTCCGAGGAGACCGATGCCTTGGTGTTCGTGGTCAGTGAAGAGACCGGGCAGCTGGCACTGGCGCTCCGCGGTCGGTTGTACCGTGATCTCGATCATGACCAGGTCCGGCGCGCGCTGGCCTATTCCCGCCCCGACGCGAAGACCCTCTCCGACCCGACCACCTCGGCCCCGAACTCATGACCCCCTTGCCGCAAGATCCTTCGCTGGCGCTCAGGACAAGCCACCCGACCGCCGCCGAACGGTGGCGTTTCGCGCTCGCCCTCTTCGCGGTGGCGCTCGCGATCCTCGTCGCCACCCTCGCGCCGAGCGTCACGCTCTGGGATGCCGGTGAATTCCTGGCCGCGTCGAAGATCCTGGGTGTGCCGCACCCGCCGGGAACGCCGCTCTGGGTGATGCTCGCACACACCTGGGCCACGCTCCTGCACTTCGGTAGCTGGGCCTGGCGTGTCAACATGCTGACCGCCGTGGCCAGCGCCGCCGGCACCGCCTGCTTCGGCCTCGTCGCGTGGGAAACGCTCCGGCGGGTACCGGCGCTCGCGGAGGCAGGGGCGCCGCGCTGGCTCGTGCAGGTCGGGGCGGGGGGCGCCGCGTTGGCAGGCGCGTTCACCTTCACCAACTGGCAGAATTCGAACGAGACCGAGGTCTACGCCATCGCGATGTTCGTCATCGCGTTGGTCTGCTGGTTGCTGCATCGGTGGCGCGAGCTCCGCGGCACCGAGCGGGCTGACCGCGTCCTCCTCGTCATCCTCTACCTGGCCGGGCTCTCGATCGGGAATCACCTGCTGGCGCTCCTGGTGGGGCCGGCGGTGGTGGCGTTCCTGACCCTCGTCTCGCGGGAGTCGCCGCTCAAGGATCCGGTCGAGCGGTCGCAGGAACACGCGACGACCGCGGTCGTGGCCGGGACCTGGTTCCTGCTGATCGGATTGGGGCTCGGGAGCACTTGGCTCATCGTCATCGGGGCGATCGGGTTCGTGGTCGCCGCACTCTGGGCCGCGACCCATCGCCGCACCTCGTTCGCGTCAGTGGCACTGGTGGTCGCGGTCATCGGGATCACCTCCTACTTCTTCCTCTATATCCGCGCCGGCCAGCACCCGATGATCAACGAGGCGCAGCCCGACAACTGGCAGAGCCTCCTCGATGTGATCCGCCGCAAGCAGTATCCGCCACGCGGCCCGCTCGACGACCCGACCATCCCGCACGGCCAGGGGAATCCGGGGCGGTCGCTCACGATCATCGGGCTGCAGCTCGTCAACTACTTCCAGTACTTCTTCTGGCAGTGGGGGATGGGGATCGTCGACTGGAAGCGGATCGTCCCCTTCGCCTCGCTCTACACGCTGCTGGGTGTGGTCGGCACCGTGGCCCATCGGCGCGCTGATCGGTCGGGGTGGGGGATGTTCGTCGTCCTCTTCCTGACGACCGGCCTGGGCCTGATGGCCTACATGAATTTCAAGCCGGGTTTCAGTCTCGGGTACGCACAGTATCCCGACTTCTCCCTCCATGAGGTGCGTGAGCGGGACTACTTCTTCGTGGTGAGCTACGTGATCTGGGGGATCTGGGCGGGGATGGGGCTCGTCCTCCTCGCGCGGAAGGCGTACGCGTCCGTGGCGGCGGGCATCAGGCCGCTCGTCGCAGGTGCCGTGCTGGCCCTCTGCCTCATCCCGGTCGCCACCAATTGGGCCGAGGCGGGGCGTGCCCGTCCCCCGGTGGCGCAGCTCGCGCATGATTTCGCCTACGATCTGCTCAACTCGGTCCCGCCTTACGGCATCCTGATCACCTACGGCGACAACGACACCTTCCCCCTCTGGTACGCCCAGGAGGTGGAGGGGATCCGACCGGACGTCACGATCGTCTGCCTCGCGTTGGCCCAGACCGACTGGTATCTCCGCCAGCTGCGCGACAACCCGAACCGCGCCTTCGTCGACAGCGCCTCGGCACCGCATTGGCGCGGGAAGGCCGGCGCGCGTCCCGATTGGCCGGTCCACTCGATGACCGACGCCGAGATCGCGGGGATCGCCGGTGTCCTTCATCCCGTGAACCAGAACACCCCCGTGCAGCTGGGGCCGATCGCGCACGTGATCCCCGCCGGTGCGGTCCTCGCTCCCAACGATATCGGCGTCCTTCGCATCATCCAGCAGAACCTCGGCCGCCGCCCCATCGCCTGGGCGGTCTCGGCCGGACGCAACTTCCTGGGGCTCGATCAGTACCTGGTGCAACAGGGGCTCGCGCTGGCCCTCCAGCCGACCTTGCCGGACAGCACCGACCAGCGGTTCGCGCCGCGCAGCCTGAACGGCGTCCTGCTCGATCTTCCCACCACCACGCGCCTGGTCGATTCGGTCTACCTCCGCGCGGGGCTCGATGCCGTCGACGACCGCCCCGAGATGGAAAGCGCCGCGGAAGGGGTGGCCGGCAACATCTCCCAGCCGATCATCCTGCTCGCCGTCGCGGCCGACGCCCGGGGGGACATCGCCACCGCCGTGCGGTACCTCGAGCTCGCCGTCCGGATGCGTCCCGACGCCCAGCTCAAGGCCGCGCTGCAGCAGGAGCGCCAGCGGATGCTGACCGGTGCGGTGCCGGCGATCCCGCGACCGTAACGCGGGTGAGGGGTGAAGGGTGAGGGGTGAGGGGGCTCAACGGGGAGATCACCTTCTTGCGCTTCTGATCAGCCCGAGGACGAGGCGGCAGGAGCGATCACAGCGACTGATGAGTGGCGTGGTCATCTGCTCCGGGACGGCCCCGCACTTGGTCATCGTGCGTAGCAGGTCCAAAGTCTCGATGGCAGAACCGTAGGCGATCCGAAGATGCTTCGAGTACGTGGGACCCTTGGTATAGGCATATCCCTCCGCGATGTTCAGTTGCACCGAGAGCGAGGACTTCTGGATCTGCCAATACAAGGCGGCTGCCCATGGCCGCCAATTGGTCTTGCTGAAGTCGATGACCCCCAGGGCGACCGCTTCGGCCTCCTGCCAGGCGATGAGTGAGGTGTGGTCTCGCATCCCTGCGAAGCTAGGAACTGTGGTCCCGGTGTGGTAACCCGAATGCAGCCCGGGGCGGCCAATTCTACTCACACGGCCCCCTCACCCCTCACCGGTTACCCCTCACCGCTTTCGAGCCGCCGTAACCTCAACTAGATTGCAGGGTTATGGACTTCCCCGACCTCCCGGCCCACCTCGCGCAAGTACGCGAGGAGATCGCGGCCCGGCAGGCCAAAGGGGGGTGGACCCATCCGGTCCGCATCGTGGCGGTCACCAAGACCCACGGACCCGAGGCGGTCCGGGCGGCGGCGGCGGCGGGGCTCGACGCGGTGGGGGAGAATCGGGTGCAGGAGGCGCTCCCAAAGCAGGACGCCACCGCCGATGTGAGGGTGGAGTGGCACCTGATCGGTTCCCTCCAGCGCAACAAGGTCCGGCAGGTCATCGGTCGCTTCGCGCTGATCCATTCCATCGACCGGTTCGACCTGGCCGGGGAATTCCAGAAGCGCGTTCCCGCCGGGCAGCGCCAGGCGGTGCTCCTCCAGGTGAATGGGTCCGGAGAGCCACAGAAGGGCGGGGTGGAGCCGGCGGAGTGCGTGGCGCTCCTCGACCGGCTCCGCGCCCTCGACCGGATCGAGGTCCGCGGCCTGATGACGATGGCCGAGCTCACCGACGACGCAGCGATCCAGCGGGCCGCCTTCCAGCGACTCCGCGCAGTGCAGGACCAGGGACGGGCGGCGGGGCACTTGCTGCCCGAGCTCTCGATGGGGATGTCAGGAGACTACGGCGTCGCGGTCGAAGAGGGCGCGACACTGGTCCGATTGGGCACTCTCCTCTTCGGAACGAGGGACCGATGACCGACGACGTCTTCAATCTCACACCACACGACGTGCGCGGGCAGGAATTCGCGCGCGCCTTCCGCGGCTACGACGCGGCCCAGGTGGAGGAGTTCCGCGGCCGTGTGGCCGAGGCGATCGACCGCCTCCTGCGCGAGCGGTCGCAGTTCGAGGAACGGCTCCGTGGGATGCAGGAGCAGCTCCGCTCCTTCCGCGAGCGCGAGCGCGCGATGAACGAGGCGCTCGTCTCGGCCCAGCAGCTCCGTGCCGACACCAAGCTGCAGTCGGAGCGCGAGGCGGAGTCGGTGCTGCGCGAGGCCAAGGCGGAGGCGCTCCGCGTCGTCGCCCGGGCGGAGGAGCAGGAGCGGATGGTCCGCGAGCGCTTCGAAGCGGCGCAACGGCAGTTCTCGTCCTATCTCGCCAACTTCCGCGCCCTCCTCGAGCGTCAGCTCGGCGAGGTGGAAGGGTTGCAGGCGAGCGCGCAGGTCCGCGCCCAGCTCCAGGTCGAGCGGAGCGACCCGCAGACGGAGCTGGTCCTCAAGCGCAAGGTGTGACCGGCGTGAGCAAGTTCCCTGTCTGGCCCGCCTCGGCCACCGCGCTCGAGGACAACATCCTCGGCACGTGGAAGGAGGAGCAGCTCTTCCAGCAGGTGCAACGGTCGCGCGCCGGGGGCGCGCCGTTCGTCTTCTTCGAAGGTCCGCCCACGGCCAACGGCCGCCCGGGGATCCACCACGTCTTCAGCCGCACCATCAAGGACCTCATCTGCCGGTTCCGCGTCGCCCAGGGGCGGCAGGTCACCCGGAAGGCGGGGTGGGACACCCACGGCCTCCCGGTCGAGCTCGAGGTCGAGAAGAAGCTCGGCTTCAAGGGGAAGCAGGACATCGAGGCCTATGGCGTCGAGAAGTTCAACGCCCTCTGCCGCGAGAGCGTCTTCCAGTACAAGAGCGACTGGGAGAAGCTCTCCGAGCGCACCGGTTACTGGCTCGACTACGACGCGCCCTATGTCACCTACTCCAACGAGTACGTCGAGTCGGTCTGGTGGCTGCTCGCCGAGCTGCACAAGAAGGAGCTGCTCTATCGCGGGCACCGGGTGCTGCCGTACTGCCCCCGCTGCGGTACCGCGCTCTCGAGCCACGAACTGGCCCTCGGGTATGAAGACGTCACTGACAAGAGCATCTACGTCACTTTTCCGCTGACCGACGGCTCGGGGCGGGAGCTGGTGGTGTGGACCACGACGCCCTGGACCCTGCCGAGCAACGTGGCGGCGGCGGTCGATCCGGAGCTCGACTACGGCGTGTATGAGGTGGGTGGCAAGAAGTTGATCGTTGCCGATGCCCGTGCCGGGGCCATCAAGCTGCAGGGGAAGGCGATCGCCGAATCGCCGCGCATCGGTGGGGTGAAGGGGCAGGAGTTGGTCGGGCTCCGCTACACGCGGCCGCTCGATGTCGTGCCCGATCCCGAGGCGGGGAGGCACTCCATCATCATCCCCGGAACGTTCGTCACCGCGGAGGACGGCTCGGGCATCGTACACATGGCCCCCGCTTTCGGTTCGGACGACCACGCTGCGGGGAAGCTCCACGACCTCGCGATGATCCGCCCCGTGGCGGCCGATGGCACCTTCAAGGGCACCACCTGGCCCGAGCTCGAGGGGAAGCTGGTCACCGCCGACGAGACCAACGAGCTCATCATCCGGCGGCTCAAGACCGAGGGACGGCACCTCCTCACCGAGCAGCACAAGCATTCGTACCCGCATTGCTGGCGCTGCTCCAGCAAGCTGATCTATTTCGCCAAGGACTCCTGGTTCGTCCGGACCACCGCGGTCAAGGCGCGGATGCTCGAGATCAACCAGCAGGTGGACTGGCATCCCGAGGAGATCCGCGACGGCCGCTTCGGTGGCTGGCTCGAGAACAATGTCGACTGGGCCCTCTCGCGTGACCGGTATTGGGGTACACCGCTCCCGGTCTGGGTGTGCGACCAGGACGAGAAGCACGTCACCGTGATCGGGAGCTACGAGGCGTTGGAGCAGGCGGCCGGGAAGAAGCGCCCGGCCGGTTTCGACCCGCACAAGCCGTTCATCGATGCGTGGAGCTGGACGTGTGCCTGCGGTGGCACGATGAAGCGCACCTCCGAGGTGATCGATACCTGGTTCGACTCGGGCGCGATGCCGGTGGCACAGTGGCACTATCCGTTCGAGCACGCCGAGCAGTTCAAGGCGCACGCGGTCGCGGATTACATCTGCGAAGGGGTCGACCAGACCCGTGGCTGGTTTTACTCGCTCCTGGCCATCGCGGCGACGGTGTTCGACCGGCCGGCGTACAAGCACGTGATCGTCAACGAGCTGGTCCTGGACGCCGAGGGCCAGAAGATGTCGAAGTCGAAGGGGAACGTGGTCGACCCGTGGAAGGTGATCGACCAGTACGGCGCCGACACCACGCGGCTCTACCTGCTCGCGTCGAGCCAGGTCTGGCTGCCGAAGCGGTTCGACCTCAAGGCGATCCCCGAGTCGGTGGGGGGGTTCCTGAACACGCTCAAGAACACGTACAGCTTTTTCGCGATGTATGCCGGCGACTGGACACCCCAGGCCCCTGGCCCCAGGTCCCAGGCCCTGGAACGCGCCGACCGTTGGATTCTGGGCCGCCTCGACTATACTGTCCGCGCCGTGACTGCCGCGTGGGAGGGGTACGACGTCACCGCGGGGACCCGGGCAATCATCGATTTCGTGGTCGACGACCTCTCCAACTGGTACGTGCGGACCAATCGGGCCCGGTTCTGGGCCCCCGACCGTCCGAGCGGCGATCCGGCGGCCCTCGCGACCCTGCACGAGTGCCTCCAGACGGTGGCCCGGCTTCTCGCCCCCGCGGCCCCGTTCCAGAGCGACTGGCTCCACCGGTCCCT
>JANMWE010000051.1:0-11262 GCA_031393795.1 Gemmatimonadota bacterium
TCGCAGTCGCGACAGAAAGGCCGGGTCGTGCTGGCGATGATGCCGAACCTGGTCCCATCCGGGAGCGCGAAGTCCTGACTTGGAGAGCTGATGAGCTGACGGGCTGACGAGCTCACGGATCCGTACTGCGCCGAAAGGCGATCGATGATTTCGGCCTGGCTCACGACGTCGTTCATCGACCACCGGGTCGCGCCGCCCACATCCATATACTCGATGAAGCGCACTTCGGCACCAACACGCTTTCCGAACTCGAGCAGGTCGACCAACTCGTCGTCGTTGAACCCGCGGATCACGACCGAGTTGATCTTCACGCTGGCGAACCCCGACGCCGCCGCCTGCTCGATCCCGGCGATGATGTCGGCGTGACGGGTGGTGCGCGCGTGCTTCTCCAGCCGATCGGGCCGCATCGTGTCGAGCGACACCGTCACGCGCTGCAGCCCCGCCGCTCTCAGGCTGGAAGCCTGAGCCTCCAGCAACACCCCGTTCGTCGTCATCGCGAGGTCCTGGGGCTGCGCTTCCTCTGCCAGCATCCCGACCAGCGTTGGCAGATCGTGGCGCAACAACGGCTCCCCACCGGTCAACCGGAGCTTCGACGCACCGAGCGCGACGAAGATCTTTGCGATTCGGGTGATCTCCTCGAACGTGAGGAGACTCGCCTTGGGGAGCCAGACATAATGCTCTTCCGGCATGCAGTAAGCACACCGGAGGTTGCAGCGGTCGGTGACGCTAATGCGGAGAGAGCCCAGCGGCCGGCCGAGAGTGTCGAGAGTTTGGAGTTGGGAGCCTGGAGGGTTGCTAGGCATTGTCCACCTCACCCCTCCTAACTCCCAACTCCTGACTCCGCGTGGGATCCACCCACTCCACGGTCCCATCCACGAACATCTCCTTCTTCCAGACCGGCACTCGCTTCTTCAGTTCCTCGATCACATACCGGCAGGCATCGAACGCCTCGGCCCGATGCGCACTTGCCGCCACCACAGCAACCGCAACGTCACCGACGGTCAACGATCCTACCCGATGCTGTACCGCCACCGAGGCCTGAGGCCAGTGGCCCGAGGCCTCGGTCACGATCTCGATCGTGACCGCCTCCGCCATCGGCCCATACGCCGAGTAGTCGAGGCCGAGGACTCCTTTGCCCTGATGGTGGTCGCGGACCAGGCCGAGGAAGATCGCGATCCCCCCGCGGTCGGGAGAGCGGACCTGGTCCATGAGCGGGTCGAGCCGAATAGGCGATTCGGTCAGGATGGCCATTTCACCCTCCGGCCACGGGGGGAAGTAGCGCCACCTCATCCCCTGCCGCCACCGGGTCGCCCCAGAGGGCCTGGCGGAAGTTCACCGCGCACAATGGCTTAGCGGGAAGTTGGGAGGCTGCGGGGTGCTTGGCGCGGACCGCTGTCACCACATCCCCCACCGTCGTGGGCGCGGCCAACGCCAATTCTTCGCTTTCCACACCGAGGAGCTCGGCGTAGCGGGCGAGGTAGCGGAGGCGAACGGTGACGGTGGCAGACATCGGATGAAATCAACCCGGATGAGCTAAGTCCAACAAGCGCAGGCGCATGGGCGCGTGGGCGCTGAGGCGCGTGGGAACCAAAGCAACAAGGCCACCCCATCCTCGGAGCGGCCTCAACCTTCTTACCACCAGCGGGTTACGCCGCCGGGTCGGCAGGAGTGCGCGTCGCGGCGTCTTCCTCGTCGGCCACCAAAGCTCGCAACTCCTTGCTGGGCTTGAAGACAGGCACCGGGCGGGCGGCGACTTCGACCGGGTCACCGGTGCGGGGATTCCGCGCCATCCGCGTCTTCCGCTTCCGGATCTTGAAGGTGCCGAATCCGCGCACTTCGATGTTCTCCTGCTCCTTGAGCGCGTCCTTGATCGCATCCAGGAAGGCGTCGACGACACGCGCGCAGTCCTTTTTCGAGATCATAGGACCCGCGGTGCGGGCGATCGAAGCTGTGACGTTCTCGACGAGATCTGCCTTGGTCATCTCCCCTCCGGGGGGTGTTCCGGGAGGGCCCCGGGGAGGGGCCACGCAGAGGAGACAGTACGAGCTAACCTGTTGACTGTCAAGGGGTAGGGACCCCTCGGGGGGGTGCCTCCACCCCCATCGACCGAAGGAATTCCCCGAAGTGGGGGAAGGCGTCGTGGGGTCCCGGGGCCGCCTCGGGGTGGTACTGAACGGCGAAGACCGGGAGCTGCCGGTGCCTCAATCCTTCCACCGATCCGTCGTTCAGATTGCGGTGGGTGACCTCCAGATCGGGGGCTCCGGGGATGTTGACCCCCTCTTTTTCGCCCTCAACGGCGAATCCGTGGTTCTGGGAGGTGATCAGCACCTCCCCAGTCCGGAGGTCCTTCACCGGGTGGTTCCCCCCCCGGTGACCATACAAGAGTTTGGTGGTCCGACCCCCGAAAGCGATCCCCAGCAACTGGTGTCCGAGGCAGATCCCGAACGTGGGGATCCCAGACTGGGCCAGCTCACGGATGTTCTTGCTGGCGTAGGTGATAGCCGCCGGATCGCCGGGTCCATTCGAGAGGAAAAGACCCCTCGGCTGGAGCGCCCGGACCTCCGCCGCGGTGGTGGTCGGGGGCACCACGACCACTTCGCACCCGTGGTCGGCGAGCATCCGGACGATGTTCCGCTTCATCCCGAAGTCGTAGGCCACGACTCGGGGACCCTTCCCCACGATCTCCTGCACCTTGGCGCCGGCCTTGGACGCGAGGTCGAGGCCATCCATCGAGGGGCTCGCCAGGAGTTCCCTGGTGAGTGCCGCGTTGGGCTCGGTCCCTTCCGCGATCACCCCTCGCATCGCGCCACGTTCGCGCAAGTGCCGGGTGAGCTGACGGGTGTCGACCCCTTCGATGACCGGGACCTGATGTTCCGCCAGCCACTCTCCCAACCCCTTGGTGGCACGCCAGTTGGAGGCGCGCTTGGCCAGCTCGCGGACGACCACGCCGGCCACCTGCGGCTTCGACGATTCCATGTCCTCGTCGTTGACACCGTAGTTGCCGATCATCGGCGCGGTCATCACGACGATCTGCCCCATGAACGACGGGTCGGTGAAGGTCTCCTGATATCCCGAGAGTCCGGTCGTGAAAACGACCTCGCCGAATCCGGATGCGAGCGGGTAAGGAGCGGTCCCTGGATACCAGGTCCCGTCCTCGAGCAATACAAAAGCGGGGCGACCGGTCATCCGGCCACCCCGCTGCTGCGCGTCTGGTTCACGGTCACTCAGGGCCGAGGAGTCGGAGCTGGAGCGGTCGGAGCCGCGGGCGTCCCGCCTGCCGGAGCCGTCGTCGCCGGAGCGGTCGTCGGAGCGCTGCCACCGAGCGGAAGCGCGCCCTGCGTCGGGGCGGCCTGCTGCGGTTGCTGCTGCAACAGTTCCTGCGTGCGGCTGGTGATCGGGCCACGCTGGGCCGACATCACCGAGAGGATCAGCGCCAGGACCATGAACGCCCCGCCGAGCCACCAGGTGCCCTTGGTGAGGATCGTCTCGGCCTGACGACCGCCGACGATATTGTCCCCCGCCCCACCGCCGAGCGAAGCGAGCCCGCCCCCCTGGCCGGCTTGGAGGAGGACCGCTCCGGCGAGGAGCAGGCAGGTCACGAGGATGAGGACCATCAGCAGCGTATACATCGTATCTCCTGTAAGGCGAGCAACTTAGCGGGGGTGGCCCCGTTCAGTCAACTTCGATCTTGCACCACAGTGTGCGAAGTCCGAGGTGCGAAGTTCGGCGTGCTCGGGTGCCCGCCCAGGTGAACCTCGGACTACGAACCTCGCACTTCGCACCTCAGCTCCCCACGATCCCCGCCCACCCCGCCGCATCCAGGCTCGCTCCACCCACCAGCACCCCATCGAGTTCGTCCTCACCGAGCAGCGGCTTGATATTCGCCGCGTTCACCGAGCCGCCATACAACACCGTGGCTCGGCCGACTCGGCCGAGTGCGGCGAGCACTCCTCGGATCGCCCTATGCGCCGCTGCGGCGTCGGCGGGCGTCGCGTTCTTCCCGGTCCCGATGGCCCAGACCGGCTCGTAGGCGATGATGACCCGTGCCAATTCCGCGGGCGACAGCCCCTGCAGCGCCGCGACGAGCTGACGCTTGCAGACCGCGTCGGTCTCTCCGGCCTCGCGCTGCTCGAGCTTCTCCCCGACACAGAGCATCGGTGTGAGCCCGCCGGCGAGGAGTGCGCGCACCTTCTTGGCCGTCTCGGCGTCGGTCTCGCCGAAGAGGTGGCGCCGCTCGCTGTGACCCACCAGCGCCCCTGCGGCCCCGGCGGTCTTTGCGAGCGGCACCGAGATGGCACCAGTGAACGCCCCCTTCGGCTCCCAGTGGACGTCCTGCGCGCCCACCTTCACGTCCGCGCGCCCGCGGAACGCGTGCGCCGCCGCCTCGAGCGTGACCGCGGGCGGGAAGAACCAGAGTTCTCGTCCCAGCGTGATCGGAGCGGCCGCGAGGAACCTGGCCGCGAACTCGCGCGCCTCGGCGGGGCCGACCTGCATCTTCCAATTCGCGGCGAAGGTCAGCGGTCGCATCGTCAACGCTCCACGAGGGGGTAGAGGCGCACGTGGGCGGCGCCTGTTGGATCGCGCCAGAGTCCGAGGATCCAGCCGTGCCCGGTTGCGGTAGGACGGAACTGCGGCGGCATCGTCACATCGCCCAGCCAGCGACCGTCGGCGCCGAAGACCGTCCAGACCAGACTCTCGTCCCCCGGCAGTCCTTCCAGTAGTCCGACGTGCTGGACCCAGAGGGTGGAGTCCTCGCCGGCGATGAGTTCGTTGTACGCCGGAAGCCGGTCGCTGAAGGGGGCCGAGCCGATCCCTTCGGCCAACTGCGCCGGCACTGATGGCCGGGCCGCTCCAGCCACTCGGGCCCGATAGCGCGTGATGAAGGAATCGCGGAGTGCCGCCGTCAACGGTACCCGCTCCCGCGGGATCCGGAGAAACCGCGTCGCGACGCCGTGGGCGTCGTAGCCGAGGACCGTCCAGGTCGAGCCGTCGCCGGCCCAGACCATCCCGCCGCCCGTGACCACTCGGAGCGCCGGCGCGAGTGGCCGCGCCAACGGGGTCACGATCCGTTGATCGTGTCCGGCCTTGAGCTCGAAGCCGAAGAGCTCACCCGCCACCAGCCGTGGGGTCGAATCAGTGAATGTCCCCTGGCGCGAGAGCCAGAAGAGCCGGGTCGAGTCAGTGATTAGGGAGCCGGGAGCGCCAACGAAGGGGAAGGCGACCTCGTCGCGCTGGAAGAGGTACCGACCATCCGCGGTGATCCCCTTCGGGAGGAAACCGTTGGTCCCCCGCGGCGTGAGACTCTCGGCCACGACGACCAAACGGGCCAGCGAACCGTTCGGATCGAAGAGGAAGAGTGTGCGCTTGGCGAGGTCGTAGACCACCACCGTATCGGCAGCGGTGAGGTCGAGCTGGTAAATGCTCCGCAACTCGGCCGGGCCATCCCCGGCGCGGCCGACGTCGTAGAGCGGCCGTCCGGCGGCCGCGAAGTACCGGAGGCCCACCGGGCGGCCGTCGGCGACCACGATCCGGCCGTCGCTCAGCCGCAGCGCGGCATCCGGCGATCCGATCCCGGCGATGTCGACCATCGGGGAGTCGCCGACCACCCACCCCTTCCCGGTGGCCCAGAGCGGCGCCGGGCTCTCAATGATGGCGATGCCGGCGGAGTCCCTCGCTGGGGCGGTGGGGCGCTGGGGCGCTGAACACCCCGCCAGGAGCACGAGCCCGAGCGAGCACCGCCGCAGCGCCTCAGCGCCCGAGCGCCGGCGCCTACACATCATCCAGCGCCGCCACACCCGGCAGGACTTTTCCTTCGAGGAACTCGAGCGATGCTCCGCCGCCGGTGGAGACGTGCGTCATCTGATCCGCCAACCCCGCCTCGGTCACCGCGGCCACGGAATCTCCGCCGCCGACGACGGTGATGACCCCGGTGGCCGTGGCCTTGGCCATTGCGGCGGCGACCGCCCGGGTGCCGTGGTCGAAGGGAGGCGTCTCAAAGACCCCCATCGGTCCATTCCACACCACCGTGCCGGCCGAGGCGATCCGGCGGGCGAATTCACGCTCCGACCCGGCATCGATGTCGAACATCGCCCACCCCACCGGGATCGCTTCGCGCACGACCGACTTCGTCTCCACGCCGGCCGCAAGCTTCTCGGCGATCACTGCCCCCTTGGGGAGGATGAGCTTGTCGCCCGCCTTGGTGAGGAGAGCCTTGGCCATTTCCACCCGATCGCTCTCCACCAGGGAGTTGCCGGTCTCGAGGCCCATCGCCTTGAAGAAAGTGCACGCCATCGCCCCCCCGATGAGGATGGCGTCGACCTTGGGGAGGAGCGTCTCGATCAGGTCCACCTTGCCCGACACCTTCGCGCCGCCGAGGATCGCGACGAACGGTCGCTTCGGCGTGTCGAGCGCCTCGCCGAGATATTTGAGCTCCTGCTCCATCAGGAGGCCGGAGACCGCCGGCTTGAGCAGCTTGGCGACCGCCGCGGTGCTGCTATGGGCGCGATGCGCCGAGCCGAAGGCGTCGTTCACGTAGAAGTCGCCCAGCTTCGCGAAGCCGGCCGCGAGCACCGGGTCGTTCTTCTCCTCGCCCGGGTAGAAGCGGGTGTTCTCGAGCAGGGCCACCCCGCCCCGCGGGAGCCGCTTGGTGATGATGGCCGATCCCTCGGCGAGCGGATCTTCGATGAAGGTCACCGGCGAACCGAGAAGACCCTCAAGCGCGTTCGCCACGGGACGGAGCGAAAACTTGGGGTCGGGTCCCCCCTTCGGCCGGCCAAGGTGCGAGCAGAGCACCACCCGCGCCCCCTTGTCGCGGAGGTAGGCGATGGTCGGGAGTGCGGCGCGGATCCGGGTATCGTCGGTGACCTTGCCGTCGGCGAGCGGGACGTTGAAGTCCACGCGCACGAGGGCGCGCTTGCCGTCGAGGCCGAGGGGTGGGAGTGACTGGAGCGTACGCTTCATGGCTATCGAGTTGGGAGTGAGGAGTTCGGAGGGGTGCAGGTCAAGAACACGGCACTGACCGCCGCACCCCTCCCGCCTCCCAACTCCAGACTCGAGTAGATCTCAGCCCTTCGCGCCCATGTACACCATCAGGTCCACGCACCGGGCGCTGTACCCCATCTCGTTGTCATACCAGGACGAGACGTGCACGAGCGTGCCGTCGACCACATTGGTCGAGAGGGCGTCGATGGTGCTGGAGTGGAAGTCGCCGGTGTAGTCGATCGAGACGAGGGGCTCGCGGCTCACGGCCAGGATCCCCTGCAACGGGCCCGAGGCGGCCGCGGCGGTGAAGGCGGCGTTCACCTCCTCGATCGTGGTCCCCTTCTCCACAACGCAGGTCAGGTCCACCAGCGACACGTCGGCGGTCGGCACCCGGAGAGAGATCCCGTCGATCTTCCCCTTCACTTCGGGGAGGACGAGGCTCGTCGCCTTGGCCGCACCGGTGGTGGTCGGGATGATGGACATCGCCGCCGCGCGGGCGCGGCGCAGGTCCTTGTGCGGGAAGTCGAGGATGACCTGGTCGTTGGTGTAGGCGTGCACGGTGGTCATGAACCCGCGCACGAAACCGAATTTCGTCAGGATCACCTTCACCACCGGCACCAGGCAGTTGGTGGTGCACGAGGCGTTGGAGATGACGTGGTGCGTGGCGGGATCGTACTTGTCGTGGTTCACGCCGTAGACGATGGTGATGTCCTCCCCCTTGGCGGGAGCGGAGATCACGACCTTCCTGGCGCCGGCAGTGAGGTGCGCCGCGGCCTTGTCGCGGTCGGTGAAGCGGCCGGTGGACTCGAGCACGATGTCGACGCCGAGGTCCTTCCAGGGGAGCTTGGCCGGATCCTTTTCCGCCAGCACCTTGATGGTGGTGCCGTCGACCTTGATCCCCTCGTCGGTCGCTTCGACGGTGCCGTCATAGCGCCCGTGCACCGAGTCGTACTTGAGGAGGTGGGCGAGGGTGTTGGTGTCGGTCAGGTCATTGACCGCCACGATCTCGAACTTGGCGCCTCGGGCCTTGGCGGCGCGGAGGACATTGCGGCCGATGCGGCCGAACCCGTTGATGGCGACGCGGAGTGCCATGTGTACTCCAGAGGTGATTTGTGTGCTTGCATCGCAGCTTGAGGGCTGCTGGCTCCCGGCTATTGGCTGCTGGCTCTTGGTGGATCTCTGCTACCGCGGCGATCCCATCGATGCGCAAGCTCACCAATAGCCAACAGCCAAGAGCCATCGATCCGACCGACTACACGAAGTCCCCTACTGCCCGCGCCCGTGCGAACGTCACTGCCTCCACCCGGGTCGCTCCCGCTTCGCGGAGCGCCACCGCACATGCGCCGAGCGTCGCGCCGGTGGTCAGCACGTCGTCCACCAGGACGACGGTGCGTCTGCGGACCCCTGCCCCGCTGAATGCTCCCGCCACGTTGGCGGCGCGTTCTTCCGGCGTGAGCGACGTCTGGGTGGGCGTTTCGCGCCGCCGGGCCAGCGACTCCGGTGCCACGGTGGCTCCGAGTCGTTCGCCGAGCGCGGCGGCGAGTCGTTCGGCCTGATTGTACCCCCGCGTGCGCAAGCGTCGCGGCGCGAGTGGTACGGGCACCAAGATAACGCCCCGCGCCAATGGTTCGAGCCCCGTCATCGCCTGCGCCAACTGTGCCGTAACGCGCCACCACCCACTGTACTTGAGGGCGTGGACCGCTTGGCGCGCCCCGTCGTCGAGCCAGACGGCGCTCCGCGCCCGCTCCAGTGCCTCAGGCCACTCGGCGCAGAGCCGACAGGGGAGATCGTCGGTCGCCGGCTGGCCGCACCGCGTGCACCAGGGCGCTGAGACGGGGCGCCACCGTCGGCGGCAGAGGTCGCAGATGAGCGCGTCGGCAGGACCCGCCGCCTCGTGACAGAGGAGGCACTCCGCCGGCAGGAGCCACCGCTCGAGCGCGGCGCTCCCTGCCGTGAGTTCACGCCAGTGCTCGCGCCACCGCCGCACGCATCACCTCTCGCGGGGCCCGCACTTTCGGGAACCACCGCTCCAGCGAGCTCGCCCCCTGCGCCACCAGCATCTCCCGTCCGTCGGCGGCGCGAAGTCCCTTCGCGCGACAATGCCGCACCCACGGCGTCTCCCCGTGCTGGTAGACCAGGTCGAGCGCGACCCTCGCCTTCGGGGTCATCGCGACATCGACCGGCAGCGCGTCCCCTTTCGCCGACCCTAACGGGGTCGCGTTGATCAACACCTCGCACTCCGTCGGATCCACGTTCTTCACCCCGAGCGTCGCCGCCCAGGCGACGAACTCGGCCGCGCGCGCCGATGACCGCGACTGCACCGCCACCTGCGCCCCACGCTCCGCCGCCGCTCCGATCACCGCGCGCGCGCTGCCGCCGGTCCCCACGACCAGCCAGCGGGTC
Source organism: Gemmatimonadota bacterium (assembly GCA_031393795.1). Taxonomy (GTDB): domain Bacteria; phylum Gemmatimonadota; class Gemmatimonadetes; order Gemmatimonadales; family GWC2-71-9; genus CAMLHU01. The sequence goes on from JANMWE010000051.1 coordinate 9,385, forward strand.
GCCGGTGCGTCCAGACGGGCGAGGGCGTCGAGCACGCCGTCGAGGTCGGTGTTGTCACCCACCAGCGCTTCTTCCTCTCCCCAGAACACATTGGCCGCTCCCAGCCGGTCCACGCGCGCGGAGGGGCGCTCGAGTGCCGCCGCGAGCACGGCCTTGTGCGGCACGGTCGCGTTCCCCCCTCCGCCTCCCTGCGCCAGCGACTGGGCCAGGGCGAAGGTGTCCTCGGAGGCGCAGTCGAGCGCCGCATACACGGCGTCGAGGCCGAGCGCCTGGAAGGCAGCGTTCTGCATCGCCGGGGAGAGCGAATGCGCCACCGGCCGCCCCAGCAGGAGGAAGAGCCGCGTCCTACCGCCGATCATCACGCGCCTCCTGGGCGATCCGGCGCGCCACGCTCCGGGTCATGTCGTCGAGCTGCTGGTACGTTGTCCGATACCCTTCGATCGGCCCGCCGACCGGATCGGCCACCTCGACCTCCCCGACCGTGCCGGCGTATTCGCCGAGCAGGTGGGAGCGTCCCGACGCGCCGAGGAGCTCAAGCTTCCGCAGGTGCGCTCGGCCCATCGTAAGGACGAGGTCGGTGTCGGACAGCATCTCACGCGTCACCACCCGCGCCCGGTGGGCCGTGAGGTCGAGCCCGTTCTCCAGCGCGACGAGACACGACCCTTCCGACGCCGGCTCCCCGACGAGTGCACCGGTCCCCGCCGAGGCGACCGCCACATCCTCCACGCCGGCTTCCTCGAGGGCGCGCCTCAGCAGCACCTCGGCCAGAGGTGAGCGGCAGGTGTTGCCGGTGCAGACGAGGAGGATCTTCATGGCTCCTTGAATCGTAGCGCGGACTGCGTGCTGCGGACTGCGGTGTTCCCGCGATCGCGCAGTCCCCAGTCCGCAGTCCGCGTCACGGCGCGAATCGCCCGACGAGTCGCCGCAGCTGTTCCCGCGGGATCGCCCCTTCACGGACCAGGCGCGGTTCCTCGTGCGTACAATCCACCAGTGTCGACGGGGGGACCCGGCCGAGCACGCCGCCGTCGAGCACCAACAACTCTCCCGTGGCGATCTCCGGGCCGAACTCATCGCTCAACGCCTCGGCGCCGGGTGCAGGCGGACGGCCCGGCCGATTGGCCGAAGTGCTGGTGATCGGCTCACCGAAGGCGGCCACGAGGCGGGCGAGTCCAGCGTGGCCGGTGTGCCGCACGGCGATCCCTCCTTCCGGTCCCCTGAGCATCTCCGGGAGCCGCGGCCCGCCAGGGAGCGCCAGCGTCAACGGACCGGGCCAGAACGCCCGTGCCAGGGCCCGGGCGGAGGCGTTGAAGAGCAGTCCGAGGTCCTCCGCCATCTTCGGGTCGGCGATGATCAACAGGAACGGCTTCCCCGGCTCCCGCCCCTTCAACTTGGCCACACCGGCCACCGAGGCATCGCTCACGTTGCCGCCGAGCCCGTAGACCGTCTCGGTCGGATAGGCGAGCAATCCGCCGGCACGGAGGTGCGCCACGGCCTTCGGGATCGAATCGTCGATCGCGGCACCGGTGAAGGGGAGCATCACGGCTTCACCTGGGCCGCGATCGCCTCGGCGAGGACGAAGTCGTCCGGCGTCGTGATCTTGAGGTTCAGGGCGGAGCCCTCGACCAGGACCACGACGCCGGAGTTGGTCGCCTCGACCAGCGAGGCCTCATCCGTCGGGACGTACCCCGGAGAGGTGCGGGCCGCGAACGCCTTGTGCAGCATCGCGACCGGGAACGCCTGCGGGGTCTGCGCCCGGTAGAGCCCGTCGCGCGACACCGTCTCCGCCACCTCTGCGCTGGTGCCGGTCACCTTCTTGAGCGTATCGCTCACCATCAGGGCGGGCACGACCCCGGCGCCGCCGCGCGCCCGCGCGATGAC
>JANMWE010000092.1:0-4435 GCA_031393795.1 Gemmatimonadota bacterium
GTGCAGGCGGGTGGTGCCATCGAGCATCGTGCCGGCCCAGAGGGGTGCGGTATAGGTGCCGCAGAGGTTGGAGCGGCCGTGCTGACAATAGAAGCAGCTGCCGCAGGCGGGGGCCCAGTTGAGGATGACGTGGTCCCCGGCTCGTATCGTCGTCACCCCTTCGCCGACCCACTCGACGACCCCGGCCCCCTCGTGCCCCGCCACCAGCGGCATCGGGTGCTGGGTGGCTCCCGTCACGAGGTGGTGATCGCTGTGGCAGACCCCGCTCGCGGCGATCTTGACCCGCACTTCGCCGGGGCCCGGATCGTCAAGCTCGAGCTCCACCAGCTCGAAGGGGCGGTGAGGAGCGCGGAGGATGGCGGCTTGGATCCGGAGGGGCATCGGGGATCGGCGGGGAGGCGGGTAGGCGCAGGGGCGCGGAAAGCTGCGCCGCTGCTGTACGATACCAAATAGGCGCCCGGGGCGCCTTGTCGCGCCGAGCCGCCGGGTGGCGCCAAGCCCCCTCCCACGTCATCTTTCCTTCGTGCCGCGCCCCCAAACCCCCCTCGCCGACACGCTGAAGTCCCTCTGGGAATCCCGGGCCGGAAACGCCCTCCGCCGGGTCGGCCTCGGCAGCGTCCGCACCACCATCCTCACCCTCGCGGTGCTCGCGACGCTCATCCCGTCGCTCGCCACGGGGTGGATCTCCTACAGCCAGAACAGCCGCGCCATCAAGGCCAAGCTCCAGGAGCAGCTCACCAACTCGAGCACGCAGACCGCGCGCGAGGTGGGCCTCTGGCTCAAGGAACGGCTCAACGACCTGAAGACCTTCGGGTCGTCGTACGAGGTCACCGAGAACGTTACGCCGGGGGGTGGCGGTTCACGGCGGCTCCCCGACTTCCTCAACTCGGTCAACCGACGCTTCCCGGACTTCGAAGAGCTGGTCGTCGTCGCACCCGACCTGCGCGCGGTCGCCCACACCGGACGCGCGGCGGGCAAGCTGGAGCTCGAGGGGGACTGGCTCCGCAAGGCTCGCGAGGGCGAATCCGTGCTTGGGGATCCGCAGCGCGCGGATTCGACATCCGCGGTCACCGTCGAAGTGGCCGTCCCCATCCAGAACCCCGCGGGGCGATTCCTCGGCGTGCTGGCCGCCCGCCTCAATTTCAAGAGCATCGAACAACCGGTCCGCGACCTCCTCGCCGGACCTAGCAGCCGCACACGCATTGTGCGGCCGGACGGCCAGTCCATCGTCGAGGTCGGCGGCGGGTCCGCCCCGCTCCCCGCGGCGACGCTGCGCGTGCTCGAGCAGGCCGATGGTGGGTCGGTCGCGTACGAGGCCCCCGACGGCGTCGCCGTGGTCGGCGTGCTGGCGCAGGTGCCGGGGACCGAGTGGATGACCGTCGCCGAGACTCCCGCCGCCACCGCGTACGCCGACATCCGGCGGCTCCGGAACACCACCATCCTCCTGGTCCTGGTGCTCCTCCTCGTGGTCGGCTCGCTCGCCTACGGACTCGGTCTCCTGGTCGTGCTGCCGCTGGAGCGGCTCTCCCGCGCCGCCGACCAGGTGGCAGGGGGCGACCTCGACGTGGAGGTCCCGGTCTCCGGCGGCGGCGAGGTGTCGCAACTCACCGGCGTCTTCAACGACATGGTGCGCCGGCTGCGCGAAGGACGCGCCGAGCTCGAGCGCCTCTCCGTGACCGACGAGCTCACCGGGCTGGCCAACCGCCGGCATCTCGACGACGAGCTGGGGCGTGAGCTCCAGCGCCACGAGCGCCACAAGCGCGCCCTGGCGGTGCTGATGCTCGACGTGGATCGGTTCAAGGATCTCAACGACACCCACGGTCACCCCGCGGGAGATGCGGTGCTGAGGCAGCTCGCCAAAGTCCTCAACGAGAGCACCCGCAAGGGGGACACCGTGGCGCGATTCGGGGGGGAGGAGTTCGTGGTGATCCTCCCCGAGACCCCGGCCGCGGGCGCGTTGCACCTGGCCGAGAAGATCCGCGCGGCGGTGGCGGACCAGCGCTTTGCCATCGATGAGAATGGCGGGGAGGTGCGCGTGACGGTGTCGGTCGGCCTGTCGCGCTTCCCCGACCACGGCGGCGCCCCCGAGGCGCTGATCTCCACCGCGGACCAGGCGCTCTACCGGTCCAAGCAGGGGGGCCGCAACCGGGTCACCACGGCGGACTAGGGGTGTGCCGCCGCCGCTGTCGCGCTCCGGACCACGCTCTGGTGCACCCAGGCGCTCGTGCCGTCGGCCGTCGTGACCTTCAACCAGTCCAGCTCGTAGGAATACGCCGTCAGCGCCATGCCCGCCGGGACCGTCGTCACCACTGAGGCGCCCCCGGTGGGCGTGGAGCGGAGATTGGCGGACGAGGAAGTGATCAGGGGCACCGGGAGAGCGAACGCCCGCTCATTCGGGCGCATCGTCGTGCTGCCGGCGTCGGCCAAACGGCCACGACCGGCGGTCGCGATGCGCTTGGCCTGCGTCGCGAGGTACACCGCACCGCCGAAGTTCTCGGCGTCGAAGGCCTGGCTGGCAGACCGCAGCGCCGCCTCCGCTTGCGCCACTTCGGGGGGCGCCTGTTGCCCGGCCCTGCCGCGCAGCTGCTGCAGCGTCACCTCGGCCTCGGCGATCGCTGAGGCCGCTTCCGCGCGCGTGGCCAGGGTACGGAGACGTGCCATCGCGCGGACCACCTCGGTCGTCGCTTCGACGAGCCGACGGTCCATGTCGGCCAGGCGGGCGTTCCGCTCGAGGAGCTGGACCTTCACGCGACCAAGTTCGCGCTCGGTGTCCGGATCCCGGACGGTGACGGTCTCGGGGGCGGCGCGGACGATCGTGGGGGCCGGGGCCAGGGCGGCGGGCTGAGGCTTGCCCGCGCAGGCGATCGCGGCGGCTGCGAGGAGGAAGACGGCGAACCGCATGGGCAATCCTAAGAAGGGCGAGGGGGGGGCACCGCAAGTTGCGGTAGATGCCTTGCAAAAAGTCGCCCCGGGGAGGACGCATGTCCAGTCCTCGGGGTCTGGGGGGCCAGCAGCGGGGGGGGGCATCACTACAACAGGTAATAGACCTCCGTGCGCAGCTGCGTGGGATCAGCGTTCCAGTGCCCGTAGACCTCCCACGACGGCCCGACGTGCGACCGGCCATTCGCGCGGCACCACGCAAGGATCGCGGCATTCGCCTCGCCCAGTCGTGCATAGTCACCGACGTGCGTTGTCATCGCGGCGACCCCGCTGGGCGTTTTGAGGGACTGCACTGCACCAACAGCGTCGAAGGGGGCAGAGACCCCGACGCAGAAATCGACCGTCAGCTCATCCGCGGTCGCCGCGCGATAGAGGAAGATGTTCTGCCCGTCGAGGTGCACCGCGCCGGCCCGCGCCGTCGCGTACACCTGCTCCAGGTGGCGTCCGAACTCCTGCGCGACCCGGCCGCGTGGGACCTGTGCCCGCACGCCAGCCACCGGTCGCGGGGCGACGTTCACTTCACGCACTTCGTAGGGAGCAGGTGACATACCGTCTTCTCCTTCTCAGCAGCAGGGTCCAGCAGCGCCTGGGAGAGCTAGCCGCGGCCATTGTAGGCACTGGGGCGCCCCTGCAGCTGCAGTAGTAGATGCATGAACAGCTCGACGCCAACGAAGCCAAGCCCGCCGAGCCACCACGAGGCCCATTGTGCTGGTCGGAACCCGGCGAGCATCAAGGCGGTCACCGCCGCACCGAGGGCAAGGCCGCTGCCGCCGACGAACCAGACCCCGACCCGAGCTCCGGCCTGCACGGCGCGCTGCACCGGAAGGCGAGGACGCAACCAGTTCAGGAACCAGAGCTCCACCCAGTGGCCCCCGAACGAGAACCAGAGCACCAGGAGGGTAGCCAGCGGCCAGCGTCCCAGCCCGCCCCACCATCGAGTGAGCACCGCCCCGGCGACCAACGCGATCGCGCCGGTGCGCACGAGTGTGCTGCGGAGTGGCTCCCGATACGGCTGCCACGGTGAGGTCATCGATCTTCACGATGGATGAAGGGACCAGCGGGGCACGGTAGCGCACGGGGAGGTCGACCGGCCGGGGCTCCAGCTCGGGCCGCGGAGCAGAGCCTGGCCTGTCTGTCCTGAGCGGGGCGAAGGGTCGGCCACAAGTCTTGGTCGGGACGTCTGCCGCAAAACTACGGGGCGGGCCCTCCGGTGGTGGGCTCCCCCGCCGACACGATTCGATCACTTTCGGACATCGCCCGCAAAACCATATTCCACGCGGACCCCGCCGGCACCATGGCGTCAGGCGGGGTCCGGGATGGGCGTGACAGGCTTCATCCCCGCGGGCCACCCCATCCTCTGCGTCGCGGCGAGCAGCGTCAGGTCATCGTGTGGCTCGGCCGATCCGATGAAAGTACGGACCGCCGCGACGACCCCTCGCACGAGATCGTCGGCCGAGGTGCCGCTGGCGCGGAGCGCCGCCTGCAGCCGCTCGTT
>JANMWE010000101.1:0-6657 GCA_031393795.1 Gemmatimonadota bacterium
CGCGGGAGCTCGGCGGGGGGCGGCTACTCCACTGCCTCCGATCTGGTCCGCTTCCTCGCGGCGCTCCGCGCTGGCGCGATCCCGGCAGGGCCCCCCGCCGGCGTCGGGATCGCCGGAGGGACGGGAGGGGTGAACTCCGTGGTGGAAGGCGCCCTCCCCGGCGGGTATGACCTCATCGTGCTCACCAACCTCGACCCGCCGGCGGCAGAACGGGTGACGCGGACGGTCCGGGGGTGGCTGGGGGCCTCCGACGGGGACTAGGGCTGGGCTCCTCTTGACGGACCCCTGACGGGACTGCAACCTCCCTTCGTGACGCCCCCCTCCAGCTGGAGCCGCTGCCCCTTCTGCGGCACCCGGCTCGATCCCACCCAGACCGCCTGCCCGCAGTGCGGCGCGGCCCCCTCCGCGGCCGTCACGGTCGGTTACGACGAACGTCGCCCGACGACCCCGGCCGAACTCCAAGCCCTCGAGACCGAACTCCGCGACGCGCTCGCCCCCCGGCTCCAGCTGCTCCGCCTCCTGGGCCAAGGGGGGATGGGGTCGGTCTTTCTGGCGCGCGACCCGGCGCTCCGCCGCCTGGTGGTCGTCAAGGTCCTCTCGCCGAGCGTCGCCAACGATCCCGTGGCGCGGGCGCGGTTCGCGCGAGAGGCGGAGACCGCGGCCTCGGTCGCGCATCCGAACGTGGTGCACGTCTATCAGGTCGGGACGCTCGACCGCTCGGCGACCACCTACTTCACGATGCAATTCGTCGACGGGATGACCCTCGAGCAGGCCTACCCCCCAGATACTCCTGTCCCGGAGCCGGTCGCCAAGCGGATCATGGGGGAGATCGCCTCGGCGCTCGCCGCGGCCCACGCCCGGGAGCTCATTCATCGAGATATCAAGCCGGCGAATGTGATGATCGACCGCGAGAGCGGCCGCGCGCTTGTGCTCGATTTCGGCATCAGCGCCGCGAAGCGTCCGGACGGTGTCCCCGGGGACGCGCGGGCGACGGTGGAGGGGATGGTCGTCGGGACCCCGGCCTACCTCAGCCCCGAGCAGGCCGCTGGCGAGCCGAGCATCGATCGCTCAGATATCTACTCCCTCGGCGTGGTCATGTTCGAGCTGGTCACCGGTCGGGCACCGTTCCTTGGGACGACCCCGATGGCGTTGGTCGCGGCCCACCTGCGCGACATTCCGCGCCCAGTGGCGATGATCCGCCCGGAGCTTGACCCCCAATTCGCCGGCCTCATCGATCAGTGCCTCCGGAAAGAGGCGGCGGCGCGCCCCACGGCGGAATCGATCGCGCGCTACCTGGCGCCCCCGACCCAGGCCTTGATCGAGTGGCCCCCACCCGGTCTCGACCAGCTGCATCGGTATGGCTGGGAACACTTGCGGCTCCTCTGGATCGCGGCCGTGATCGGGCTCGCCGAGATGCTCCTCTTCGCCGCCCAGCCGGAAACGGCCACGGGAGCATGGCAGGCCGGGGCGAACGGGGCTTGGGCGCTGCTGGGAGGTCAAGGGAGCGAGGTCTTTGCCTTCACCCTGATCGTCCTCTTCCTCGCGCCGGCATTCCTCACAATCGGCGTGCTTGCGCGATCACTGATGCTGGCTGCCCGGATGCGACAGGGGCGCGTGGCCGGCTACCCCTGGCCGGTCCTGCTGGATGTCGCGTGTGACCATTGGGAAGAGACCGCCGCGCTCCTGAACCGGCAAGGACCGTTCGCCCTCCTCGCCCCCTCCGACCGCGACCGAATGCTCCGGCGGCGCCGCCTCGGACTGATCCTGGTCGCGATCGCCCCGGCCCTCGGTGTGGTCGGGCCGGTGCTCTGGTGGAATGGCCTGCTCCCACTGGATCAGACCGACAATTTCGCCGTGATCTCTCCATCCGGTCTGCTCATCGTCCTCCTCCTCCCCCTTCTCCCGGTGGGGGTGGCGATGCTCCTGGGATTCCAGGAACTGAAACTGATCCGGCGAGCCCGCCGACGCACCGGGGCGCTCGCTCCGAGACCAATCGTGCGCACCGAGGTCGTGGCCGCATGGATGTCGGCGTCCGGAAGGCCGGGACCATCCCGGGCGTTCCTCCCCATCCTTCCCGGCCTGGGGGTGGCTTTCCTCTCCGTCGCACTCGTGCTGGCCACCCTGGTGGTGGTGGCGGAACCCCTCCCGGTCTACGTGAATACCAGTTCGATGGTCGGAAGGTACGCGCGCGAGACCGCAGAGGATTTTTTGCGGGAGCGGATGTCCAATCGCGAGCTCACCCACTGGTGGGCGCGCGCCGAGTCGGTGCTGTTGCTCAATCGACCCCCGGCAACCGTATCCGTTGACTCAGGGGTCCGCGCCGCGCGCAGGCTGCTAAAGCTCGCCCTCGTGGGCACCGTTTCCGACGTCTGGGCCACCGATGCCGCGACCAGTGAGGAGCTGGAGCAGCGCTTCCCCGGCTCCCGGGACGGGGGGATCCGGGGATCGTGGTGGACGCTCGTGCCCGGTCACCTTCCCCGCATGGCGACAGCGACCCTAGAGCGACGGATACGTGCTCCACGCACCACGCTCGCCGACCTGGTCGCCTCGGCGGGCCCGTTGCCGCGAGGCTGGTCGCTCGCGACTCATGGTGGGACCCTGGCCGCGTGCAGCTGCACCGCACTCGACCCACGCCAACTGGCCCGCATAGGCTCGATCATGGCGAGCCCCTTCACCGACCTCGAGGCTGCCACCCTGCTGGCCCTGGATCGGCGCGACCATCGCGCCGCGGTCGCCGCCACCCAGCGCGCGGCCGCCTACGCCCTGGCGCTCATGGGCGAGCCGTTCGCGCCTGTCGCGGAGGTGGGGACGGTCGGCCTCGGCCGGGTGAGGCGGATGGCCGCACAGGTCGCCGAACTCAGCGGGGACGTCGGAATGCGACACCTCGCCACGGAACTTGATTGGGTCATTACCGCACACCGCGCGACGACGTCGGTCTGGGGATCGGGGGAGAACAAGCTGATGTCCGATCCTGTCAGGCCAGCAGGACTCGCAGCGCTCCAAGACCACGATCTCCTGCCAGCGACCCGCGTCCAGTTGTTCGAAGGCGTCGTCGGCGGGATCTGCCAGAATCCACGCGAGGTCCTCTTCGGCCCTACACCCGCCCGTCGGCTCCTCCTCGATACCGCCGCGGAAGCGATCAGCGACCTCCCCGAAGCTGGCGACCTCGTCGCCTGGCAGCGGCGCCGGCTCGCTCGCATCGACCAGATGGATCAGGGTGCGCGCAAGTCGGCGTGCACGTTCGGGGCCCCACCCTTGTAATTTCCACCCATGGAACAGCTGCACCCTTTCGACCATTCCCCGGGACCCGTAGACCCCGCATTCCTGGAGCGCTTCCGCACTGCCACCGAGCTCCTCGAACGGCTCGTCGCCGACCGGGGCCTCCTCGCGACGCTCGGCCGGGACGACTATCAGCGTTTCCTGGCGGCGATCGAGCACGTGTATCACCCCGACCCGGTCGCTCGCCGCAAGCTCGTGAAAGCGACGATCCGGCTCCGGAAGGCGGAGAAGACCCGGAAGGACGAGGAGAAGCTGCACCAGACCGGGATCCGCGAGCTCCGTCGGAAGCCGGTCTTCACCACCCCCAACTACTTCCCGCCGAGCGAGCCACAGCTGGCCGACGCCGAGGCGGAGACCGAGCTCCGGGGGGCGGTCGGACCGCAGCACTGCTACATCTGCAAGCAGGACTTCACCCAGGTCCATCACTTCTACGACCAGCTCTGCCCCGACTGCGCCGACTTCAACTTTCGGAAGCGCACCGAGCTCGCCGACCTGAAGGGTCGGGTGGCGCTCCTCACCGGTGGGCGGGTCAAGATCGGGTACCAGGCGGGGATCAAGCTCCTCCGTGCCGGCGCTTCCCTCATCGTCACGACCCGCTTCCCCCGCGACTCGGCGATGCGCTATGCCGCCGAACCCGATTTCGCGGAGTGGGGGGACCGGCTCCAGATCTACGGGCTCGACCTGCGGCACACGCCGAGCGTCGAGGCGTTCTGCCACGAGATCAACTCCAAGTACGACCGGCTCGACTTCATCATCAACAACGCCTGCCAGACCGTCCGTCGCCCGCCGGAGTTCTACGCCCACATGATGGAGGGAGAGACCAAGGCGGTCCGCGACCTTTCCGGACCGGCACGAAAGCTCCTCGGCGCGTACGAGGGGCTCCGCGGGTATCACCTGCTGCCGGAGGCGGATGCGTCCCTGCTCCCCGCCCGCCTGGACGAGACCGGCTCCGATGTCGCCGGGCTGACCCACGCGGCGGCGCTCTCGCAGGTCCCGCTCCTCCCCGAGGAGCGGGAGGCGCAGAAGGGGCTCTTCCCCGAAGGGCGGCTCGACCAGGACCTCCAGCAGGTGGACCTCCGGGGCCGGAACTCCTGGCGCCTCCTGATGGCCGAGGTCTCGTCGGTGGAGCTCCTCGAGGTGCAGCTGGTGAACGCCGTCGCCCCCTTCGTGCTCAACGCTCGGCTCAAGCCGTTGATGCTCAAGGTCCCCACGCGCGACAAGCACATCGTCAACGTGTCGGCGGTGGAGGGGCAGTTCTACCGGAATTTCAAGACCTCGCGCCATCCGCACACCAACATGGCCAAGGCGGCGCTCAACATGATGACCCGCACCGCCGCGACCGACTACCACAACGACGGGATCCACATGAACAGCGTGGATACCGGGTGGGTGACCGACGAGGACCCGGTCGAGATCGCGGCGCGGAAGGTGGCGGAGCACCGGTTCCATCCGCCGCTCGACATCGTGGACGGCGCGGCCCGGATCGTGGACCCGATCATCGACGGGATCAACACGGGGAATCACATCTGGGGGCAGTTCCTCAAGGACTACAAGCCGACGGATTGGTAGTCGTTGGGAGTTTGGAGTCCGGAGTCGGGAGGGGTGCACGTGCACGAGCCGTTCGTATCAGGACGGCTCCCTTGCGTTGCACCCCTCCCAACTCCCAACTCCCAACTCTGGCGCGACCGATCACGCCGTCCATATTCAATCCATGACCGACACCTTCCCCGCCCCCGACTCCCTCTTCCTTGCCTTCCAGCAAGCGCTCGCTGGACGCTATTCGATCGACCGCGAACTTGGCCGAGGGGGGATGGGCGTGGTGTATCTCGCGCGCGAAGTCCATCTCGACCGCTGGGTGGCGATCAAACTCCTCCCCCCCGAGCGCGCCGACGTGGCGGGGCTCAAGGATCGCTTCCTCCGCGAGGCGCGCCTCGCCGCCAAGCTCTCCCACCCCAACATCATCCCGATCCACGCCGTCGAAGATGTCGGCGGCTTTGTCTTCTTCGTGATGGCCTTCGTGGACGGAGAGACCCTGACCGAGCGGGTCGGCACCCGCGGCCCCCTGTCGAGCTCCGAGGGGACGCGCGTCCTGCGCGAGGCGGCGTGGGCGCTCGCCTACGCGCACGCGCAGGGGTTCGTGCACCGCGACGTGAAGCCCGACAATATCCTGCTCGAGGAGGGGTCGGGGCGCGTACTCGTGGCCGATTTCGGGATCGCGGCAGCGCTCACCGACGCGGGAAGCGATGGCGTGAGCGGGACACCGGAGTTCATGAGCCCCGAACAGGTGCTCGGCGGCCCGCTCGACGCCCGCAGCGACCTGTACTCTCTCGGCGCCACCGCGTACTTCGCTTTCTCCGGGCGGCTCCCGATCGAGGGACGGAGCACCACGGAGATCCTGGCCCGGCAGGTCACCGCCCCGGTGGCACCGCTCGCCTCGCTCGGCGTCGCGGTGCCGAGGAAGGTGGCGGCCCTGATCGACCGCTGCCTTGCCAAAGAGCCCGACCACCGCCCCGAGAGCGCGCAGGCTCTGGCGGAACAGCTGGCGCTGGCGCTCGAGCAGCGTCGGGAGGCGCCGCCGGCGCTCCGCGCTTTCGTGAAGCGCTCCGGTCGGCTCGACGGCGGCGGGACGCTCCTCGGGGGATTCCTATTGATCCCAGCGGCCACCGCCGTCTCATACTATGTCGGCCTCGCCGCCGGGTGGACCACATTTGTCGTGGGCGCCACCCTGGTGCCCCTCTCCTACCTCCTGGCCTCGGCCCGCCGGCTCCGACTCCTCGGGTTCGCCCACGACGACCTGGCGCCCGCCTTCCGGGCCGAGATCGATTTCGCGCGCGAGGAGCTCCCCCAGGGCCATCGGGTCAAGCCCACGATGCTCGAACGGGTCCTCGCCTTCGTGGCCAAAGGGAGCGGCGCCGTAGCGTTCCTCTCGCTCGCCTCCGTTTTCGCCCTCTTCACTACCTGGGCCACCGGGAGTTCGCTGCTGCGGATCCTTATCGGGACCCTTTTCTTCTCGTTCAGCGCGATGATCTACTCCGCGATCGGCTACCTGGCACGGGCCCAGCAGCGCACCGACGTCGAGTCGGAGTTCTGGTCCAGGATCTGGCTCGGCCGGCTCGGGCGCGGGATCTTCGCTTTCGCCGGGAAGATCCTCGGCCGTCGCGCCACCGGGTCTGCGATGACCCATCGTGCGACCGAGCTCTCGCTCGGGATGGCGGCCGAGCAACTCTTCGACGGCCTACCGAAGGCGACCCGCGAGGAACTGCGTGAGCTGCCCGCCGTGCTGCATCGGTTGCAGGACGACGCACAAGCGCTGCGGAAGCGGTATGACGGCCTGCAGGACGCGCTCGCTGACATCGGGGATGCGGCCGCCTCGGCGGC
>JANMWE010000138.1:0-2776 GCA_031393795.1 Gemmatimonadota bacterium
ATGCAGGAGTGGACCCCCTCCGAGTCCCTCCGCAAGCACATGTACGCCGTCGAATGCGCGATGCGCGCAATGGCCACCCGCCAGGGCGCGGACCCCGAAGCGTGGGGCATCGTCGGCCTCCTCCACGACTTCGACTACGAACGCTTCCCCAACGCCGATCGCGCCCCCGACCGCGAACACCCCTCCGAAGGGGTCCGCCATCTCGCCTCCCTCGGCCTCCCCGCCGAATGGCAGGAGGCGATCCTCGGCCACGCGGCCTACACAGGCACCCCGCGCACCACGCCGATGGCCAAGGCCCTCTTTTCCGTCGATGAGCTGGCCGGATTCCTGGTGGCCTGCGCCCTCGTCCGCCCCTCCAAGAGCCTGCAGGACCTGGAGGTGAGCTCGGTCAAGAAGAAGCTCAAGGACAAGGGCTTCGCCAAAGGCGTGAGCCGAGAGGACATCGCCAAGGGGGTCGAGGAGCTCGGCACCACCCTCGACGAACACATTGCGTTCATGCTCGAAGCGCTCCGGCCGAACGAGCGGGTGCTGGGGCTCGGGCTATGAGGTACTTGGTTCGTGGTACTTCGTACGTGGGAAATGCACCGACCAGCGCTCCCGTAGGCCCACGTACCATGTACCACGTACCACGTACCGCCGCATGACCACCCGCCTGGGCGAACGCATCCTCGACCGCGCGGCCGGATCGCGCCCCATCCCGGGCAACGGGGTGGAGTTGCTCGTGGACGGCACCGAGGCCTACCCCGCGATGCTCGACGTGATCGCCCGCGCCGAACGCTGGATCCATTTCGAGAACTACATCATCCGGAGCGACGCCACTGGCTGGCGCTTTGCCGAAGCCCTCGAGGCCAAGGCGCGCGCGGGCGTGCACGTGCGCGTGCTCGCCGACTGGTTCGGCAGCATCGGCACGCACCGGGCGTTCTGGCGCTACCTCCGCGACGCCGGGATCGAGGTGCGCATCTTCCAGCCACTCGACCTGATCGACCCGGTCGCCAACATCGGGCGCGATCATCGCAAGCTGGTCGCCGCCGACGGGAGGGATGCCATCATCGGTGGACTCTGCATCGGTGACGAATGGAGCGGCGATGCGTCGAAGGAGATCCTCCCCTGGCGCGACACCGCCGTCCGTATCCGCGGGCCTGCCTGCGGCGCGCTCGACGCGGCCTTCGCGCGCGCGTGGGGGACGGTCGGCGAGGCGATCCCGGACAGTGACGGCCCCGGGGAGATCGCCGAGCAGGGGGAGGCGGCGGTCCGGGTCGTCGCGGGTGAACCGGGGCAAGCCCGGACCTACCGCCTCCTCACCGCCGTGGCGGCTGGCGCCGAGTCCCGGCTCTGGATCACCGATGCCTACCTCGCCCCGCCGCCGCCGCTCCGCACCGCCCTCATCGACGCGGCCCGTGACGGCTGCGATCTGCAACTGCTCGTTCCCGGCCTGAGCGACCTGCCGCTGGTCCGGAACCTCTCCCGCGTGGGCTACCGCGACCTGCTGCGGGAAGGGATCCGTATCCACGAGTGGCAGGGCCCGATGCTCCACGCCAAGACCTTCGTGGCCGACAGTCGGATGAGCCGGGTCGGGTCGACCAACCTCAACTACGCTTCGCTGCTGGGGAACTGGGAGCTCGACGTCCTGGTGGAAGACCCGGCCCTCGGCCTCGCGCTCGAACAGCGCTTCCGGAAGGACGTGCTCGAAAGCGTCGAGATCGTGCGGCACGTCCCCACGTCCCCCGAGCCGATCCGCGGCTGGCTCCCCGAGCGACTGGTGCGTCCTTCAGGCCCGGTGGAGATCCGCGGGCACCGTTCGACCCTCCGGGAGCGCCGTCGTCGGGCGACCATCACCCTCTACTCGATCGCCGCCGGGGCGTCGCGCTCCCTCTTCATCCCCCTCTTCGTGGGGCTCATCGTCCTGGCGGTGACCGCCTATTTCCTGCCGCGGGTGGTCGCGGCGGCAATGACCCTCGTCGCCTTCTGGCTCCTCCAGTCCGCCGCCCGCCAGGCCCGTCGGGGCCGTCCCGATCTCCGCCCCACCGATTGGGCCCGCCGGGCCTGATCTTCTCAACGCCTCCCCCCGCCCCCGCGTAATGCACTCGGTGACTGACGCCGACCTGGCCCGCCGGGCCGCCGCAGGGGATCCTGATGCCTTTGGTGTCCTGGTGGAACGCTGGTCCCCCGCCGTGCGGCGGGTGACCCGGGCCGCATTGGGCGACCCGGACGAGGCGGACGATGCCGCCCAGGACGCCTTCCTCTCCGCCTGGACCAACGTGGGCACCTACGATCCGACCCGTCCGTTCGGTCCCTGGATCCTCCGGATCGCGACCAACCGGGCGTTCGACCGGGGACGTCGGAAGAAGGTCCGGACCGCCGAGCCGCTGCACGAGGATCGTCCCTCCGGGAAGCCCGGACCGGATACCGACCTGGAGCGCGCGATGTTGCGCGATCGGCTCGACGTGGCGCTCGCCAGGCTTCCCCCCCGCCAGCGGGTGGCGGTGACGATGTTCGATGCTGAGGGATATTCCCACAGCGAGATCGCCGATGTGCTGGGCGTGCCGGAAGGCACCGTGCGCTCCGATGTGTTCCACGCGCGACGCGCGCTGAGGGCGTCGCTCACGATGTATCGAGGAGGCGAAGGATGACCGACAACCCCTTCGGCCACGAACGGGATGCCGAGCTCGGGGCCCTGCTCCGGTCCCATTTCGAAGGCGACCAGCACGCGGCGTTCGTCGCGCGGGTCCGCGCCGGGTTGCGCGCCGATCTGACGGCGGGACCGTTCGACGTCCTG
>JANMWE010000249.1:0-5568 GCA_031393795.1 Gemmatimonadota bacterium
TTGAGCGCACAGCCGTACCCGATCACCGCGGCGACGATCATCAGCACCCCTTCGATGCTGCTCCGGCCCTGCCCAAGCGCCGGGAGGGCCACAAGCAGCACGCCGAGGAGCCCGACGGCCAGCCCGGTCAACACGCCGCGTCCAGGAAGCCGGCGCACCAGCACCGCGGCGACGATCGCGGTCATCAGTGGGACGCCCCCGTTCAGCATCCCGGTCAGCGCCGACGAGACCCGCTGCTCGGCGTAGGGGAACATCGAGAGCGGGAAGGCCATCCAGACCACTCCGAGCAGGGCGACCCACTTCCTATCGAACTTCGGGATGCTCTTCCAGGCGGCGGGGAAAGTGGCGATGGTGAGGAACCCGATCACCAGCCGGAGGAAGGTGACGCCATTCGGCCCCACCGCCTCCAGGCCTTCGGCGATGAAGAGGAACGACGTGCCCCAGATGAGGCCGGGGATCGCGATGTAGAGCCAGTCGGTCGCCTTGGGTGTCGTGCTCACGATGTCCATGTCGGTGCGGGTGACGCCGCGCGTGCTGTACCTGTACAGTGCGAAGCGATCTGCTGCGTGCGTGTACGCGAAAGTCGCACGGAAGATTCGGCGGCACCACCCGGAAGTTGCGGTCCAAGGGTGACTGCAGGCGCGACAGGCGCGTAAGGCGCGGAAGTCGGCTGCAACACCTGCGCTCACTCTAGCGCCTTTCGCGCCTCACGCGCCTGATCAACTCCACCAATATTCGATCTCGAACCCCGCCACCTTGTCCTCGTGTCCGGCGCCGAAGCTCCAGCTCCCGCGGAGCTTTGCCAGCTCACCGGTGCCCGAATCGGCGATGATCGTCGCCTTCTCCTTGGCGGTGCCCTCGTAGACCCCGGTGATAGTGAGCGCGAAGGAGCCCTTCTTCCCGAGGAAACTCCCCACGAACCGCTCGACACCGACATACGGCACCGGTGGCGTCGGGGGATAGACCATCAGGTACTGGAGCACGCTCTCGCCTTCGAGGTCGCCGGTGAACTTCTTCATCACCTTGGCGTGGGTGAGCTTCCGCCCCTCCTCGTACTCCACGATCGATTTCTCATCCCAACTCGGCATCTCGAACTTCGCGTGCGCGGTCGCGGGACTGCTCGGCATGGCTTCATCCAGTGTAGGGTCACCTAGTGTAACACCGAATATTTACCGAATCAACCATCTCCCAGTAATTCCGACTGGCCGAGTTGACAAAGGCACGACCGTTCGTTTTAATGCACCGTATGGCGAAAGGTACGATCACCCGCGAACGGATCCTCGATCAGGCCCTCAGGGATGCCTCCCTGGTGGGCTTGGAAGGGCTCTCCCTCGGCAAGCTCGCCGAGGAGGTCGAGATGTCCAAGAGCGGCATCTTCGCCCATTTCGGGTCCAAGGAAGAGCTCCAGAAGCAGGTGCTCGGCGCCGCCGCCGAGAAATTCGGCGGGATCGTAGTGAAGCCGGCGCTGACGGCGCCGCGGGGGCTCCCGCGGGTCCGCGCGATGTTCGAGGGATGGCTCCGGTGGGAGCGGGACGTGAGCGTCCCCGGGGGCTGCGTCTTCACCCACGCCGCGGTCGAGCTCGATGACCGGCCGGGCCCGGTGCGGGACGCGCTGGCCGCTTGGCAGCGCACTTGGCGCGACATGCTCGCGCGGGCGGCGACGATCGCGGTCGAAGAACGGCATTTTCGCGAGGATCTCGACACCCAGCAGTTCAGCTTCCGGTTGATGGGGATCATCTTCGTGTATTACAACTCCAAGCGGCTGCTCGAGGATCCGCTCGCCGAGGTGCACGCCCGCGCCGCGTTCGAGTCATTGGTCGAATGGGCGTCACTTTAGGCATAGGGTCATTTCTGATGAGCGATAATAGCACGAACGGTCGTTCTGTGCGCGGTGCACCGTTGGCCATCCGGAGCTGGTTCAGAGCCATTTCCCGGGTGGCGCCGGCGTTGGCGGAGCGACAGGCCGCCAGACTTTTTATCACGCCACGGCTCCGGAAGACCCCGACACCGACCGAGCTGCATGCGTCGCTCCTCCCGGAGCGGGCGATGGAGCGCCGAGCCGGTGAGGCCGAAGTGGCGTATCCCGAGCTCTCGACGGGGCGGGTGGCGCTCTGGTCGTGGGGCCGAGGCCCGACAGTCCTCCTGGTACACGGCTGGGCCGGCGCCGCGGGAGATATGGCCCCGATGGCAGCCGCACTCGTCAGTGCCGGCTACCGCGCAGTGCTCTTCGATATGCCGGGACACGGGGACTCCGAGAAGACCGGCACGACGAACCTGCTGGTCTACATCCAGACCCTCGCGGCGCTCGGACAGCTCGTCGGCCCGCTCCACGCGGTGGTCGCTCACTCACTCGGCGGCACCGCGACCGCGATCGCCCTGGGTGAGGGGCTTATCACGGCCCGGAGGGCCGTGCTCCTCGCCCCTGCCCTCTCGCCCTGGGCATTCTCCTGGCACTTCGCCCAGGTCATCGGGCTCCCGACGGCGCGGGTGCCGGGGATGGTGGCGCGGACGGAGGAGATCGTCGGCCGGAAGGCCGATTCGCTCAACGCTGCCGAGGCGGTCCGGGGACTCGAGATCCCGGCGTACTTCGTCCATGATCCGGATGATCTCGACGTGCCTTTCGAGCACGGCCAGGCCCTCGCCGCGGCGTGGAAGGGGGCGGAGTTCCTCGCGCGGCCGGGGGTGGGGCATCGGCGGATCTTGAAGGATGCGGAGACGGTGGCAGGGGTGGTGGGGTTCGTGTCGGCAGAGTCCACGGGCCCGCAAGACGTTCCGGTCCAGCGGCCGCTGGACCGGAACGTCTTGCGGGCCCGTGGACTCTGCCGACACGAACCCCACCACCCCTGCCACCGTCTCCGCATCCTTCAAGATCCGCCGATGCCCCACCCCCGGCCGCGCGAGGAACTCCGCCCCCTTCCACGCCGCGGCGAGGGCCTGGCCGTGCTCGAAAGGCACGTCGAGATCATCCGGATCATGGACGAAGTACGCCGGGATCTCGAGTCCCCGGACCGCCTCGGCAGCGTTGAGCGAATCGGCCTTCCGGCCGACGATCTCCTCCGTCCGCGCCACCATCCCCGGCACCCGCGCCGTCGGGAGCCCGATGACCTGGGCGAAGTGCCAGGAGAATGCCCAGGGCGAGAGGGCAGGGGCGAGGAGCACGGCCCTCCGGGCCGTGATAAGCCCCTCACCCAGGGCGATCGCGGTCGCGGTGCCGCCGAGTGAGTGAGCGACCACCGCGTGGAGCGGGCCGACGAGCTGTCCGAGCGCCGCGAGGGTCTGGATGTAGACCAGCAGGTTCGTCGTGCCGGTCTTCTCGGAGTCCCCGTGTCCCGGCATATCGAAGAGCACTGCGCGGTAGCCGGCACTGACGAGTGCGGCTGCCATCGGGGCCATATCTCCCGCGGCGCCGGCCCAGCCGTGTACCAGGAGGACTGTCGGGCCTCGGCCCCACGACCAGAGCGCCACCCGCCCCGTCGAGAGCTCGGGATACGCCACTTCGGCCTCACCGGCTCGGCGCTCCATCGCCCGCTCCGGGAGGAGCGACGCATGCAGCTCGGTCGGTGTCGGGGTCTTCCGGAGCCGTGGCGTGATAAAAAGTCTGGCGGCCTGTCGCTCCGCCAACGCCGGCGCCACCCGGGAAATGGCTCTGAACCAGCTCCGGATGGCCAACGGTGCACCGCGCACAGAACGACCGTTCGTGCTATTATCGCTCATCAGAAATGACCCTATGCCTAAAGTGACGCCCATTCGACCAATGACTCGAACGCGGCGCGGGCGTGCACCTCGGCGAGCGGATCCTCGAGCAGCCGCTTGGAGTTGTAATACACGAAGATGATCCCCATCAACCGGAAGCTGAACTGCTGGGTGTCGAGATCCTCGCGAAAATGCCGTTCTTCGACCGCGATCGTCGCCGCCCGCGCGAGCATGTCGCGCCAAGTGCGCTGCCAAGCGGCCAGCGCGTCCCGCACCGGGCCCGGCCGGTCATCGAGCTCGACCGCGGCGTGGGTGAAGACGCAGCCCCCGGGGACGCTCACGTCCCGCTCCCACCGGAGCCATCCCTCGAACATCGCGCGGACCCGCGGGAGCCCCCGCGGCGCCGTCAGCGCCGGCTTCACTACGATCCCGCCGAATTTCTCGGCGGCGGCGCCGAGCACCTGCTTCTGGAGCTCTTCCTTGGACCCGAAATGGGCGAAGATGCCGCTCTTGGACATCTCGACCTCCTCGGCGAGCTTGCCGAGGGAGAGCCCTTCCAAGCCCACCAGGGAGGCATCCCTGAGGGCCTGATCGAGGATCCGTTCGCGGGTGATCGTACCTTTCGCCATACGGTGCATTAAAACGAACGGTCGTGCCTTTGTCAACTCGGCCAGTCGGAATTACTGGGAGATGGTTGATTCGGTAAATATTCGGTGTTACACTAGGTGACCCTACACTGGATGAAGCCATGCCGAGCAGTCCCGCGACCGCGCACGCGAAGTTCGAGATGCCGAGTTGGGATGAGAAATCGATCGTGGAGTACGAGGAGGGGCGGAAGCTCACCCACGCCAAGGTGATGAAGAAGTTCACCGGCGACCTCGAAGGCGAGAGCGTGCTCCAGTACCTGATGGTCTATCCCCCGACGCCACCGGTGCCGTATGTCGGTGTCGAGCGGTTCGTGGGGAGTTTCCTCGGGAAGAAGGGCTCCTTCGCGCTCACTATCACCGGGGTCTACGAGGGCACCGCCAAGGAGAAGGCGACGATCATCGCCGATTCGGGCACCGGTGAGCTGGCAAAGCTCCGCGGGAGCTGGAGCTTCGGCGCCGGACACGAGGACAAGGTGGCGGGGTTCGAGATCGAATATTGGTGGAGTTGATCAGGCGCGTGAGGCGCGAAAGGCGCTAGAGTGAGCGCAGGTGTTGCAGCCGACTTCCGCGCCTTACGCGCCTGTCGCGCCTGCAGTCACCCTTGGACCGCAACTTCCGGGTGGTGCCGCCGAATCTTCCGTGCGACTTTCGCGTACACGCACGCAGCAGATCGCTTCGCACTGTACAGGTACAGCACGCGCGGCGTCACCCGCACCGACATGGACATCGTGAGCACGACACCCAAGGCGACCGACTGGCTCTACATCGCGATCCCCGGCCTCATCTGGGGCACGTCGTTCCTCTTCATCGCCGAAGGCCTGGAGGCGGTGGGGCCGAATGGCGTCACCTTCCTCCGGCTGGTGATCGGGTTCCTCACCATCGCCACTTTCCCCGCCGCCTGGAAGAGCATCCCGAAGTTCGATAGGAAGTGGGTCGCCCTGCTCGGAGTGGTCTGGATGGCCTTCCCGCTCTCGATGTTCCCCTACGCCGAGCAGCGGGTCTCGTCGGCGCTGACCGGGATGCTGAACGGGGGCGTCCCACTGATGACCGCGATCGTCGCCGCGGTGCTGGTGCGCCGGCTTCCTGGACGCGGCGTGTTGACCGGGCTGGCCGTCGGGCTCCTCGGCGTGCTGCTTGTGGCCCTCCCGGCGCTTGGGCAGGGCCGGAGCAGCATCGAAGGGGTGCTGATGATCGTCGCCGCGGTGATCGGGTACGGCTGTGCGCTCAA
>JANMWE010000284.1:0-1628 GCA_031393795.1 Gemmatimonadota bacterium
AGGGCCCAGCCAATGCGCTTACTGGCCACCGTTCGCACCCTCCGTCTGGGGGGTCTTCACGTACGTGAGCACCGAGAACCCCGCCTGGAGCAAGGAGCCTGTGGTGTCGCTGTAGGTCCGCGCGATGGCCGCGGGGGCGGCCTTCACCTTGAGGTCGACCGGCACCACGATGCGGGGCAGCGAGGCGACGTCGGCCAGGAACTCACCGACCTGGTCATAGTGCCCGTACACGACAAGGTCCCACCGCTGGGTCGTGAAGGGTTCCGGGCCCGGAGTGATTGCGCCGGGCGAGAAGACGCCGACCTCGACGCCGCGGATCTTGGCGCGGGTGGTGATGGCATCGAGCAGGTTCGGCACCTCGTTCTGCTCCGGCACCAGCCGGCGCAGGAGGTCGAGGCTGGCGCGGTACCCTTCGAGCCGACGGCGGAGGTCCTCCACGCTGCCCGAGGCCAGCTGCGCCTTGGCGCTGTCGATCCGCGCCTGCAGCATCGCGATCGAATCCTGCCGCGCCTGGATGATCCCGTACCGGGCGCCGAGTCCGGCCCAACCGGCGAGCTTCAGTCCGGAGTACCCGACGAACCCCGCGACGCCGGCGAGGAAGAGGAGGACGATGTAGATCTTGCGCTGTTCGCTCATGGGATCACCTCACCGACTGCGCGAGGGGGACGGTCCGGATGTAGGCCGAGTCGGCCTCGGCGAAGAGCGCCGTGATCTGGAACGAGGTGACCGGGCGCTGGTTCTCGACCACGGTCTCGGACTTGAGCGTCTGCACGTTCTCGATCCAGGGCGAGGCCTCGAGCTGGCGAAGGAACTGGGTGAAGGCCTGGTAGTCCACCGTGCGGCCGTTGATCTGGAATTTGAGCTTGGTCGCGGCGGTCGAGTCCGCCGTCGCCACCGCCCCTACCACCATCACGTCGGTGAGCCAGGTGTAGGCCGGCAGGGTCTTGGATACTTCGTCGAGGACGTGGGGCCACACGTAGCGGCCCCGGTCGACGCCCCGGATCACGCTGATCTGGGTCTGCAGCGAGTCGCGGATCCGTTCGGCCTTCCGCTTCTGCTGCATCAGGGTCTCGAAGCGCTTGGCCTCGGTGGCCGTCTGCTCCAGCTGCTCGGTGGCCTTGCCCATCTCCCGCCCGGTGGAACCCCAGGTGTAGGCCAGCCAGCCGGCCACGAGGATCCAGGCCGCCACCACGCCCGCCAGCAGCGGATCCTTCACCCGCGCGGCGAAGTCCTTGAACTTGGCGGTGAGCTGTTTGCCGGCCCCCGAGGGCTTGCGCTTCTGCCCCGGCCGGAGATTGATCGAGATCATCATCGCGGAACGTCCTCCCGGCCCGACATCAGGCGGCCGTCCGAAGGGCGAGGCCGATCGGCAGCATCAGCAGCGGCGCGACCTCGTCGATGTTCATGTCATCGAACACGCCTTCGGCCACCGCGAGGCGGCCGAGCGGGTTCGCCAGTTCCACTTTCACGCGCAGCCGGTCCGACAGGACCTTGGCGAGCCCCGGCACCCGGGCCCCGCCACCCACCAGGTAGAGCCGGCTGATCTGCCCGCCCGTGCGGCTGGAGGACTGCAGGAAGGCCGCCGCGCGTTCGATGCCGGTGGCGAGCTCGTCGCCCCGGGCCGCCAC
>JANMWE010000192.1:0-2551 GCA_031393795.1 Gemmatimonadota bacterium
GCCCCTTCGAGCGCCGCGTTCACCCGCACGGCGGTCTCGAGGTCGTCCATCGTGATGAGGAGGCGCGTGGGAGTGGTCACGGGTGGGAGGTGTTGCGGTCGGAGAGAAGGTCCACGGCATGCGCCACGAGTGGCGCCACAATGGCGAGACCGTCCTTCACGCCGCCCGGTGAACCGGGAAGGTTCACGATCAGCGTCCTCCCCCGCGTCCCCGCGATCCCGCGCGAGAGCAGCGCACTCGGCAACTTCGGATACGCCGTCATCCGCAGCGCCTCCGCGATCCCCGGCACCTCCCGCTCGATCACCGCGCGGGTGGCCTCGGGGGTCACGTCACGCGGGGTGAGCCCGGTGCCACCGGTGGTGAGGATCAGATCCACCGCGCCGCCGTCGGCCCAGGCCACCAGCTGCGCCACGATCGCGTGGGTCTCGTCCGCCACCAGCGCGCGCGCCGCGACCGCGTGGCCCGCCCCCTGGGCCCACGCCGCGATGGCGTCGCCCGAGCCGTCGGCACGTTCACCCCGGTGGCCTGCGTCGCTCACGGTGAGTATCGCGATGCGGATGGTCATAGCGCTGTGGCGGTGCGGCGCTGCGGCGCTGGGACGTCGTGTGAGAAGGATCATCACAGCGCCCCAGCGCCACAGCGCCCCAGCGCTACTTCTTCTTGACGCTCCCCTTCGTCCAGAACGGTCGCTTCACCACCTCGGCCGCCACCATCTTGCCGCGGATGTCGACCGCGAACTTGGTCCCGACCTTGGCGAGGTCGGTCGGCAGATAGGTCATCCCGATCGGCTCGCCGGTGGTGGGGCTCATGCAGCCACTCCGCACGATGTCGAACGCCTTCCCGTTGATGTGCACCGGCATCCCGTGCCGCGGGATCGCCTTTTCGGCCAGCTTGAACCCCGCCAGCTTCCGCTTGAGGCCGTGGACCTGCTGCTTCTTGAGCGCTTCCTGCCCGGTGAATGGCGCCCCCTTCTCCATCTTCACGATCCAGCCGAGTCCGGCCTCGAGCGGGGTGGTGGTGTCGTCGATGTCGTTGCCGTAGAGCGGGTACGCCACCTCGAGCCGGAGCGAGTCGCGCGCACCGAGCCCGCAGGGGGGGCAGCCAGCGCCGAGGAGGGCGTCCCAGAGGGCGGGAGTGTCGCTGGCACGGCAGTAGAGCTCGAATCCGTCCTCACCGGTGTAACCGGTGCGGGAGATGAAGCACTGGATCCCGGCGATCTTGCCCACGGTGAAGGCGTAGTACGGGATGGTGTCCAAGTTCACCGACGAGAGGGGCTGGAGCTTCGCCTCGCTCTTCGGGCCCTGGACCGCGAGGAGGCCGGTCTCGTCGGAGGCATCCTTCATCCGGACGTTGGCGCCTCCCTTCTGGGCCACGCAGTGGTCCCAGTCCTTGGCGATGTTCGAGGCGTTGACGACGATCATCACCCGGTCTTCCATCCGGTAGACCGTGCAGTCGTCGACGATCGTGCCCCCTTCGTTGAGCAGGACCGAGTACTGCACCTCCCACGGCTTGAGCGCGCCGACGTCGTTGGTCAGCAGCCGCTGGGCCAAGGCGTTCCGGTCGGGGCCGCTGATCTCGAACTCACCCATATGGGAGCAGTCGAACATCCCCCAATCCTCCCGCACCGCCTTATGCTCGGCCAGGATCCCGCTCGGGTACTGCACCGGCATCTCCCAGCCGCCGAAGGGGACCATCTTGGCGCCGGCCTTCACGTGGCGGTCGAACAGCGGAGTTCGCTTCAGGGCTTCGGTCATGATCGTTGCCGGAAAAGTGTGAGGGGTAAGGGGTGAGGAGTAAGGGGGACGAGGGGTTACAGTGCGGCGTACACACCCCCCTCACCCCTCACCCCTCACTCCTCACTTCATCAGCGTTGCCATCAGAGCTTTTTGGGCATGGAGCCGGTTCTCGGCCTCTTCCCACACGCGGGACTGTTTCCCTTCGAGGACCCCTTCCGTCACTTCCTCGCCGCGGTGGGCGGGGAGGCAGTGGAGGAAGATCGCGTCCTTGGCGGCCTTGGCCATCAGTGCTTCGTCCACCTGATAGCCCTTGAAGTCCTGCATTCGGGCGTCGGCCTCACCTTCCTGGCCCATCGAGGCGAAGACGTCGGTGTTGATGACGTGGGCGCCGGCCGCCGCTTCTTCCGGATCCTCGGTGATGAGGATCTTGGTGAGCTTGGAGTTCTTCTCGAACACCGCGCGGTCGGGCTCGTACCCTTCCGGACAGGCCAGCCGGAGCTCGAAGCCGAGTACGCCGGCGGCGTCGAGCCAACTGTTGGCCATGTTGTTCCCGTCGCCGATCCAGGCCACGATCTTCCTCTCCCAGCCGCCGGCGTGCTGCTTCATCGTGAGGAGGTCGGCGAGGATCTGGCAGGGGTGGTGCTGGTCGGTGAGGCCGTTGATGACCGGGACGCTGCCGAACTTGGCCAGCTCCTCGACCTCCGACTGGTCGAAGGTGCGGATCATGATGCCGTCGACGTAGCGCGAGAGGACGCGCGCCGTGTCGCGGATCGGTTCGCCGCGGCCGAGCTGGATGTCGCGGCTGGAGAGGAAGA
>JANMWE010000200.1:0-3912 GCA_031393795.1 Gemmatimonadota bacterium
CCGAAGCTGGAGCGGCGGTTGCCGAGCCATATGGACACGGGGCAGATGGCGGCGGTGTTCGAGGGGGCGGTCGCTGGCGCCGACGGCGATGATGTCGGCGCGGTGCGCGACCTGGCGATGCTGGAGCTCTTCTATTCGAGCGGGCTCCGGCTCTCCGAGCTGTCCGGGGCCGACGTGGTGGACCTCGACCTCTTGGGCGACCTGATGAAAGTGCGGGGCAAGGGGCGGAAGGAGCGGATCGTCCCGGTGGGGCGGCAGGCGAACGCCGCGCTCCGGCGATGGCTGGAGCATCGGGAGGTGTTGGCGGCGCGGCCGGGGGCGGACCGGAGGGCGCTCTTCCTCAATCTTCGCGGGCAGCGGCTCACTGGCCGGAGCGTCCAGCGCGCGATGCACAAATTGCTCGAGGCGGCGGGGCGGGATGGGCTGAAAGTGCACTCGCTGCGCCACACCTTCGCGACCCACCTGCTCGACGCGGGGGCCGACCTTCGGGCCGTGCAGGAACTCCTGGGGCATGCGTCGCTCAGTACCACCCAGATCTACACGCATACTTCAGTGGATCGGTTGAAGCAGGTCTACCGGCAGGCACACCCCAGGGCCTAGGCGTCGGGGGACACATCGCTTTGCGGTTGAGGCTTGGCCTCAACTGGGAGGCACGAAGGAACGAAGGGACGGATGAATGATTTGTGGCTGCATGGACGAGACTCGCCATAGCACCCACAAATATCTTCTCCGTGTCACCGTTGTTTCGTGTTTTCCTGTTGAGGCCAAGCCCTTCGAATGCTCGGATCCGGGCGTCACCCGACACCGCTTACCGCTCACCGCTGACCGGCTAGATTCCAGCATGACCACATTTCACGGCACCACCATCCTCGCAGTCCGCAAAGACGGGCGGGTGGCCCTCGGCGGCGACGGGCAGGTCAGCATCGGTACCTCGGTGATGAAGTCGAACGCCACCAAGGTCCGGACCCTGAAGGGAGGGAAGGTCCTGGCGGGGTTCGCCGGTTCGGTGGCCGACTCGCTGACCCTGTTCGAAAAGTTCGAGGAGAAGCTCGACCGCTACCCGGGAAACCTCCCGCGCGCCGCGGTGGAGCTCGCGAAGGACTGGCGGAGCGACCGGATGCTCCGCCGGCTGGAGGCACTCCTGATCGCCGCCGACACCCATCACACCTACCTGATCAGCGGTGGGGGGGAGCTCATCGAGAGCGATGACGGCGTGCTCGCCATCGGCTCGGGGGGCGACTTCGCCCTCGCGGCCGCGCGGGCACTGGTGACCGAGCCGGGCAAGACCGCGAAGGAGATCTGCCAGCGCTCGCTCGAGATCGCGGCGGATATCTGCGTCTTCACCAATCGCAACATCACCATTCTGGAACTGGGAGAAAAGTGAGCGGTAAGGGGTAAGGGGTGAGGGGGCTCTCGGTCGAGATCCCTCCGAGGAGGCCCCCTCACCCCTCACCCCTCACTCCTCACCGATCATTATGGCCGATCCTGAAGTCAAAGCACCCGACCCATTGCCGTGGCTGGAAGAGATGCCGCCGCGACAGATCGTGGCGGAGCTCGACCGTTACATCATCGGGCAGGGGGCCGCCAAGAAGGCGGTGGCGATCGCCATCCGGAACCGGTGGCGGCGGATGCAGACCCCCGAGGCGATCCGGGACGAGATCACGCCGTACAACATCATCATGATCGGGCCCACCGGTGTCGGGAAGACCGAGGTGGCCCGCCGCCTCGCGCGCCTGGCCGGCGCCCCCTTCCTCAAGGTCGAGGCCTCCAAGTTCACCGAAGTGGGCTACGTGGGGCGCGACGTCGAGTCGATGATCCGTGAGCTGGTGGACGTGGCGATCACGATGGTCCGCACCGAGCGGGAGGACGACGTCTGGCCGCAGGCTGAGGAAAAGGCGGAGAGCCGCCTCCTCGATCTCCTCCTGCCCGCGCCTCCCGCCACTCCGGCCGCCGACGATCCCGAGGCCGCGCGTCGGACCAAGGCGCGGGAGAAGCTGCAGGCCGACCTCAAGGAAGGGAAGCTCGACGAGCGCGAGGTCGAGGTGGAGCTCGCTCCGCAGAACTATCCGATGCCCGAATGGGGCGGCCCGCCCGAGGGGAGCCAGGACCCCGGCTTCAACATGGGGGAGTGGCTGCAGGAGATGCTCCCCAAGCGGAAGAAGCGCCGCACGGTGAAGGTGCCCGACGCGCGCCGGATCATCGTGGACGAAGAGCTCCGCAAGATGGTCGACATGGACGACGTCGTGAACGAGTCGCTCGACCGGGTGGAGAACCACGGCATCGTCTTCATCGACGAGATCGACAAGATCGCCGGCGAACGGAGCACCACCGGCCCCGACATCAGCCGAGAGGGGGTGCAGCGCGACCTCCTGCCGATCGTGGAGGGGAGCACGGTGCAGACTCGCTACGGCTACATCCGCACCGACCACATCCTCTTCATCGCGGCGGGGGCGTTCCACGTCTCCAAGCCTTCGGACCTGATCCCCGAGCTGCAGGGGCGGTTCCCGATCCGGGTGGAGCTCACTCCGCTCACGGAGGATGACTTCGTCCGGATCATGACCGAGCCGGAGAACTCCCTCACCAAGCAGTACCAGGCGCTGGTGACCGCGGAGGGGAGCACGCTCGAGTTCACCACCGAGGGGATCCGCGAGATCGCCCGCCTCGCCTGGCAGGCCAACGATCGGATGGAGAACATCGGCGCCCGCCGGCTTCACACCGTGATGTCCACGTTGATGGAAGAGACCCTCTTCGAGCTTCCCGAGGGAGGGGTGCGGACCATCGTGCTGACCGGCGACATGGTGCGAGCCAAGCTCAAGGCGATCATCGAGAACGACGATCTGCGCAGGTATATCCTGTGACTTCACCCGCCGGCCCCCTCGCGTTCACACCTCACCCCCCGGCCCCCTCTCCCTTGCGGGAGAGGGGGAGCGCATCGGATCTGTTCCCCCTCTCCCAAAGGGAGAGGGGGCCAGGGGGTGAGGTCTGGCCCTTGATGTGGACCCTCCTTCTCTTGCTCACCCTCATTTCACCCCGCCTCTGCGCCCAGGCACCACGCGCCCACGCGCCTATCCGCCCACGCGCCGACCTCGTCCTCCAGCGCCAACTCACCGCCGCCGTCCGCGGCTTCGACGGCAAGGTCGGGATCTATGTCCGGAACCTCCGCACCGGGCGCTACGCCGCCATCGCCGCCGACTCCGCCTTCCCGACCGCGTCGATGATCAAGGTGCCGATCCTCATCGCCACCTTCGACGCCATTCAGCAGGGGCGTCTCGCCTACACCCAGCAGCTCACCTACACCGACTCCCTCGCCTACCGCGACGAGGACGAACTCGGCTATCAGCTCAAGGACAGCGCCACCGTCCGGCTCTCCTGGGTCGAGATGATGATGCTCACCTTGAGCGACAACACCTCGGCGCTCTGGCTCCAGTCCCTCGCGGGGACCGGGACCACGATCAACGCCTGGCTCGAGAGTCACGGGTTCAAGGTGACGCGGATCAATTCCCGTACGCCGGGGCGGGAGGCGATGCGCGCGCAGTACGGCTGGGGAGTGACCACGCCGCGGGAGATGACCGACCTGCTCGTCATGATCCGGCAGGGGAGGGCAGTGAGCCCCGCCGCGAGCCAGGAGATGTATCGGCACCTCACGCGGAGCTACTGGACCGGAGAGGCGATCAGCCAGATCCCCCCCTGGGTGCAGGCCGCCACCAAGCAGGGTGCGGTGGACCACTCCCGGTCGGAGACGGTGCTCGTGAATGCTCCGCACGGCGACTACGTCTTCTCGGTGATCACGCGCGACCAGGCCGATTCGAGCTACGAAGCGAACAACGCAGGGTTCGTGCTGATCCGCCGGGTCTCGGCGCTCCTCTGGAAGCATTTCGAGCCGACCCATCCGTTCACGCCGGCGGAAGGGGT
>JANMWE010000318.1:0-2014 GCA_031393795.1 Gemmatimonadota bacterium
ACACTCCAGGACGACCTCAAGCGCCTCGAGGAGATCGTGCGCCTGCTCGAGGCCGAAGATCTCGACCTCGACAAGGCGATCGCCCTGTTCGAGGAAGGGGTCACTCGCCTCCGCACCGCGCGCGAGCAGCTCGGCGCCGTGGAGCAGCGGGTCCAGAAGGTCCTGGAACAGGCCGGGGGCGAGCTCAAGCTCGCGGATCTCGATCCCTGAACTGATCACGGAGGCCCTCCTCACCGAGGCGCGCGCCGCGGTCGACGCGCGGCTCGAGGCCTGGGCCACCCGGCTCGAGGCGGAGCTCGGCGGGGAGTCGGGGGCCGCGCTGGCCTACGCGCTCCGGAGCCCCGGCAAACGGGTCCGGGCGGCGCTGGTGCTGGCCGCCTACCACTCGGTCGGTGGCCGGGGGCCGGGCGTGATCGAGATCGCCGCCGCAGTCGAGACGGTCCACGCCTACTCGCTGGTGCACGATGACCTCCCCTGCATGGATGACGACGACCTGCGCCGAGGGCGGCCCACCACACACGTCGCATTCGATGTCGCCGTCGCCACCCGCGCCGGGTGGGTGATGGTCCCGGTGGCCGCCCGCGTGCTCGAAGCGGGGGTGATCGCCCTCGGACTCCCGACCGAGGTGCACGCCGCGATGGCCACGGAGCTCTTCCAGGCCAGCGGTCCGGAAGGGATGGTCGGCGGGCAGTGGCTCGATCTCGAGGCGGAGCGCCGCGAGCTCGATCTCGCCGGGCTCGTGCAGGTCCATCGCGGCAAGACCGGCGCCCTCATCCGGGCGGCCTGCGCCCTCGGCGGGCTCGCAGCCGGCGCCCCCGCCCTCCACGTCGAAGCGCTCCGGCGCTTCGGCGCCGACATTGGGCTCGCCTTCCAGGTGGCAGACGACGTCCTCGACGTGACCGGCACCAGCGCTGACCTCGGCAAGACGGCGGGGAAGGACGTCGCCACCGCCAAGAGCACGTACGTTCGCCTCCTCGGTGTCGATGGGGCCCGGGCCGAGGCCGGTCGACTCGCCGCCGCGGCGGTCGAACATCTCGTGGCGGCGGGGGTCTCCCCATCGGCACTCGGGGCTTTGGCGCGGTATATTGTGGAACGAGACAGATAGAGCGCTATCGGCTATCGGCTATCAGCTATCGGCTATCCGATGTTCTGGTCTGCGATCCGCATCCCAACATCGATAACTGGCCGTTGATGACCGATAGCAGATAGCCGATAGCCGATAGCGAACCGACCATGACTCTCCTCAGCAAGATCCAGAGCCCCGCCGACCTCAAGGCGCTCTCGCGTGACCAGCTGCCCCAACTGGCGCAGGAGGTCCGCGACCGCCTTATCGAGTCGTGCTCGATCACCGGCGGCCACATCGGTGCGAGCCTCGGCGTGGTCGAGCTCGCCATCGCGCTGCTCTACGAATTCGACTCCCCCAAGGACAAGGTGCTGTGGGACGTGGGCCACCAGGCGTACGCCTGGAAGCTCCTCACCGGGCGCAATGAGCAGTTCGAGACCCTCCGGCAGGAAGGGGGGATCTCCGGCTTCCTCAAGCGCACCGAGAACCCGCACGACCAGTTCGGCGCCGGTCACGCCGGCACCGCGATGTCGGCGGCGTTCGGGATGGCCACCGCCCGCGACCTCCAGGGGGACGACTTCAAGGTCGTCGCCGTGGTGGGCGACGGGGCCTTCACCTGCGGGCTCACGTACGAGGGGATGAACAACGCGGGGCACTCTGACCGCGACGTGATCCTGATCCTGAACGACAACGGGATGTCGATCAGCCCCAACGTCGGAGCGGTGAGCAAGATGCTGGGAGCGATCGTCGCCGACCCCAAGACCAACAAGGTGCGTGAAGCGGTCAAGGCGGTGACCCTCAAGCTCGGCGACGTCTTCGGCCACGGCGTGGTCGACTTCGCCAAGAACATCGAGGAGAGCGTCAAGAATCTCTGGTCGCCCGGGATGCTCTTCGAGGAGCTCGGGTTCCGCTATTTCGGCCCCATCGACGGGCACGACCTGACGAAGCTCG
>JANMWE010000127.1:0-17500 GCA_031393795.1 Gemmatimonadota bacterium
CGGGGGGGGGGCGGGCGGCCCGCTGGGGCGGTTTCGGCTCGCGGATCGCCCCCGTCCAGGCGCCAAGGACGTCATCGCCCAACTCCGGGCCAGCGGGGTTAAACGGGTCGTGATGCTCTCCGGTGACAATCGCGGGGTCGCCACCCGGATCGGCGCCGAGCTCGGTGTCGACGAGGTCGAGGCCGACCTCTTACCAAATGCCAAAGTGGAGTTGATCCGCCGGTACCAAGCCGAGGGCCACCTGGTCGCGATGGTGGGCGACGGCATCAATGACGCGCCGGCCTTGGCCGCGGCCGATGTAGGGATTGCGATGGGAGTCGCCGGCACCCAAGCCGCGTTGGAAGCCGCGGACGTCGCCCTAATGACCGACGATTTGGGCAAAATCGTGGAGGCACGGGCCATTGCAATGCGAGCCTACCGAACGATCAAGGAAAACCTGATCGTCGGGGTCGGCGTGGTCCACGGGCTGGGGATCGCCGCGGCGCTGCTCCACCTGATCGGACCGATTCAGGCGGCCTTGATCCATTTGGGCCCGGACATCCTGGTTTTTCTCAACTCAGTCAAGCTGCTCCGGGTGTCGATCCGACTGCCTTCGGTGCCGGCCCGATTGCCTAACCACCCTCAACCCGAGGGGTAGGGTGTCAGGGGGCCGGAGCCTTCCGTCGCCCGGACGTGTGGAGGTGCACCACCAGCCACCGCCCATCCCGTTTCTCCAGGACGGCGGTGCCCCGACCCTCGCTCTCCGCGGGCCCGCGCGGCGTGTCAGCCCCTAACTCGTACCGGAACGATGCCCAGGCCACGTTGCCTCGCACCTGGGGCTCGACGTCGTAGTACCGAAGCCGGAAGTTCTTCATTTCCTTGAGTTCTGGGCCCAGATGGTGGTCGCGGTAGTCAACCCAACCCTTGTTCACTCCCGCCCCCTCGATGACCCGGACCCCCGGGTCCGGGGCGTATAGGGTGTCGAGCCCCGCCAGGTCCTTGGCCACCGACAGGGTGGCGAGCGCCTCCACCACCCGGCTGATGTGTTGCTCCGGCGTTTGCGCCGAGCCCATCACTGAGCCCGCCGCGGTGAACAGGGTGAGAATGACGACCGATCGGACATTACGCATGACGGATGATCTCCTTATTGGGGGGC
Source organism: Gemmatimonadota bacterium (assembly GCA_031393795.1). Taxonomy (GTDB): domain Bacteria; phylum Gemmatimonadota; class Gemmatimonadetes; order Gemmatimonadales; family GWC2-71-9; genus CAMLHU01. Next base: position 1,136 of record JANMWE010000127.1, read on the forward strand.
CTCGAATCGGACTGGGCTGCTAGGGCACGAGCGGACCCGGGAAGGGTCATTTGGAACACCGCCCCCGGCGCGTTGCCGAGGAACTCCAGGCGGCCACCGTGGGCCTCGGCGCCGGCCTTCGCGATCGCCAGCCCAAGTCCGGTTCCTTCCCGCGCCTGGCGGGCCGGGTCGCCCCGGAAAAAGCGAACGAACAGACGAGGGACATCGTCCGGCGGAACCCCGGGGCCGCTATCGGAGACCGTGAGCGTTACTTCGGGCGCGGGCTGGAGTACGACTCGAACTTCCCCCCCCGGTCGGCAGTATTTGACGGCGTTGTCCACCAGATTGCTAATCACTCGCTCCAGCAACCGCTCGTCACCCAAGACGGTTCCACCAATCCCGTCAAGGCCGAGACGGATGCCTCGCGCGGCCGCGCCGGACTGATAGCGGGTGATCACTCGATCGGCGATGGCCCGCAAATCGAGCTCGGCGACGTGCTCCAACGGAAGGGCCGCGTCGGAGCGGGCGAGGAGGAGGAGGTCGGCGGCGAGCCGGGATAGGCGCTCCACTTCCTCCTGACATCGGATCAGGGTGTCCCTGTACTCGGCTCCGGCTCGGTCTCTTTTCAAGGCGACGTCGATGTCCCCCTTGAGCACGGTGAGTGGCGCCCGCAGCTCGTGGCTGGCATCGGCCGTGAACTGGCGCTGGATCCGGAACGCGCCGTCGAGGCGGTCCAGCATCCCGTTGAGTACCGTGACCAGCCGGGTGAATTCCTCGACATCGGCGTGGGCCGTAATCCGCTCGGACAGGGTTCCCGCGGTGACCGATTCGGCCTGGGTGGTGATCTCCACCGTCGGCTGAAGGGCCACCATGGCGATCCGGCGTCCGAGCCCGTACACGCCAACGGTCGCCAGGAGGGTGAGAAGGAGGAGCAGGACCGAGAAACTGACCAGGGTTTGGCGCACTGGTTCGGTTGGCGCCGCCACCTGGAGGAGGTGAACTTGGTGGGCCATGCCAACGAGAACGAGCGGATAGATCACACTCCGAATCCGCCGCCCCCGCCACTGGTGGGTGGCCCAACCGATTCGACCCGTCGTCGCCTGCTCGAAAGCGTCCGGCGGAAGGTCCAGATCGAACCCGAGATTTCGGCTCCGCACGACGGCCCGTCCGTCGCTGGTCCAGAGTTGCGCGTAACGGATCAGTTCGGCCGCGGGCCCCTCCCGGGCGGACAGCAGCACGCCCTCGTGAAATTGGAACTCCGAGCCCGCCGCCGCCGCGCCGGCCTGGGCCTCGACCTCGGCGAGATGAAGGATGGTGCCGTCGAGCTGGCGGTTCAGGATGGTCCGGAGGGCCAGAACGCTGGCGCCGCCCACCGCCACGAACAGCACCAGGCCACCAGCCGCCATCCGGATCGCCAGCGCGGTTCGGAACGACTTCACCTCACTAGCCCCGATGACGGAGGACATAACCCGCGCCGCGGACGGTTTGGATCAACCGCCCGGCCGATTGCTCGAGTTTCTTTCGGAGATTCGACACATGGGCATCCACGACGTTGGTCTCGGGATCGAACGACATGTCCCATACCGTCTCGAGGAGTTGGACCCGGGTCACGACTTCCTCGGGATGAAGCAGGAAATACTCGAGGAGGCGGAACTCGCGGGGCGACAGGTCGATCATCCGCCCGCCCCGGCGCACCTGTCGTTTAAGGCGATCCATCTCGAGTTCGTCGAAGCGAAGGAGCCCGGTCACCCCGCCGCCCCGGCGGCGGGTCAGCGCCGTGACCCGGGCCAGCAACTCGTCAAAGTCGAAGGGCTTGGTCAGGTAGTCGTCCGCTCCGGCGTTCAAGCCGCGGACAACGTCCTGCGTGGAATCGCGCCCCGTGAGCATCAGAATCGGGACGTCGACGCCCTCCCGGCGAAGCTCGACTGAGAGTTGGAGGCCGTTCCGCTTGGGCAGCTGGACGTCGACCACGATCAGGTCGTAGGGGTTCAGGCGGCCTAGGAACGCCCCCTGGTCGCCATCGGGTGCCACATCAACCGCGTGACCCTCTTCCTCGAGCCCCTGCTTGAGAAAACGGGCGGTCTTGGGATCATCCTCGACCACGAGTATCCGCACCGGTGTCCTCCTGACGGCGGTTGGCCTCGTTGGACGGTAATGAGGCCCTGGCGGAAGTCCAACGAGGGAAGCGTCCCTCAAGGAACCTTAATCACCGGTTGAGCTCAGGATAACCTCCATAGGGCAACCGCCGTCCGAGACGCCATTACACGGGCGGTGCGGACGATGCCGGTTGCACTGCGTCGCTCCCCCATATGGGATCAGGGGACGGAGATGGCCGAGCATGCGCAACTGCGGATAGTTAGTGATTGGCGGCCTGATTGCGTCGGCTACCCTGGCCGGGGCCTAAACCGACTACCGCAATCTCGACGACGACGGCCAACCCTGATCGCGGATGCCTATCCGGTGGAGCATTGTGCCTTTGCGTTTGTCGCCCCATGGTGGTTCGGCCGGAACCGAATGGAGGAAACACCCACGTGCTTTTTCCCGAAATCGCGTACGACGTCCTGAAGGTGCCACCGCCGGGGTCGGTTCCGGGGGCGACTGGAGCTGGGGGTTCGCCGGCCTCCCTCTTTCGCTCTTTTCACTTTCAATATGGAGAGCCGAGTTGCACCCGCCCTGTCCCTCCGGGGCCGATGCGACTTTCCGGTCGGCAGTCTCACGGGGGAAGGAACCCGGGTATCGGGCCCGGCTACGAACTGACGGTTGGGTTCGCCCAGGCCCTGCAGGGACAGAAAAAAAGGCCGGGGTGCAAGCGGTGCTGGCTCGCTTCTGGACTATACGCGGGGCTTGGCCGTCGCCGTTCCCGCGGGTCCTGCCCATGACCGCGAGGCATCAGCCGCCAGCTGCCTCCGCGAGGGTACCATCCACTCCGCCGAAGCCAGGCCACAGAGCCGCCGCAGCCGGACCCCACCGGCCGGAGGCCGCGATGACAATACAAGGGGCCCCGGTGTTCGGCGGGAGACTCATCGTTGGGGTGTCGTCTCGAGACCTACCGGGGTCCGCGGCGCCGAGATCCAACCTCCAACCCGATACTTCCACCAGCCTAACGTCTCGTACAGCATCTGCCCAATGGCAACCGTGCGATCGTGCGGGGCGCCCAGGCGGTCCAGGGCAAAGGCTCGCTCCGGACTCGGGCGGCACGTGACCAGCAATCCCACGGTCTCGAAGGCGGCACAGGCGCGTCGCGTGTGGATCGGCGATGTCACCACAATGACCCGTTGCCAGCCCTCCCGGTTGGCCAGTTCCCACGTCCGCTCGGCCTCAAGCCGCGTGGTGCCCACCGGTCCCAGGATGCGGAGATCGCCGGTATACCCGGCGGAGGCCAGGATAGCTCGCTGGTCCCGGTCGGACGTGACGGTGTCGCGGCCCACGGTGGTGAAGGTGCGGGTCAGGACCAGCCGGCCGGCGGCACCGGTGCGGGCCAGGCGGATTCCTTCCAGGAGGCGGTCGACCGCGATGCCGTTGATCCGGCCGTCGTTCCTGATCCCGGCGCTGAGGACGACGACCGCGTCGACACCGTCCTTCGGGATCGGGTCAGTACGGACGTACCCTCGAGCCTGTGAGGCCAGGCCCGGAAGCCACTCGACCACGAGCAACAGGACAAGGACCGTGACGGCCGGCCAGACGATCCAGCGGACTCGATCCAGCAATGCGACAATGGTGCCCAGGAGCACGGCCGCCCAAAGCCATTTTGCATAGCCCAGGCCGATCATCTCGAGCACTCCCATTTCGGCCAGAGCCAGCCACGCGGCCCCTGCCGCGGCCGCACCGGCTGCCACGTCTCCGAGACGTTTCTTCAGTGCAACGGCCATCTCTGCTCCCAAGTCTGGCGGATTGTGATGCTCGAAAACTGGGGCCCTCGCCTCCGGAAAGCGAGTTGGCGGGGTATACCGGAATCCGATCGGGCCGGGCCCTCGATTGAGCGCCGGGCGCGATGGTTGGCGCGAGTTAGGCGCTCTCGTATCTTTCCCGGGACCATCGGCGCCCGTAGCTCAGTTGGATAGAGCAACAGCCTTCTAAGCTGTGGGTCGCAGGTTCGATTCCTGCCGGGCGCGCTTCCCAGACGTTCATCCTGCCTGCCAGCGGAGGCCCACCGTGGCCGACCCAATTTCTTTCCTTGCCGCGCGTGATCTCCTCCTGGCTCGCGCTACCGACTACCACTTAGCCGTCCGCGACTTTCACTGGCCGGATACCGAGCGATTCAACTGGGCGCTCGACGTGTTCGATCCAATGGCGGAGCACAATGGCGCTCCGGCGCTGGCGTTCGCCGGTCCTGATGGGATCCGCCAGAGCCGGTCGTTTGCCGAGATGGCGACCCGCTCCAATCAACTCGCCAATCTCCTGCGCGAGCACGGCGTGCGCCGCGGGGATCGGCTCCTGATCATGCTGCCCAACGTCGTCGAGCTCTGGGAAGCGATGCTCGCCGCGATGAAACTCGGCGTCGTGATCATTCCGGCGACACCCCAGCTCGCCCGGGCCGATCTCGAGGATCGCTTCGCCCGAGGGCGGGCTCGGCACGTTGTGACGGATGCCGAGGGCGTCGCGAAGATTGGGGATCTGGGATCCGACGGGGTCCGGCTCTCGGTGGGCAGCCGGTCGGCCGGGTGGATCCCCTACGAATCAGTGGCCCAGGCGTCGCCGACACTGGTCGATGTCGGAGTAACCCGCGGCGTGGACCCGCTCCTCCTGTACTTCACTTCGGGAACGACCGCCAAGCCCAAACTGGTGCTCCATACCCACCGCAGCTACCCGGTCGGACACCTCTCGACCATGTACTGGCTTGGTCTCAGGCCCGGCGATCGCCACCTGAATATCAGTTCGCCGGGCTGGGCCAAACACGCTTACTCGAGTTTCTTCGCGCCGTGGAGCGCGGGCGCCACGATCGTCGTTTTCGACCCGCCCAAGGTGGATCCGCGGGCGGTGATCGACACGCTGATCGCGTCGGACGCGACCGTCTTCTGCGGCCCGCCCACGTTGTGGCGGATGATGATCAACGAAGATCTCGAGGGAAAGCGCACGGGGCTCCGGGAATGCGTGTCGGCCGGCGAGCCGCTGAACCCGGAAGTGATCGAGCGGGTCCGGGCCGCGTGGGGTCTCACGATCCGCGAAGGGTACGGGCAGACTGAGACCACGCTGCTGGTCGGGAACTTTCCGGGACAGCCGGTCAGGCCCGGCGCCATGGGGCTGCCGGCGCCGGGCTACCAGGTCGAGTTGCGGCCGCTGGCCGCCGGGGCCGAGGAGGGCGAGGCCGGGGACGGCGAGATCGCCGTGGCGCTCACCCCGGATCCGGTGGGACTCATGGAAGGGTATCTCGACGATCCCGCCAGGATGGCCCGGGCGCGGGAGGAGGGTTTCTATCGAACCGGCGACGTGGCCGTGCGCGATGGCGACGGCTATATCACCTATGTCGGCCGGACTGACGATGTCTTCAAGAGCTCCGGCTACCGGTTGAGCCCGTTCGAGCTCGAGAGCGTCCTGATCGAACATCCGGCGGTGGCAGAGGCCGCGGTGGTCGAAAGCCCGGACCCGGTCCGGTTGGTGGTGCCCAAGGCCTTCGTCGTGACGCGTGCCGGATTCGCGCCGGGGCGCGAGGTGGCGCTCGACATCTTCCGGTTTCTTCAGTCCAGGCTGCCGCCGTACAAGCGGATCCGGCGGATCGAGTTCGCCGAGTTGCCCAAAACCATTTCCGGCAAGATCCGGCGGGTCGAACTGCGGCTTCGCGAACGCCAGCAGCCGGGGACGGGGCCCATGGCCTTCGCCGAGGAAGATTTTCCCGAGCTGAAGGGCCGCCGCTAGCCGTCCTCCGGTTATCTTAGCGGGCTGTGAAATACACCATTGGTCTCGTCTCGGCGGCTGCTCTGGCCTGGTCCGCTCCCGCGGAAGCCCAGTCGTCAACGGCCGGGCGCGAGTTGGCGATTCCGCGGGTGACCCAGCGCCCCGTTATCGACGGCGTGCTCGACGAACCGATGTGGCGAACCGCGGCCGTGCTCGACCACTGGTTTCAGACCGACCCGGCCGATAATGGGACGCCGTACGGGCCGACCACCGCCTATATCGCGTACGACCAGACCGCCCTCTATATCGCAATCCGGGCGCAGGATGCGCCCGGCAAGATCCGTTACCGCCTGCATGAGCGGGACAATGTCATCATGCAGAGCCAGGACTGGATCGGCATCAATCTCGATCCCACCGACTCGCGCCGCCGCGCCTATGCTCTCGCGGTCAACCCAATTGGCCTCCAGGGGGACGGGCTCAGCGTTGAGGGAACTGGATTCGAGGAATGGGACGGGATCTTCGATGCCGCAGGCAAGGTCGGGAAGGACGAATACACGATCGAGATCGCGATTCCCTTCAAGTCACTCCGATATCCCAAGGCCGCCGAGCAGCGCTGGGGATTCTCGCTCCAGCGGACCTACGGTCGGGATGGGGCCAAGGACTCCCCCTGGCCCAGAAGTCGCGACCTGGTATGTGATCTCTGCCAGATGATCACCCTCACCGGCATTCGCGACATCGGGACGGCCAGCGCCTTCGAAGTGAATCCATCGGTCGTGGGCAGAACCAATCGGACCCGGCCCGAGGCGGCGAATCCGTTTGACCCTGCGCACACCACAAGCGAGTTCGGCGCCAACTTCAAATACGGCATTACGCCGAATGTAACCCTGGACGGCACCTGGAATCCGGACTTCTCCCAGATTGAAGCCGACGCCGGGCAGCTCGCGATCAACAACCGGAGCGCTCTCTTTTTCCCGGAACGGCGGCCGTTCTTTCTCGAGGGGACCGACATTTTTCTCACCCGGTTTCCCGCGCCCGGCCAGGACCCCGGATTCTTTACACCGCCGGTCAATGTCTTCTATTCCCGCCGGATCGTGGATCCCGACGCCGGTCTCAAGTTGACCGGCAAGGTCGGAAACCTGTCCATCGGCGTCCTCGGCGGACTCGACGCGGCGCGGGAGTACGATCCCGGCTTTGCCATTGGGGGGCTGTCGCCCTCCGCGTTGGACCCGTTCCCGACCGGAGACGCCCGTTCCGGCGTGGCCCGAGTCAAGCTCGACGTGCTCGCCGATGGGTTCGTGGGTGCCTCCGTTACCGGCCGCCGGTTTGGCGACGGCTACGGCGTTACCGGCTCGGTGGACAGCCGGCTCCGCTTCGGCTCCAATACCGTGTTCCGGTTCCTCGCGGTCCGGAGCCGAACCGAAGAGCCTGACCTGTACAATCGGGTTCGCCGCACGCTGGCCTCGAAGATCAGCGACCCCGGCAAGCTGCAGGCGGCGCTCGACAGTCTTCCGGACGAGTTGACGTCGCAGAATCACGAACGGCGCCAGGGTACCGCCCTTCAGGCCTCGCTCGACTACACCTCGCGGCATCTCGGGGTCGGGTTTGGCGTCGTGGACATCACGCCTGAGTTCGAAACGCCGTTGGGGTTCACGCCCCGGGCCGACTACGCGATGGCCTCCGGCTATGCCTCGTATCGGTGGCAGTCAACGGGGTTCTTCCGCCAGATCCAACCCAAGATCCGGTTCGAGGAAGCCTACGATCACGATCGCCCCGACCGGCTCGGCGCGCTCGGGCATCACACCGACCGGCTGGTGTCGAGCTTTCTCGACTTCAAGCTCCCGGCGGCGACCGACGTCAGTTTCGGGTATACCCGATCCTTTTTGCGCTTCGATTCGATCGACTTCCCGAACCTTGATCGCGGGTTCATTTTCTTGTCGTCCGAAGCGCTGCGCGGCTTCGGCTGGAGTGTGTTCGTGCGGGGAGGGGAAGAGATCATCTACTCGGACGTAGTCGAGGCCGGCCCGTCGCTCCCGAGCTTCTTCGTCTCGGGGTCCGTCAACGCGTCGATCCGGCCGATTGCGCCGCTGCGGATCGGTTTCGACATGAACGGGGCCCGGGTCTGGCGCCGATCGGCAACCAAAGCGCGCGAGAGTCTCTATGCCGAATCGGCGATCCCGAGGCTCAAGGCCCAATTGCAGATGAGTCGCCGCCTGGGACTCCGGCTCATTGCCGAGTATCGGTTCGAACGCTTCTATCAGCGGTCGGGGGCCCTCGATCAGAAACGTGATGGATTCAGGACCGACGTCTTGACCACGTACTTGATCCACCCGGGGCAGAGCGTTCAGATCGGCTGGTCCACTCGCGCCGATGCGGATCTGCTCCTTCCGCTTCGCACGACCGCCCAGGGTGGAGTTGCCAAGGTTACCTATCTCTGGCGCTTCTAGCCGGTTGGCGGCATGAAACGTCCGACTCGCGCCGACTTCCGGGCCTTGCTCGCGTTCGCGGTCCCCATGGCGTCGGTGCAGGTTGGTCTGATGCTCATGGGGCTCGTCGATACCGCCATGGTCGGGCGGCTTTCGGCGGAGGCCCTGGCCGGCACCGCACTGGCCAACGTCTGGTTCTTCGCCGTCAGTACGATCGGCATGGGCACGATCGCCGTGCTCGATCCGGTGATATCCCAGGCTTATGGTGCCAACGACCATGATGGGATCGCCCGGGGACTCCAGCGGGGGCTGGTCATTGCGTTGCTGGTCACCGTCCCGACCTCGCTTGGCCTCCTTCCGGTGGCCCGGGTCCTGACCTGGGCCGGCCAGCCGGACGCCGTGGTCCCGTTGGCGGCGTCGTACGCCCGGGTCATTGTGGCCGGCATCTTCCCCTACTTCGCGTTCATGGCCCTCAGGGAAGGGCTCCAGGCCCTGGGGAAGATCCGCCCGGTCATCGGAACGATCGTCCTGGCCAACCTGCTCAACTTTTTCCTCAACTGGGTCTTCATCTTCGGCAACCTCGGCGCCCCCGCGCTCGGTGTGGCCGGCTCGGCGCTGGCGACAACGATCAGCCGGTGGGTGATGGCGGTGGGGCTGCTGGGCCTCACCTGGCCCCACCTCCGGCCGTATCTCAGGCCATGGCGTCCCGAAACCAGCGCCTGGGAACCGCTCCGCCGGATGTTTGCCTTGGGGCTTCCGATCGGCTTCCAGATCCTCTTCGAATACGGCCTATTCGGAGGCGTGGGGCTGCTCATGGGGCGGGTCAGCGCGGCAGCGGTGGCAGGACACACCGTGGCGCTCAACCTGGCCGCGATAACCTTCATGGTCCCGTTCGGGATCGGTGGGGCCGCATCCGTACTCGTCGGTCGCGCGGTGGGGGCGGGCCGGCCTGACGACGCCCGGCGGGTGGCGGCGGCCGCCCTGATCGTCGGCGCCTCATTCATGACCGTGACGGCGTCGATTTTCATGGCCATCCCGCACCTGTTGGCCGAGAGCTATTCGCCGGACCCCGCCGTCGTTGCGGTGTCGGCGGTGCTGATCCCGCTGGCGGGCGTGTTCCAGGTCTTCGATGGTACCCAGGCCGTGGCCCTGGGGGTGTTACGCGGGATCGGCGACACCCGGATCCCAGTGCTGGTCAACCTTGCCGGCTACTACCTGATCGGGCTCCCGATCAGCCTCTGGCTCGGCTTCCAGCGGCACCTAGGCCCCCGGGGATTCTGGTGGGGCCTGGTGGTCGGGCTGGTGGTTGTGGCGGCAGTGCTGGTGGCCAGGGTCCGTGTCCGGCTCAGGAGTGACCTTATCAGGCTCCGGATCGACGGTCCAGCCGGCTCGGGCATCGCGGGGTAGTGCCGGGATAGCGTAGAGCCTTTCCTGACATAGATTTCGAGCGGTTCTTTTCCGGAGATTACCCATGGCGACCCAGGTTCTGCCCGAAACGGCGCACGACACCTTCCCCATCAGCGGCACCGATTACATCGAGTTCTACGTCGGCAACGCCAAACAGTCAGCGGTCTACTACCGGGCGGCGTTCGGCTTCCAGCTCGTTGGTTACCGCGGTCCCGAAACCGGGGTTCGCGACCGAGCCAGCTATCTGTTGCAGCAGAACAAGATCCGCTTCGTCCTGACCTCGGCACTCGGGCCCGAAGGTGAGGTCGCCGAGCACGTTGCCAGGCATGGCGATGGGGTTCGGGACCTGGCGTTCTGGGTCGACGACACCCGAACCTCGTTCGCCAGGGCCGTCGAGCGCGGTGCGACGCCGGTGCAGGCGCCGGTGGTGTCCAAGGACGAGCATGGGGAGGTCGTGACGGCCTCGATCCGGACGTACGGCGATACCATCCACACCCTGGTCGAGCGGAGGAACTACCGTGGCCTCTTCCTCCCGGGTTTCGTCGCCGCCGCGTCGCCGTACATGCCGGCCCCGGTCGGGCTTCAGCACGTCGATCATTGCGTCGGCAATGTCGAATTGGGCCGGATGAACGATTGGGTCGCTTTCTACGAGCGAGTCCTCGGCTTCTTCAACCTGCTGTCATTCGACGACAAGGACATCAGCACCGAGTATTCGTCGCTGATGTCCAAGGTGATGTCGAACGGCAACGGCCGGATCAAGTTTCCGATCAACGAACCGGCGTCCGGCAAGAAGAAGTCCCAGATCGAAGAGTATCTCGATTTCTACCGCGGCCCGGGCGTCCAGCACATCGCGATGGAGACGAAGAACATCGTCGACACGGTCAGCGCTCTCCGGTCCCGCGGTGTCGAGTTCCTGTCGGTGCCGGCCAGCTACTACGACAAGCTGCTCGATCGGGTCGGGAAGATCGACGAGGATATCGCGCCGCTCAGGGAGTTCGGTATCCTGGTGGATCGCGACGACGAAGGGTATCTGCTGCAGATCTTCACCAAGCCGGTTCAGGACCGCCCGACACTGTTCTTCGAGATCATCCAGCGGAAGGGCGCCCAGAGCTTCGGCAAGGGCAACTTCCAGGCGCTCTTCGAGTCGATCGAACGGGAACAGGCCCTCCGGGGGAACCTGTAATGCCGGTGTATCACCGACTCGGTTCAATCCCGAGGAAGCGGCATACCGTCTTCCGCCGGCCGGACGGCGGGATCTATCAGGAGCAGCTCCTCGGCAACGAGGGATTCACCGGACCGTCGGCCCTTCTCTATCATCTGCGGCCCCCGACGACGATCAAATCCCTGCGTCGGCTCCGGGAGACCGCCTATCAGGTCGATCCCGATCCGACCTTCAAGCATCGCCACTTCCGGACGGCCCAGCTCGCCGAGGGCGGGAGCCCGACCCTCGACCGGGTCCCGCTCCTGTTCAACGACGACTGTGCCATCCTCTTCGCCCGGCCAACCCAGGCCGACAAGCATTTCTATCGGAACGCCCAGGCCGATGAGGTCGTGTACGTCAGTCAGGGCAGCGGCGTCCTCGAGTCGCAGTTCGGCAACCTGCCGTACCGGGAAGGGGATTACCTGGTCGTCCACCGCGGCATCATGCATCGCTACCGGATGGATGCGGTGCCTCACCGGTTCCTGATCGTCGAGAGCCGGGGTTATGTGAGGACGCCGACTCGCTACCGGAACGATTTCGGCCAGATCGTCGAAGGTGCGCCGTACAGCGAACGGGATTTCCGGGTTCCGACGGAACTCGTGACCCACGATGAGGCCGGCGACTTCCAGATCATCGTGAAGCAGCACCACGGGCTGAACGAGTTCATCCTTGACCACCATCCCTTCGACGTGGTCGGGTGGGACGGCATGTTCTACCCCTGGGCCTTCAACATCCACGACTTCGAGCCGATCGTCGGCCGCATTCATCAGCCCCCGCCGGTGCACCAGACCTTCCAGGGCGACGGGTTCGTGGTCTGTTCGTTCTGCCCCAGGCCGTATGATTTCCATCCCGACGCGATTCCCGCGCCGTACAATCACAGCAACGTGGACTCCGACGAGGTCCTGTACTACGCCTCCAGCGAGTTCATGAGCCGCAAGGGCATCGAGTACGGCTCGATCACGCTTCACCCGGATGGCATTCCCCACGGCCCGCACCCGGGCCGGATGGAAGCGAGCATCGGGGCGAAGGAGACCAACGAGCTGGCCGTCATGGTCGACACCTTCCGGCCGCTCAAGACGGCCCGGCAGGCGCTCCCGATCGAGGACCCGAAGTACTTCAGTTCCTGGATTGACGCTGGTCAGGGCTTCAACCCGCCGACCAGCTGAACTATACCAAGAAGGAACCCCACTGTGATTCGTGTCTTTGTCGCCCTGCTGACGTTGCAGCAGCCCGTCCCGACCCAGTTGCCGGCCAGCCCGATCGCCCGGCTGGCGATTTCGCCCGGGAGCAACGTCACCATGAACGCCCAGGATACCCTGCGCCTGGTGGCGACGCCGCTCGACTCAGCCGGAAAGCCGGTGCCTGGAGCCAGGGTCAGCTTCTTCGGCCAGGGCGGCCGGTTCGAGGCCTCGGTCACCCCCGACGGCCTCGTCGAGTCGGGTGCGACTGGATCGTTCACCGTGATGGCCACGGCGCTCGTTCCCGGTACTCGTCCGCTGAGGGAGATCATCAAGGTGACCATGGTGGCCGGCCCGGCCGTCCGGGTCGCCATCAGTCCGGCCGTATCGTCGGTCCTGGTCGGTCAGCGACTCAGGTTCGAGGCCAGGGGCTATTCGAGGACCGGAGATCCCCGAGTCGAGACTGTGGCCTGGTCGAGCGCCGCGCCGGCCATTGCCGCGGTCCGCGGTGACGGCATCGTCGAAGCCCGCGCCCCCGGTACCGCTCGAATCACGGCCAGAATGGGGACGGCCGAACAGTCATTCTCGCTCAAGGTCCAGCCGAATACGATCACCGGTCTCAAGCTCGCACCCGAGATGACGGACGCCAGGACTGGTGACGTCGTGCGCCTCAAGCTCGTGGCAACCGACCGGGCCGGTCGCGAGGTCACCGGGTTCACGCCTCAGTGGAGTTTTTCCCCGGGCCAGGGAATGATCGACGCCGACGGCGCCTTCATCGGCTACGAACCGGGGACCTATCTCATCACGGCCAGCTTCGGCAGCCGCTCGGCCGAAGGGACTGTTACCCTCAAGCCGCGCGATGTCCGCCGCCCCGCCACGGTGGTCGGACGCCTGCCCCGGACCCGGTTCACCACCGAGGAAGTGTGGATTCATCCGAGCGGCAAGTACGCCTACCTCGGCTCGGGGTCGGGCGGGGACGTGCTCTACGCCATCGACATCAGGGACCCGAGCAAGCCGACCGTGACCGACTCGATCGTGACGAACACCCGTCGGGTGAATGACGTGATGACCACTCCCGACGGGAAGTACCTGGTCTTCACCCGTGAAGGTTCCTCGGATCGGAAGAACGGGATCGTGATTGCTTCCACGGAGGATCCGGCCCACCCCAAGGTGATCTCCGAGTTCAAGGAGACCGTCACCGCCGGCGTCCACTCATCGTTCGTCTACCAGCAGCCGAAGTACGGCACTCATGTCTACCTCACCAACGACGGCACCGGTGCGCTGCACGTGGTCGACATCAACGACCCGAGCAACCCCAAAGAAGTGGCCGTCTGGAAGACCGACCGTCCCGATGCCGGCCGGTCGCTGCATGACATCGACGTCCAGAACGGCCTGCTCTATGCCGCCTACTGGAACGACGGGCTCGTTATCCTCGATGTCGGAAACGGCATCAAGGGCGGGAGTCCATCGAATCCGCAGCTCGTGAGCCAGTTCAAGTATGACCTGAATGCGCTCTATCGCGATGTCGAGGCCGCCGGAGGCCCGGGATTCATCCGCGGTACCCACACGGCGTGGCGCCACAAGAACTATGTCTTCATCGCCGACGAAGTCTTCCCCGCCAGCGGTGTGAAGGGCGCCAAGGACGCGGCCGCGGGGCGCGCGTACGGGCGGCTTCAAGTGGTCGACGTCGCGGATATTGAACACCCCAAATCGGTCGCCTGGTATGAGCCCGAATTCGGCGGCGTCCACAATGTGTGGGTCGCGGGCGACACGCTCTATATGGGCGCCTACAATGGCGGCTTCCGCGCCTTCGATGTATCGGGCGAACTCAAGGGCGATCTCCGGGCCCAGGGCCGCGAGATGGCGCACGTGAATACCGGCGACATGGACGGCTTCGTCAAGAACGCCGCGATGACCTGGGGAGTTGTCGTCAATCCGAAAGACGGATTGGCCTACGTCAACGACATGTACAACGGGCTGTGGATCATCCGGCTTGAACCGCGCCGGCGTGAGCTCACGCCGTGAACCGGCCGGGGAACGGGCGAATGTCTGCTTTCTACTACCGCATCACGGATGGTGTCCGAATCACCGTTCGTCCGACCTATCTGCCGGGTCAGTCGCGGCCGTCCTTGGGTCACTATGTATTCGCCTATACGGTCCGGATCGAAAACGTCGTCACTGAACCGGTCAAGTTGCTGACCAGGCTCTGGCGGATTCACGATTCCGTCGGCCTTGGCGAAGATCACGAGGTCAAGGGAGACGGCGTGGTAGGCGAACAGCCCCGGATCGAAGAGGGCGGCGTTCACGAGTACCAGAGCTACTGCATTCTCAAGAGCCCGAACGGCTACATGGAAGGTCACTACGAGTTCGTGCGGGATAGTGGCGTCCGTTTTCTGGCCTTCATTCCGCGCTTCGACCTGAACGCCACCGCGGACGCCGACCGCCGCTGATCCCCAGCCAGCCGGGCCGTCTCCGTCGATTTACGTCGCGGAGGCGGGCGGTGGGCTGGTATGCTCGCCGGTTCCTCCGACCACCAGCAGCGCATCGTCGAATGTAAGATTGAGGCCGTCGGCCTCCAGAGCGACCCGCAGCGGCGATGCCGCGATCGTGGCCCGGACGGACGGCGACAAATCGCAGAGCATGACCCGAACCCCTTCCATCTGGGTCTGCCGAACCACTTCACTCAATGCCCGGAGCCCGGTCGAGTCGATCACCGGTACGTCTTCCATGTCGACGATCAGGGCCCGGGGTTTCCAGTTGACCGAGCGCAGGGCGTCCTTGAAGGACTCGGCGGCGCCAAAGAAGAACGGCCCGTTCACATCGTACACCTCGACGTCCCGGGGCACCCGGGCCCGCCGGGTCTCGTGACGTGAATCGTCGGGGTCGTCGTCGCGCCGGAGTTCCGCGGCCACGGCGGCCACCGTGGTCGTGTCCGCCATCCGCTTCATGAACAGGAAGACCGCCAGCACCATGCCAACGGCGATCGCCACGGTCAGGTCCACGATCACGGTCAGCAGGAACGTGGTGATCAGCACCGCGGTGTCCTCGCGCGGCGCGCCGTGAATCTCCGACCGGACGGTCCGCCACTCGCTCATGTGGTAGGCAACCACCACCAGGATGGCCGCCAGCGTGGCCATGGGAATCAGCGCCGCATACTTGCCCGCGAACAGCGTGATCGCCAACAGCGTCAGCGCGTGGACGACGCCGGCGACCGGCGTGCGGCCGCCATTCTTCACGTTCGTGGCGGTTCGGGCGATGGCTCCCGTGGCCGGGATGCCGCCGAACAGGGGGGACACGATGTTGGCCACACCCTGGGCAACCAGTTCCATGTTGCTGCGGTGCCGCGTGCCGATCATGCCGTCCGCGACGACCGCCGACAACAGCGACTCGATCGCCCCGAGGATCGCGATAGTGAACGCCGGCCCGGCCAGGTCCACCAGCATCCGTTCCGTGACATGCGGCCAGTGCGGTGATGGAAGTGACGCGTCGATCACGCCAAATCGGGAGCCGATCGTATCAACCGGCAAATGCAGGAAATACGTCGCCAGCGTTCCGCCGATCAGGGCGACGAACGGGGCTGGGATCCGGGTTGAGATTCGAGGCCAGAACACCAGGACTGCCAAGGTCGCGGCCGACAGAAGCATGGTGGCAGGGTTGGCGGTCCCGGCGTAGGCCGCGTACGACGCCCATTTCCCGAAGAACTCTGCCGGTACGCTCGGGATGCTGAGACCGAGCAGGTCCCTGATCTGCTGGGAGAAAATGATCAGGGCGATGCCGGCGGTGAACCCGGTGGTCACGGGGAACGGAATGAACTTGATGACGGCCCCGAGCCGAAGGAGTCCCATCGCCACCAGGACGAACCCGGCGATCAGCGTCGAGACGATCAGGCCGTCGACGCCATATCGGGCGACGATGCCGGCGACGATCACGACGAATGCGCCGGTCGGCCCGCCGATCTGAACCCGGGAGCCGCCCAGAAGTGAGACCACCAGGCCGGCCACAATGCCCGTGTAGAGGCCCCGTTCGGGCGTGACGCCGCTTGCGATGGCGAAAGCGATGCACAGCGGCAGGGCAACGACACCCACGATCAGGCCGGCAACCAGGTCGGTCCCGAACTGGCGCCGGGTGTACCCGGCCAGAGTCGTGAAGAGCTTGGGTGTGAAGGTCTTGGTCATTGCCGCCGGATGATCAGGGAGCCGGAGGCTGATCGGCTCAGCGAATCGGCCGCCGCAAAGTACCACTGCGCGTGGTCGATGATGAGCCGGATCGAAAGGCCGCCGCCGACCCGGTCGACAACCACCGGCCCGTGGGTGGCGGGCTCGCGCGGCGCCACAAGCACCGAAGC
>JANMWE010000127.1:22500-37297 GCA_031393795.1 Gemmatimonadota bacterium
TAAGGGTTCCTGAGCCATGTCGATCAGCTCAGGGTCAGTCGGTCCCTAAGTCGAGGCCGAGAGGCGTAGATGATGGGAAACAGGTCAACATTCCTGTACCAACGTGGGAAGGTTACGAGTCTGAGGAGGGACGCAGGAGCGAACTTACCGTCGGCTGATGGATGCCGATGCAAGGTGGTAGGCGTTCCCGGGTAGGCAAATCCGCCTGGGTAGCCGAGAACCGATGCCGAAGAGGGCGCAAGCCTTCGCAAAGGGTGGGCGTAGCACACTGCCGAGAAAAGCTTCGCAGACCACGACTCACGTTGACCGTACCGTAATCCGACACAGGTAGGCGAGGCGAGTAGCCTCAGGGGCTCGAGTGATTTACGGAGAAGGAACTCGGCAAAATGACCCCGTAACTTCGGGATAAGGGGTGCCATCATTAGGTGAGGCCGTACAGGCCAAGCCGAGGATGGCCGCAGAGAATCGTCCCAAGCGACTGTTTAGCAAAAACACAGGTGTCTGCAAAGGCGTTTTCCAAGCCGACGTATAGACACTGACGCCTGCCCGGTGCCGGAAGGTTAAGGCGAGCGGTTAGCCGCAAGGCAAAGCTGCGAACCGAAGCCCCGGTAAACGGCGGCCGTAACTATAACGGTCCTAAGGTAGCGAAATTCCTTGTCGGGTAAGTTCCGACCTGCATGAATGGCGTAACGACTTGGGAGCTGTCTCCTCCGTAAGCTCGGCGAAATAGCAGCATCGGTGAGGATTCCGATTACCCGCGACAGGACAAAAAGACCCCATGCACCTTTACTACAACCTGTCATTGATCGTCGATAATTGCTGCGTAGCATAGGTGGGAGCCGTTGAGACCCGGGTTTTGGCTCGGGTGGAGGCAACAGTGAAATACCACCCTGCGTTTATTAACGATCTCACCCGGACGGCAACACCGTCGGGGACCGTGGCTGGTGGGTAGTTTGACTGGGGCGGTCGCCTCCCAAAAAGTACCGGAGGCGCGCGATGGTGGGCTCAGTGCGGTCGGTAATCGCACGTTGAGTGTATACGCAAAAGCCCGCCTGACTGCGAGCGCGACGGCGCGAGCAGGGACGAAAGTCGGCGTAAGTGATCCGGTGATCCCGTATGGATGGGTCATCGCTCATCGGATAAAAGGTACGCTGGGGATAACAGGCTTATCGCGCCCGAGAGTTCACATCGACGGCGCGGTTTGGCACCTCGATGTCGGCTTGTCACATCCTGGGGCTGGAGAAGGTCCCAAGGGTCCGGCTGTTCGCCGGTTAAAGTGGCACATGAGCTGGGTTCAGAACGTCGTGAGACAGTTCGGTCTGTATCCGTCGTGGGCGTGGGAACGTTGAGGGATCAGGACTCTAGTACGAGAGGACCGAGTCGTAGTGACCTCCCGTGTACGGGCTGTTCCGCCAGGGGCAGCGCCCGGTAGCGACGTCACGCAGGGATAACCGCTGAAAGCATCTAAGTGGGAAACCCGTCCCAAGATGAACGTTCCTGGAGCTTAAGCTCCCTAAAGGGCCCTGGGAGACTACCAGGTTGATAGGCCGCAGGTGCACGGCGCGCGAGCGCTTCAGCCGAGCGGTACTAATCGCCCGTGAAGTTTGATCTCTTCCAATTTTCTTGGTTTCGCGATCCCCCCATCCATGATCCTTAGGTCGTCGCCTGCCCGTGGGGCAGGCACACGTTTACGCTGACGACTAGCGCGCAGGGGCCACACCCGTTCCCATTCCGAACACGGCCGTTAAGCCCTGCAGCGCCGATGGTACTACGATCGAGAGGTCGTGGGAGAGTAGGCCGTCGTCAGCACCTCTTCGCCAGACCCCGGTGTCCACCTATGGATGCCGGGGTCTCGGCATTTCGACCTCACCCCCGCCGATTCCCCTCAGCGGGTGAGGGTGCGGGAGAGGGGGAGACGGAAGTAACTTCAAGCATGACCAAGTGCGGACACGTCGCCCTCGCCGGCCTTCCGAATGTCGGCAAGAGCTCACTGATGAACACCCTGGTCGGGGAACCTCTCGCGATGGTCTCGCCCAAGGCGCAGGCCACCCGCGTCCCCGTCGTCGGGCTCCGCACCGACCCCGACATCCAGTACGTCTTCCACGACCTCCCCGGCCTCCTCGAGCCCCGCTACCTCCTGCACGCACGAATGCGTGCCCTGGCGCTCGAGACCCTCGCCAAGTGCGACGTCCTGCTTCACCTCCACCCCGGCCCCGACGCCCCGGCCCCTTCCCTGATGGAAATGGCCAAGCTCGAGCACGCCCCCAAGGTCCCGGTGATCACGGTCTACACCAAGGCCGACCTGGTGCCGAAGGAAAAGCGGACGCCCGACGGGATCTGGGTCTCGACCGAGACGGGGGAGGGGATCCCGGAGCTGCTGGCCGCCATTGCTACCCAGCTCCCCGAAGGCCCCTTCCAGTTCGACGCCGATGACCTCGGCACCCAGCCGATGCGCTTCTTCGTGGTGGAGTACCTCCGCGAGGCGGCCTTCGAGATGCTCGAGGACGAGCTCCCCTATGTCTTCCAGGCCGAGGTGGAAGAATTCCGCGAAGAACGGACCCCGGTGTACATTCGGACGACGCTTTTCGTGGAGACGCCGTCGCAGAAGGGCATCCTGATCGGCGAGAAGGGCCGGACCCTCAAGGCGATCGGAGTGAAGGCCCGCGCCCGCCTCGAACACCTGCTGGGGCGCGCTGTCTATCTTGAAACGTGGGTCAAGGTGCTCCCCAAGTGGCGGAAGAACGCCGACGCCCTGGCTCGATTCGGCTTTCCACGTACTCCCGAGGAACCGTCGTGACCCTCGCCCCCGAACTGCTCGAGATCATCGTCTGCCCGAAGTGCAAGGGTGACCTGGAATACCGCCAGACCCCGGCCGAGACCTTGGTCTGCCCGGCCTGTCGGCTGGAATACCCGGTCGAGGACGGGATCCCCATCCTCCTGATCGACGAAGCCCGGCCCCTGTGACGCTGCGGTACGCCCTGCTGCTCGCGATCCCCGCGAGCGCCGCCGCCGCGTGGCTCGACGCCCCGCCGCTCGTCGTTTTCCTGCTGGCCTGCGTGGCGGTACTCCCGCTCGCCAGCCTGATGGGGGAGGCCACCGAACACCTCGCGGCCCGCACCGGCCCCACGATGGGCGGGTTCCTCAACGCCTCGTTCGGCAACGCGGCCGAGCTCATCATCGCGATCGTCGCGCTCCGCGCGGGGCTGGTCACGCTCGTGAAGGCGTCGATCACCGGTTCGATCATCAGCAACCTCCTCCTCATCCTCGGCATCTCCCTGGTCGCCGGCGGGACCAAGCAGCAGACCCTCACGTTCAACCGCACGGCGGTGAGCATGAGCGCCGGGATGCTGGCCCTCGCGGTGGTGGGGCTGGTGTTCCCGGCGATGTTCCATTCGCTCCACCCGGTCGGGCGCGAGGGCACCGAGTTCCTGATGGCCGAGGGGGTGGCCCTCATCCTCCTCGCCACGTACGCCGCGTCGCTCCTCTTCTCCCTCAAGACCCACCGTCGGCTCTTCGGCGGCGAGCCGCACCCCACCGACGCCGAGCCCTGGCCGGTCCGGAGCGCCGTGGCGGTCCTGGCGGTCGCCACGGTCGGGGTCGCGCTCGAGTCGGAGATCCTGGTCCACGCCGTCGAAGGGGTGACCCGGACCCTCGGCTGGTCGGAGACCTTCCTGGGGTTGATCATCATCCCCCTCATCGGCAACGCGGCCGAGCACGCCACCGCGGTGGTGGTCGCTCGGAAGGGGCAGACCGATCTCGCCCTCCAGATCTCCCTCGGTTCGAGCACGCAGGTGGCGCTCCTGATCGCGCCGCTGCTCGTCTTCATCGGGATCTGGGTCGGACACCCGATGACCCTCGCCTTCAGCGCCTTCGAAGTGATGGCGGTGGCGCTGGCGACGATCGTGGTCTCCATCGCGGTGCAGGACGGGGAATCGAATTGGTTCGAGGGTGTGCAGTTGCTGGCGGTCTATCTCATGGTCGCGATCGCCGCGTTCTTCGTCTGAACGAGGGGACGTGGTACTTGGTCCGTGGGGCGTGGGGTGCACGACGTGCAAGCCGAACACCCCGAAGTACCACGTACCATGTACCAAGCACCCGCTGTTTGACTTCCCCGAGGAAAACCCGTAAGTTGCTATGATGCAGCAAGTTACGGGGTCGCACCGGTGCTGAACCGCTCCATCATCCTTTACTTTGCGCCTGACGGGCGCACGGCGCCCACGTTCCTGACGGCGTGGGGGGAGAGCCGAGGCTATCCCATGTTGGCGATGGGGGGCGAAGGAGAGGTCGAGCAATATCTCCTCCGGGGCGCGCGCGCGTACGTGGTGCTCGATGGCTCGGCGGGCACGACGGTCGTCGGTGAACTGATCCGCCGGCTGAAGACCGATCCCTACACGGCCGTGGCGCCGCTGGTCCTCCTGTTGCCGCGCCATGACACCGCCGAGATCTCCGGGTTCTTCGATGCCGGGGCCGATGAGGTGCTCACCCCGCTCCTTGACATCGCGGAACAACGGGCCCGCCTCGATGCGATGGTGGTCCGCTCCGAGCGCTCCGTGGCCGTGCATCCGTCGACCCGCCTCCCCGGAACGACCGAGATCGAGCGGGCCATCCGCCGGCACCTGGCGGGCGAAGACGGGTTCGCCGTGTGCTACGCCGACCTCGACCACTTCAAGGAGTTCAACGACCGCTATAGTTATTACGACGGCGACCGGGTGATCCTGATGGTGTCGCGCATCCTGCACGACGTTGTGAAGGGCATCGCGGGGTCACCCGGCTTCGTGGGGCACATCGGCGGCGACGACTTCATCTTCGTCCTGCCGCAGCCGCTGATCCACGAGGTCTGCACCGAGATCCTGCACGTCTTCGATACCCTCGTCTCGTTCCAGTACAACGAGCAGGACCGCCGGTCAGGTTACTTTTTCGGGAAGGACCGCCGGGGCCAACTGCACCGGGTGCCGCTGATGACCCTCTCGATCGGGATCGTCACCAACAAGCACCGGAAGTTCACCCACCCGGCGCAACTGAGCGAACTGGCCACCGAAATGAAGAGCTACGCCAAGACGCTGCCGGGGTCGGTCTTCGTGGTCGACCGCCGTCAACCCGGAGAGCCGGAAGAGCAGCTGCCGGCACCGCACGCGACCGCTGAGGGGACCGAGCGATGAACATTGCCTGCCCCACCTGTGCGACCACCTACCGCGTCGACCCCGCCAAGATCCCGGCCACCGGGGTCCGGGCGCGGTGTCAGGTGTGCGCCGCGGTCTTCCCGATCTCGGCCAACGGGACCGCCCCCTCGCCTCGCCCCTCGACCGTGGCGGGCGCCCCGGCGCAGCGCCCGGCGATCCCCTCGGGCCTCCGCCCATCGGCGACGCACTCGGCACCCGCGATCGCGCCGGCGGCTCCCGCGCGACCAGCGGCCGCACCGCCGATCGCGGCGCCGGTGGCGCCTCCCGCGGCATCGAAGCCCGCGCCAGTGCCCCCTCCAGCGCCGGTACCGGTGGCTCCGCCAGTCGTCGCGGCCCCTGCGCCCGTGGCGCCTCCGGTGGTGGTCCCGGTCCCTCCGGTACCAGCCCAAAAGCCTGCGGCCGCGCCGGCGGGCCGCCCGCTCAATCCCTTCCTGGCCAATGACCCCGCCACCAGGGCGCGGCGGCTGGCCCGGGCCCTGGTCTCCGACCTGGTGGTCTACAACACGGCCCGCCGCGACACCGCCCTCAAGGCGGGGACGCTCAAGGAAGAGTTCGCCGAGGAGATCAAGAAGAGCTTCGAGGAGTACGAGCTCCAGATCGGCAAGGAGCTGGCGAGCTCCACCACGTACTTCAACGACGCACTGAACGAGATCCTCGCGGGCGGGCAGAAGGTCTACTAGTCCGGGAGTTCGGAGTTGGGAGTTCTGAGGGGTGCAGACCTGAGCGGATCTCGGGGCTGCACCCCTCCTGACTCCCGGCTCCCAACTCTTACCTCTAAGCTCTTGGCCCCATTAGATTTCCGACATGTCCGCCTTCTCCGACTCCCTCAATGCCCTCGAGCACCGCCTGGCGGAGCTCCGGAGGTTCCTTTGACCTCGACACCAAGCAGCGCCGGCTGACCGAGCTCGAGGCCCGCCAATCCGATCCCCTGTTCTGGAACGACCAGAACGCGGCGAAAACGGCGGTGCAGGAGGTCAAGCAGCTCAAGGGATGGCTCGGGCCCTACGCCGACATCCAGGGTCGGTTGGTCGCGACCCGGGAAATGGCCGAAATGCTCACCACCGAACCCGACGACGGTCTGCAGGCGGAGATCGAGCGCGAGGCAGAGGCCCTGACGGCGGCCCTGGAGGAGTACGAGCTCAAGGCGATGCTGCGGGGCCCCGACGACGCCGGCAACGCCCTCATCACCATCCATCCTGGCGCCGGCGGCACCGAATCGCAGGACTGGGCCGAGATGATCATGCGGATGTACGATCGCTGGGCCAAACGCCACGGTTTCGATGTGGCGGTCCTCGATCTCCAGCCGGGCGAAGAAGCCGGGATCAAGTCCGCCACGATGGAGATCAAGGGCCAGTACGCCTACGGTTTCCTCAAGGCCGAAAAGGGGGTGCACCGCCTGGTGCGGATCTCTCCCTTCGATTCGCAGGCGCGGCGGCACACGTCGTTCGCGTCGCTCTTCGTCTATCCCGACATCGACGACACCATCGAGGTGGATCTTCGCGACGAAGACATCCGGATGGACGTCTTCCGCGCCTCCGGGGCCGGCGGGCAGCACGTCAACAAGACCTCCTCGGCCGTGCGCCTGACGCACATCCCGACGGGGCTGGTGGTGTCGTGCCAGCAGGAGCGGAGCCAGGGGAAGAACAAGGCGACCGCGATGAAGATGCTCCGGGCCGCCATCTACCAGATGAAGCTCGACGAGCAGAATGCCGCCAAGGCCCTGGTCGAGGCGACCAAGACCGACAACTCGTTCGGCCACCAAGTACGGAGTTACGTCTTCCAGCCCTACACGATGGTCAATGACCACCGCACCGAGCTCAAGCTCACCGACGTCCAGAAGGTGATGGACGGCGACCTCGATCCCTTCATCCAGGCCTACCTCAAGAAGTTCGGCGGAGAGAACCCATGAGCGAGGACCGGTCGTTCGTCGAGGCACACCGTCGCGAGACCCGGGCCAAGATCGAGGCCATGGGCGTCAGCCCCTTCGCGTACCGCTACGAGCGGACCCATTCCGCCGTCGAGGCGCTCGCCCTCTACCAGGATGCGATGGGGGAGGAGGGGCCCGAGGTCGCCGTCGCGGGGCGTGTGGTCTCCTGGCGGAGCCAGGGAAAGACCGCCTTCGGTCACCTGGAGGACGGGATGGGGCGGATCCAGGCCTATTTCCGGAAAGATGCCCTCGAGCCGACCTTCGAACTGGTGAAGCTCCTCGACCTCGGCGACCACGTGGGCGTCCGCGGCAAGCTCTTCCGCACCAAGACCGGCGAAGTGACCGTCAAGGTCGCGTCGTTCGAGCTGCTGGCCAAGAGCCTCCGCCCACTGCCGCTCCCCAAGACCACCGAGGACGGCGTCGCGCACGGCGGGCTGACCGACGCCGAGGTCCGCTATCGCCAGCGGTATGCGGACCTCGCGGTCCATCCCGAGGTGCGGGAGGTGTTCCGGCTGCGGAGCCGGGTAGTGAGCTCCATCCGAAGGTTCCTCGACATGCGCGGCTTCCTCGAAGTCGAGACGCCGGTGCTCCAGCCGCTCTACGGCGGGGCCGCGGCGCGCCCCTTCGTGACCCATCATCACGCGCTCGACATGCCGCTCTTCCTCCGCATCGCGGACGAGCTGTACCTCAAGCGCCTCCTGGTCGGCGGATTCGATCGGGTGTACGAGATCGGCCACGACTTCCGGAACGAGGGGCTCGACCGGACGCACAATCCCGAATTCACGATGCTCGAGTGGTACCAGGCCTACGCCGACTACCACGACGTGCGCACGATGTGCGAGGCGCTGCTCCACGGCCTCGTGGTGGAGGTGACGGGGGGCGCACCAATGCTGGTGCGGGACGGGGTGACCCTCGATTTCACGACACCGTTCCGCACCGTGACCTTCGTCGACGGGATCGTCGCCGCGGGGGGTCCGAACGTCCTCGCGGCCGGCGCGCCTGAGCTCCGCGCGGCGCTCCAGGGGATGGGCGTGGCCCCGGAAGAGAGCGCCAAGTGGACCGGTGGAAAACTCGTCGATGAGGTGTTCAAGGCCTTCCTCGAGCCGACCCTCATCCAGCCGACCTTCGTGCTCGACTTCCCGCTGGCACTCTCGCCGCTCGCCAAGAAACACCGGAGTGATCCGCGGCTGGTGGAGCGCTTCGAGCTCTTCGTCCAGGGACGTGAGCTCGCCAACGCCTTCAGCGAGCTCAACGACCCGGACGACCAGCGGGCGCGCTTCGAGGACCAGGCGGCCCAGCGCGAGGCGGGGAACGACGAGGCGCAGCAGTACGATGCGGACTTCATCCGCGCGCTCGAGTACGGAATGCCCCCCGCCGGCGGGATCGGGATCGGGATAGACCGGCTCCTGATGCTGCTCAGCGACAGCGCGTCGATCCGGGACGTGATCCTGTTCCCGGCGATGCGCCCGGAAGAGGGCCGAGCCTGATGTTCCTCTGGCCCTCCCCGCTCGAACGTCGGATCGCCCGGCGCTACCTGCAGGGGGGGCGGAAGCGGCGTGGCGCTTCGCTTCAGGCCATGATCGCCACGGGCGGCGTCGCCGTGGGGACGCTGGCACTTGTCGTGGTCCTCGGCGTGATGAACGGGATCCGCGACGAACTCCGGGCCCGCATCCTGATCGGGAGCCCGCATCTTCGGGTCCTGACCTACGGCAATGGGCTCCGGGTGGACGACTGGCGTGCCACGCTCGCCACTATCCGGGCCGATTCCGACGTGGTCGCCGCGGGCCCCGAGGTGCTCAGCCAGAGCATCCTGACCGCCGGGGCGGACTACGTCGTCGCCGTCAACGTGATCGGCCTCGATCCCGACACCGGCACCGCGTCGGTCACCACGCTGCCGCAGGCGGTGGTCGAAGGAGATCTGCTCTTCCATCCCCGGCGCCCGACCGAGGGGACCGACGGAGTGGAGGGCGGAGTGGTGATCGGGCGCCGGCTCGCCGCCAAGCTCAACTCTCACGTCGGGGACATCGTCCTCCTCATCCCGCCCACCGCGGCCCGGATCAATCCGGCGCTCGGCCTCTCGGTCCCGCGGATGTGGCGTTTCGAGGTGACCGGCCTCTTCGACACCGGGATGTACCAGTACGACGACCAGTTCGTCCTGATGCCGCTGACGGTGGCGCAGCGTTTCGCGGGGCTCGACACCGCGGTCTCCGCGATCCAGGTGCGGGTGCGCGACGCCGACCAGGCCCCCGCGGTCGGGCAACGGCTGGAGGAG
This sequence comes from Gemmatimonadota bacterium, assembly GCA_031393795.1. Classification (GTDB taxonomy): domain Bacteria; phylum Gemmatimonadota; class Gemmatimonadetes; order Gemmatimonadales; family GWC2-71-9; genus CAMLHU01. Next base: position 31,880 of record JANMWE010000127.1, read on the forward strand.
CAGCTCGGCTATCCCTACCGCTCGCTCGACTGGCAGGCCCAGAACGCGAACCTGTTCGGGGCCCTCCAGCTCGAGAAGCTCGGGATGGGGCTCGTGATCTTCTTCATCATGCTGGTCGCCGCGTTCAACATCGTCGGCGTCCTCACGATGGTGGTCACCGACAAGACCCGGGAGATCGGGATCCTCCAGGCGATGGGGCTCCCGGCCGCCTCGGTGCGCCGGATCTTCATTGCCCAGGGGACGGTGATCGGCGCCATCGGCGTCGGCGGCGGCCTCATCCTCGGCCTCCTGGTCTCGGCGGCGCTCGACCGCTGGCGGCTCATTCCGATCAACCCGGCGGTCTACTTCATCGACCACCTTCCGGTCCGGGTCGAGCCGTTCGACGTGCTGCTCGTGGTCGGGGCGGGGCTGGCCCTGGCGGTGGCCGCGACGATCTACCCCTCGCGCGAGGCCGCGCGGCTCACCCCGGTCGAAGCGATCCGGCACGAATGAGCATCGTCCTCCAGGCCACGGGGCTGGCCAAGGCGTATGAGGGCGAGGACGGCGCCACTATCGACGTCCTCACCGGGCTCGACCTGGCGGTCGCGCGCAGCGAATTCGTGGCGATCACCGGCGCCAGCGGGGTGGGGAAGAGCACGTTGCTCAACTGCCTCGGTGCCCTCGACCTCCCGACCCACGGCAATGTGCGGCTGGACGGGGTCGACTACACCTCGCTCCCTCCGACGGGCCTCTCCGCACTCCGGAACCGGAAGATCGGATTCATCTTCCAGTTCCATCATCTCCTCCGTGAATTCAGCGCCCTCGAGAACGTGATGATGCCCCTCCTCATCGCCGGCCGACCGGAAGCGGAGGCGCAGGCGCGTGCCACCGCGGCGCTCACGGGGATGGGGCTCGACCACCGGTTGGCCCACCGACCGGCGAAGCTCTCCGGCGGGGAACAGCAGCGGGTGGCCGTCGCGCGCGCGGTGGTGATCGAGCCGAGCATCGTCCTCGCGGACGAACCCTCGGGCAATCTCGACGCGCACAACGCCGAGCGCCTGCACGACCTCTTCGCCACGCTGGGGACCCGCTTCGGGACCGCGGTGATCGTGGTGACCCACAATCCCGAACTGGCACGCCGTGCCGATCGAGTGATGAGCCTCGTCGAGGGCCACCTGGTCCTGGCCGACCGGCCCACCGGCCCACTGGCCGGCTGACATGCGCTGCGACCACTGCCACGAGCGCGAGGCGGTCATCCACCTCACCCAGCTCGCCGAGGATCAGGCGGTGCAGGTCCACCTGTGCGAGAAATGTGCGGCCGAGAAGGGGGTCGAGCCGACGCCGCCGGGGGTGCTGAAGAGCCCGCTCGGTGGCTTTCTGGCGCAGCTCTCGCCCGCCGGGCTGGTGGAGGGACCGGACGCAGGGCTCCGCTGCCCCCGCTGCGGTGCGGGCCTCGCGGACTTCCGCGAGGCGGGCCGACTCGGCTGTGCCGAGTGCTGGGAGGTCTTCGCCGGACCCCTGACCGACCTCGTGCGCCGGCTGCACGGGGCGACGCGTCACGTCGGGGAGCGCTACCGCGCCCCCGGAGTCGTCGAGGAAGGGGAGGCCACGTCGGTGGCGAGCGATCGGTTGCGCGCGGAGCTGCGCGACGCCGTCGCGGCGCAGGATTTCGAGCGGGCCGCACGGCTCCGCGACCAGCTCCGGACCCACCCATGATCGATCTCTCCCTCCTCCCGGACGGCGGCCTGAGCTGGCTCGATGCGAGCGGGCCGCAGAGCCACCTGGTGCTCTCGACCCGGATCCGACTCGCGCGGAACCTGGTCGGCCGGGTGTTCGGGACCCGCAATACGCCCACCGAACGGGAGGCGATCCTGGCGGACGTGCGCACCGCGGCGGTCGACACCGTCTCCTTGGGCACCGCCCATCTCTTCCGGGTGGATCTGCTCGACCGCGAGGACCGCCAATTGCTCCACGAACGACACCTCGTGAGCAAGGAATTGGCCGGGTTGGAGACCGGGAGAAGGGTGCGGACGGGGGCCGCCTGCCTCTGGCAGGACGGGGCGGGGGCGATGATCAACGAGGAGGACCATCTCCGGCTGCAAGCCCTCCGTTCCGGCTTCGATCTGGAGGCCACCTATGCGGCCGTGGACCGCGTGGACGGTGAACTGGGACAACGACTTGCGTTCGCCTTCCATTCGGAGTTCGGTTATCTTACGAGCTGTCCGACGAACGTCGGCACGGGTCTCCGGGCGTCGGTACTTATCCACCTCCCGGGGCTCGTCCTGACGAAGGAGATCGGGCGGGTCCTCCAGGGACTCGGCCAGGTCGGGCTGACCTTCCGCGGGTTGTACGGCGAGGGGAGCGAGGTGGTCGGCAACTTCTTCCAGTTGTCGAACCAGACCACCCTCGGCCAGGGCGAGCGGGACCTGCTCGAGCATCTTGGGTCGATGGTCCGCGAGGTCATTGCGTACGAAGAGCAGGCGCGGGAGGTCCTCCTGCGTGAGGCCCCCGCGATCATCGAGGATAAAGTCTGGCGGGCCTACGGCCTGCTCCGGTATGCGCGGACGCTCTCCTTCGAGGAGACGATGAACCTCCTCTCGGGTGTCCGGTTGGGAGTGGGGCTCGGGGTGGTGGGCGGGGTGGGGATGTACGCGTTGAACAAGCTGCTGGTCCATACGCAGCCGGCCCATCTGGCCGCGATGGAAGGGATCCCGCTCGACGATCCGGCCCTGCCGGTCCGACGAGCCCGGTACGTGAGGACGTTGTTGGACGAGGACGCCGCGCGCCGCGGCAGTACTTCGGCCGGAGGTCACCCATGAACGGCTACAATTTCACCGACCGCGTCCGGAAGGTGCTCCAGATGGCCCGCGAAGAGGCGGCCCGGTTGCACCACGAATACGTGGGCACGGAGCATATCCTGCTCGGCCTCATCCGCGAGGGTGAAGGCGTGGCCGCGGCGGTGCTGCAGAACCTCAACGTCGACCTTGACGAGATCGCCCAGCGCATCGAGGAGACGGTCAAGAAGGGGAAGGCCGCGGCCGCCACCGGCCCCGACCTGCCGTACACCTCGCGCGCCAAGAAGGTGCTCGAGCTGGCGATGGCCGAGGCGCGGGAACTCAATCACAGCTATGTCGGCACCGAGCATCTCCTCCTCGGGCTGCTCCGGGAAGAGAAGGGGATCGCGGCCCAGGTGCTGACCGACGCCGGCGTGAGCCTCGAGGCGTCTCGGGCCGAGACGCTCCGGCTGCTCGGGAGCGACCTCCCGCCGCAGCAGGCCCCCGGCACGGTCGGGAGCCCCCCGCCCGCCGCCGCGCCCAGCCCGAAGGCCGAGAAGAAGTCGAAGACCCCGGCGCTCGATCACTTCTGCCGTGACCTCACCCAGCTCGCCGCCGAGGGTCAGCTCGATCCCACCATCGGGCGCGCCAAGGAGATCGAGCGGGTGATGGAGATCCTGGCCCGCCGCAAGAAGAACAACCCGGTGCTCATCGGCGAGCCCGGGGTGGGGAAGACCGCGATCGTCGAGGGCCTGGCCCTGCTGATCGCCAGCGGCGTCTGCCCCGACGTGCTGCGCGACCACCGCGTGCTGGCGCTCGACATGGCCGCGGTCATCGCGGGCACCAAGTACCGCGGCCAGTTCGAGGAGCGGCTCAAGGCGGTGATGAACGAGATCGTGGCCAACAAGCAGGTGGTCCTCTTCATCGACGAGCTGCACACCCTGGTCGGGGCCGGTGCGGCCGAGGGCGCGATCGACGCCTCCAACATGCTGAAGCCCGCGCTCGCGCGCGGCGAGCTCCAGTGCGTCGGCGCCTCGACCCTGAACGAGTATCGCAAATACATCGAGAAGGACGGGGCGCTCGAGCGCCGCTTCCAGACCGTGATGGTCGAGCCGCCCTCGATCGACGAAACGGTGGAGATCCTCAAGGGGCTCCGCAAGAAGTACGAGGATCACCACCGGGTGAGCATCCCCGATCCGACCCTCAAGGCGGCCGCGCAGCTCTCGGAGCGCTACATCACCGACCGGTTCCTGCCGGACAAGGCGATCGACGTGATCGACGAGGCGGGCGCCCGGGCGCGCATCGGCGCGCAGGTGCCGCCCCCCGAGGTGGCCGAGTTGAAGGCCAAGCTCGAGACCATCAATCGCGAGAAGGAAGCGGCGGTTCGCGACCAGAACTTCGAGCGCGCCGCCAGCCTGCGGGACGCCGAGCGCGACCTCCAGGGCCAGATCATCGCCCGGCAGGAAATGTGGGAGAAGGAGCGCCAGACCCGCCGCCCCGTCGTCGGCGAAGAAGACGTCTCGTTCATCGTCTCGCGCTGGACCGGCATTCCCGTCATGCGCCTCCAGGAGGCCGAGAGCAACCGGCTGCTGCGCATGGAGGAAGAGCTGCACGAGTCCGTGGTCGGCCAGAACGAGGCCATCCACGCGATCTCGCGGGCCATCCGCCGCAGTCGCGCCGGCCTCAAGGATCCGCGCCGCCCCATCGGCTCGTTCATCTTCTGCGGCCCCACCGGCGTCGGCAAGACCGAGCTGGCGCGCTCGCTGGCCAAGTTCCTGTTCGCCGACCCGACCGCGCTCATCCGCGTGGACATGTCGGAATACATGGAGAAGTTCTCGGTGTCGCGCCTCATCGGCGCGCCGCCCGGGTACGTCGGCTACGAAGACAGCGGGACGCTGACCAAGGCCGTGCGCCGCAAGCCCTACTCGGTTGTGCTCCTCGACGAAATCGAAAAGGCGCATCCCGACGTGTTCAACATCCTCCTCCAGGTCCTGGACGAGGGCCGCCTGACCGACAACTACGGCCGGGTAATCGACTTCAAGAACACCGTCGTCATCATGACGTCGAACGTGGGCGCGCGCGACATCACCAAGAACACCTCGCTCGGCTTCCACCAGGTGTCCGCGGAGACCGCCTTCGCGAAGATCGCGGAAAAGGTGAAGGAAGAAGTCACCCGCACCTTCAATCCCGAGTTCCTGAACCGGCTCGACGACGTCATCGTGTTCCACCCGTTGACGCGGGAGCACATCGCGCTCATCGTGTCCATCGTGCTGAAGGAGCTGATGGGCCGGCTGAGCGAGGAGGAATTCACGCTGCGGCTGACCGATGCCGCGACCGACTTCCTGGTCAAGCACGGCTACGACGAGCAGTACGGCGCCCGGCCGCTGAAGCGCGCCATCCAGCGCTACATCGAGGACCCGCTCTCGGAGAAGATCCTGCTCGGCGAGTTCGGCAAGGGGGACGAGATCGAAGTGGACGCGGCCCCGGACGGGGAGCGCCTCCAGTTCCGCGCGCTCACGAGCTCGAAAGCGTAGCGTCCATCTCCTGATGCGGAAGCTGATCTTCGCCATATTCCCTTATCCGAACCGCCTTCGTTTGATTGCATTGCCCACATGGCTGTATCAAGCATCAGGATTGCGTTATCTGGTTCGACATTCGGGATTGC
>JANMWE010000137.1:0-1881 GCA_031393795.1 Gemmatimonadota bacterium
GGTCCCCTTCTTCACCACCCGGGCGAGGGAGCCTTCGATGGCCTTCATCCCCTTGTCGAGCGCGGCCTGCTGCACGTCGACGAGGATGACGTCGTTCCCCTGCCCGGCGAAGACCTGGGCGATGCCGTTGCCCATGGTGCCGGCGCCGATGACTGCGATTCTTGGCATACACTGTCCCGGTTTGTTTGGGGCTATTGGCTTCTGGCTTTTGGTGGATCACGGATTCGACTCCATCCCTGAAGCGATCCACCAAAAGCCAACAGCCAATAACTGAGTGCTGTAGGCTTCTGGCTATTGGTGGATCACCGACTCGACGCCACCCCTGGGACGATCCACCAACAGCCAATAGCCAAGAGCCGATTCCCTATGCCTGCCTGGTCCTCCGAAACAACACCACCGCCGCCGTCCCCACGATCAGTGTCGCGATCAGCCCACCCTCGGGCCCGAACGAGCCGCCGGTGAGCCAGGCCGGCCCGCCCATCGCGTAGTCCAACATCGGCAGGGTGAACGCCAACCCGCTTACCGGGGCGCCGAGCGCCGCGAGCGTGAGGTTCCAGCCGAGGTGCACACCGGTCGCGGCCCAGATGCCGCCGGGGAGCCAGAGCGCTGCGCTCAGGAAGACCCCGGCGAGGGCCACGTTGACCACCGCCAGCGGCGTCACATTCGGGTTGCCGAGGTGCGCGGCGCCGAAGAGCAGCGACAGGACGATCGCCGGCCCCAGTCGTCCGAAGGCCTTGGAGAGCGTCACATACCCTACGCCGCGGAAGAGGATCTCTTCGCTGAAGGCCGCCGGGAGGAGGAGCACCGCGAGCCCCCCGACCGCCCGGGCCCACTGCCCGAACGTCCCGCCATCGAGCGCCCACCCCGCGTGCCCGGCGGGCGCCGCGATCACCAGCGCCAGGACGGCCGGCAGCGCACCCACTCCCAGTCCCACCACGAATCCCTTCCACGGGACACCGACTCCGGCGTACCGGAGATCGCTCCAGGTCAGCTTCATCAACACTCGGCCGATCAGCCAGGTCGCGAAGCCGAAGCCCAGCACCTGCGCCACCACGCCGATCCAGAGGCCGTGCGGGAGCGGCACGAAGCGGCCGATGATCAGCCCGACCCCGACCGTGGCCGCGATGGCGCTCACGAAGAAGGCGACCGTCCAACCGATCGCCTTCCCGCGCGCCTTCATCTGCTCGGTCAATGTCTTACAGGACGCGGCGGACGGGACCGCGGAGGGCGAGCCCGAGCCCGGAAGCCAGCGCGACCTCCAGCATGTCGGTCAGCCCGAACGGCACCACGCCCATCGCGAATGCCGCACCCGGGTTCCCGGTCACGATCGTGAGCCACGACCACCCGCCGAGGTGCACCACCGCCATCCCGGCCATCGCGCCGAGGAGGTAGCGGATCGGGGTGATGATCCGGGTCGCGCGGGTCGCGATCCAGCCGGCCACCAAGGCACCGATCGGGAAGGCAAGGAGATAGCCGCCGGTCGGGCCGATGATCTTGAGGAAGCCGAAGCTCCCCCCAGCGAAGACCGGCAGCCCGGCCACACCGGCGAGGAGATACGTTACCAGCGCCGCCGCACCGAGTCGGGGTCCGAGTACCAGGCCGACCAGAAGGAGCGCCCCACCCTGGAGCGTCTCCGGCACCGGACTGAAGGGGACCGGGATCTCGAATTGCGCCACGAGGGCCACGAGCGTGGCACCCAGGGCGACGGCGATCATCCGGCGCGCGGTCTGCGCGCGGGTGGCGGGGACGGCGCCTGCGAAGGTCTCGGTCGTCATCACGCTTTCTCCACGCTGAGGGCCACGGCGTTGCCGCCACCGAGGCAGAGGGTCGCGAGGCCGGTCGAGACCTTCCGGTCGGCCATCGCGTAGAGGAGGGTCGTCA
>JANMWE010000144.1:0-1612 GCA_031393795.1 Gemmatimonadota bacterium
GAGCACCTGGCGCCGCTCGATCGCGTGACGTCCCGCCGCCAGGGCCTCGATCGCAACGGTGAACGACTCGCGCGAGGCGCTGGTGAGGAACCCGACCCGGCCGAGGTTGACGCCGAGGATCGGTGTCTCCTTGCCGGCGAGGAGTCGGGCACCGCGGAGGAGGGTGCCGTCGCCGCCAAGGGTGATGAGCGCGTCGAGTTTGGCGTGCGCGATCGGCGCCGGTGCCTTGGGCCAGAGCTGCTCGAGCCCCTCGTCGGTGTACAGCGTGATCCCCAGCTTCGGGGCCACGTCGGCCAGGAGGCGGAGGATCGCCTGGAGATCGGCGTACCGGGGGTTGCCGACGACGCCGATGTTCATGGGGCCTGGAGCGACTCCTCGCGGTACAACGCCACCAGGCGGCGGGCGATGCCGTCGGGGGTGAGCCCGAACGACTCGAGCTGGCGGGCGCGGGGGGCCTGTTCGATGAGCTTGTCCGGCACGCCCAGCGCCACGACCCGGACCTCCGGGCGGGTGGTCTGGAGCGTCGCGGCGAGGGAGGCGCCAAAGCCGTTGGTCACCACCCCTTCTTCGACGGTGACGAGCACCTTGAAGCGCTGGAGCAGCGTCTCGAGCATCGCGTGGTCGAACGGCTTCAGGAAGCGGGCGTTGACCACGGCGCAGTCGATCCCTTCGGCCGTGAGCTGTTCGGCGGCCTTGAGCGCCGGCATCACCATCGTACCGACCGCGACGATCGCCAGGTCCTTGCCGTCCCGGAGGAGTTCCCAGGTGCCGTACGGCACCGCGGGGACCTGGTCGGCCGGACGGGGTTCGGCGGGCACCTTGTCGCGGGGATAGCGGGTGCTGAAGGGGCCATCCTTGTGCTGGAGCCCGCACTTGAGGAGGCCGATCAGTTCATCGGCATCCTTGGGCGCGGTCACGGTCATCCCCGGCACCGCCAGCATGTAGGCGATGTCGTAGAGTCCCATATGGGTGTGGCCGTCCTCGCCCACGAGCCCGGCGCGGTCCATCGCGAAGATCACCGGAAGCTTCTGGATGGCGATGTCGTGGATGATGTTGTCGTACGCCCGCTGCAGGAAGGTGCTGTAGATGGCGCAGATCGGCTTGATGCCCTGGGTGGCGAGGCCGCCGGCGAAGGTCACCGCGTGCCCCTCGGCGATGCCGACGTCGAAGAACCGGTCGGGCCACCGCTTCTGGAAGATGTTGGTGCCCGTCCCCGACGGCATCGCAGCGGTGATGGTGACCAGCTTCGGCTCGTGGGTGGCGAGCTGGCTGATGGCCTCGCCGAAGACGGCGGTCCAGGTCGGCGGCCCGCCGCTCTTGGCGCGCATCTCACCGGTCACCGGATCGTACGCCGCGAGCCCATGCCACTTCTCCTTGTTCGACTCGGCCAGCGGGAACCCTTTCCCCTTCTGGGTCAGGATGTGCAGCACCCGGGGTCCGGTCATTCCGCGGACGAATTGCAGCGTCTCGGCGAGCTTCGTCAGGTCGTGCCCGTCGATGGGGCCGAAATAGCGGAACCCGAGCTCCTCGAAGAGCATCCCGGGCGACCAGAGATTCTTGACGCTCTCCTCGATGTTCTTGGCGAAGTCGACCACGCCGTGGCCGAAGACGT
>JANMWE010000160.1:0-1970 GCA_031393795.1 Gemmatimonadota bacterium
CATCACCGGCGACCGGATGCAGCTCCTCTCCGAGTTCCCGACGGTGGGCGAGCCGCACTACGCCCAGGCGCTCCCGGCCGCGCTGATCCAGGCGCGCCAGGTGAAGATCTATGACCTCGCAGGCAACACCGACCCCTGGGCCGCGCACAGCGAGACCGAGACCGGCATCAGCCGTGCGGGACGCGTGGTGCACGTGAAGATGACCACCATCCGCAGCCACTTCGTCCCCGACAACATCGAGGGGATCCAGCTCGGCGATACGGTCTACTTCCACATCACCAACGTCGAGCAGGACTGGGACGTGCCGCACGGCTTCGCCGTCACGGGGCTCAACAACTCCGAAGTGCTCGTGATGCCCGGCCAGACCCGCACGATCACCTGGGTCCCGTCCAGGATCGGCGTCTTCCCGTTCTACTGTACCGACTTCTGCTCGGCGCTGCATCAGGAGATGCAGGGCTATATCCGCATCTCGCCGCGCGGGTCGGCGGTGGCGCTCACGGCCAACACGCCGCGGCACTGACCATGACGTTCCGCTCCCGGCTCCTCCTGGCCCTCGCGGCGCTTGCCCTCACGGCGACCTACGTGCTGCCGCTCTGGCACATCGCCCTGCACGCGCCGCAGTACCCGGAGGGGTTGGGACTCTACATCTCGATCGATGGGATCGCGGGGCAGGGAGCCCACGACCTCCAGAGCCTCAACGGGCTCAATCACTACATCGGGATGCACAAGATCATTCCGGAGGAGATCCCGGAACTCCGTTTCCTCCCGATCGCCATCGGCGTCCTGGCCGCGCTCGGCCTCGCCGCCGCGGCGGTCGGGCGCCGGTGGGCGCTCACTACCTACGCGGCGCTTCTCCTCGGCGGGGCGCTGGCGGGTCTCGCCGATTTCTGGTGGTGGGAGTACCGCTACGGGCACGAACTGGACCCGATGGCGGCGATCAAGGTGCCGGGGATGACCTACCAGCCTCCCCTCCTCGGCGCCAAGCAGATGCTGAACATCAACGCCCACTCCTGGCCGGCCTCGGGGGGATGGATCGTCACCGCCGCGGTGGTGCTGGTGCTGACGCTGGTGGTGTGGGAACACCGCCGCGCCCGGCGACTGGCGGCCTGATGCGCGCGACGCTGCCGCTCGCGCTGCTGATCGCGGCCTGCGCGGCGGCGGGGCCGGTCCCCCTCCGCTGGGGGGAAGAGAGCTGCCGCCACTGCCACATGACCCTTGCCGACCGGCGCTTCGGAGCCGAGGTGATCACCACGCGCGGGCGGGCGCTCGCATTCGATGACGCGGGGTGCGCGGCGGAACATCTCGCCACCGGCGAGACCCCAGCGGCCGAGGCAAGTTCGGTCTGGGTCATCGATTACACGCATCCTGATTCGCTGATCGCCGCGGAGTCGGCAGTCTACGTCCGGAGCAGCGCTTTCCACACCCCGATGGGGAGCGGCGTGGTCGCCACCCCCGACAGCACGGTCGCGAACACACTCGCGTACGAGACCACGGGGAAAGTGATGCGGTGGGCCGAGGTGCTGGCGGCCGCGAAAGCCGGCGAGCTCCGGCCGCACTGAGATGCTCGCCCTCCTCTTCGCTTCGCTCGCGCTCAGCGCAAGCCTTCTGGTCGTCCCGACGCGGGAGATCGTGGTCCGCCCCGCGGGGCCGGTGGCGACGCTCGCGGCGGCGCTGGCCGTCGCTCACCCGGGCGACACCATCACCATCCAGGCGGGGACGTATCCCACCGACAACGTCATCGTCCGGGTCGCCGGCGTCGTGATCCGGGGGGAAGGGTGGCCGGTGCTCGACGGCGAAGGGCGCCACGCGATCCTCGTCATCGCGGCCGACGACGTGACGGTCACCGGCCTCGTGCTCCGCGGGGCGGGGGTCAACATGACCAGCGACCAGGCGGCGGTGCGGGTGCTCGAGACCACCGGATGCCGGATCCTCGGGAACCGGCTCGAGGCCGACTTCTTCGGCATCTATCT
>JANMWE010000187.1:0-3389 GCA_031393795.1 Gemmatimonadota bacterium
CACGCGGCGGACCCGCACCTTCGTCAACTCCGCCTACGCCGATACCCTCCGCAACCAGGGAGACGCGGACGCGCTGATCGACGTGCAGGTCGAGCGCGGCGGCGAGTGGCGCATCATGGAAAGCTCACAGCCGGCCGAACGGCTCTCGAGCACCCGGGCGCGCTTCCGCGTGAAGGTCCCGGCCGGCGGTGCCGCGGTGCTGACCTACCGGATCAAGGCCACCTGGTGAGCGACGTCATCCTCGTCCACGTCGCCGACCTCCACTTCGGGCGGGACGCCGATCTGGTCCAGGTCGCCGCGATCGAGCAGTTCGTCTCGGAGCTTCGCCCCGATGCGGTCTGCATCACCGGCGACCTTACCCAGCGTGCCCGCCACGGCGAGTTGCAGCGCGGCCTCGCTTTCGTCGAGTCGCTTCGACGGCACACTGCGGTGAACGTCATCCCCGGCAACCACGACGTTCAATGGTGGCGGGCCGTCCTCCCTTTCGGGCGGGCACCCGTGCGCTATCGGAAATGGCGGGAATACTTCGGCGACGATCTGGTGCCGGTGCTCTCCACACCGCGCGTGGTGGTGGCGGGGCTCCTGACCAGCTTCGGCCTCGCCTGGAAGTCGCTCACCTTCAACCTCCGCGATCTCACGGTGAAGGGGCACCTCCCCAAGAAGGAGATCCTGCGGGTGAAGAACGTCTTCGCCGGAGCGCCTCCGGTCGCGGTGCGTGTCGCGGCGCTGCATCACAACGTGCTGCGGGGGGAGATCTCGAAACGGATGGGACTCGCCCGCTGGCGCACCGCGCAGAAGCGGCTCCTCGCCCTCGGCGCCGACGTGGTCCTCTGCGCCCACGACCACCAGGAAGCGGCGGGGCAGATCGACGGCGTGCTGCCGGTCAGCACCACCGGCACCCATACCACTCGCACCCGCGGCAAACGGCCCTCGGCATTCAACGTCATCCACGTGGACAAGCAGGCCGTACACATCGTGCACTATCGGTGGGATGCGGCGGCGGGGAGTTTCCAGCCCTCCACGGAATCGGTCTACGCCCGTCACCGGAGGCCCGCGGATGATCCCGTTCCGACCGGCGCTTGAGTTCACCGCGGATGGTGGGGACGTTCCCCGCCTCTCGATGCCTGCGCCCGAGCTCCTGGCGCGCCGGTTCGAGCGGCTCGGCATCCACCGCATCCTCGGCATCCGCGGCCTCGTGGCGCACCACAACCGCACCGTGATGTTGAGCTACGGCCGGAACGGGGTGCTCCGACTCCACGCCGGCTTCGCCCAGGCCCCCGACCGGGTGCTCGAGGCGGTCATCCGCTTCCTGATGCCGCGGGTGACGCGGGCCGACCGGGCCGAGGCGGAGAAGGAGTTCCTCGCCTTCCCGGTCTTCGAGCACGTCGAGGCGCCGGTGCGACGGCGGGTGAGCGAGCATCCGCAGCCGGGGGACGTGGCGGTACTGCACCGGCTGGAGGAGATGCACCGGCGGCTCAATGTCGAGTATTTTGGGGGTCTCCTCGGCCCGATCCGATTCCGGCTGAGCGGGAGGATGCGGACTCGGCTGGGGGAGCTCACCGTGGACCGGGCCACCAAGCGCCCGACCGAGATCGCTCTCAGTCGGCGCCACCTCCGGGCCCACGGGTGGAGCGAAGCGGAGCACACCGTGCTGCACGAGATGGTGCACCAGTGGCAGGCGGAGACGGGGCTCGAGATCGACCACGGGCCGGGATTCCGGAAGAAGGCGAAGTCCGTGGGGATCGTGCCCTCCGCGGTCAGAGACCTGGGGCGCAGAAAGGCTGGATGAGGGCAGGGGAGGGGCTTGGCCTCAACAGGGAAACACGAAGCGACGGAGGGACGGATCGATCGATGGTCTGCCTGGTCGGCGCTCTCTCTTGAGACCACACATTAGTTCATTCGTCACTTCGTAACTTCGTGCCTCCCTGTTGAGGCCAAGACCATACGTCCGTTGGGGTGTGTGCTTCCAACGACGATCGAACGACACACAGACCAGAAGGCACTATGGCCAGCGTAGCCACTGCATTCACAGGGGTCGACTTCTACGACTTCGACTCGCTCCTGAGTGAGGAGGAGCGCGCCATCCGCGACGCCGTCCGCGCCTGGGTGGACGAGCACCTGATGCCGGTCATCGGCGACGCCTATATCCAGGGGAAGTTCCCCAAGCAGCTCATCAAGGGGATGGCGGAGCTGGGGATGTATGGCGCCAACCTCCCCGAGGAGTATGGTTGCGCGGGGGTGAACAACGTCTCCTACGGCCTCATCATGCAGGAGCTCGAGCGGGGGGACAGCGGCATCCGTTCCTTCGCGTCGGTGCAGGGCGCCCTGGTGATGTACCCGATCTACGCCTTCGGCTCCGAGGAGCAGAAGAAGCATTGGCTGCCGCGGCTGGCGAAGGGGGAGGAGATCGGCTGCTTCGGCTTGACCGAGCCCGACTTCGGTTCCAACCCCGGCGGGATGATCACGACCGCCAAGGAGACCAAGGAGGGCTGGCTCCTGAACGGGGCCAAGATGTGGATCACCAACGGCAGCCAGGCGACGGTGAGCATCATCTGGGCCAAGACCGGTGCCATCGACGACGCCAAGAGCATCCGCGGCTTCATCGTGCCGACCAGCACCAAGGGATTCAGCGCCAAGGACCAGAAGGGGAAGCTCTCGCTCCGCGCCAGCGACACCAGCGAACTCGTGCTGCAGGACGTGCTAGTGCCGAAGGATGCCGTGCTCCCCAAGAGCGGCGGCCTCAAGAGCCCGCTGATGTGCCTGACGCAGGCGCGCTACGGCATCAGCTGGGGGGCCATCGGGGCCGCCATGGCCTGCTTCGACGAGGCGGTGCGCTACGCCAAGCAGCGGAAGATGTTCGACAAGACCATCGCCGCCACCCAGATCCAGCAGGTGCGCCTGGCCGAGATGCTCACCGAGATCACCAAAGCGCAGTTCCTCTGCCTGCAGCTCGGCCGGCTCAAGGACAAGGGGACGATGACCTCGGACCAGGTCTCGCTCGCCAAGCGGAACAACGTGAATATGGCCACCGAATGCGCCCGCGAATCCCGCCGCCTCCTCGGCGCCAACGGGATCCTGGTGGAGTATCACTCGATGCGGCATATGGCCAACCTTGAGTCGGTCTACACCTACGAGGGGACGCACGACATGCACTCCCTCATCCTGGGGCAGGCGATCACGGGCGAGCAGGCGTTCCGATAGGCGCTGCGGCGCTGGGGCGCTCAGGCGCTGAACTGCCCGGAGACCCCCAGGATCACTCTTGGGGGTCGTTCATTTGAGGGGGAGGGTGCCTTGAAGGGCCCTTCACCGCCGCAGCGCCCGAGCGCCTCAGCGCCTGACCGACCGCCATACCGCCTGACCGCCCGACCGCCTATTTTCCCCGCGCAATT
>JANMWE010000225.1:0-1703 GCA_031393795.1 Gemmatimonadota bacterium
CGCAGACCAAGCTCGCCGAGATCGAGCCGAAGGTGGCCCCGTTGGCCGAGCTCAAGGTCGAACTCGATCACCTGGATGAGCTCGCGGAACGGGCCCGGCACCGGATGGGTGCGGTCTCGACGCTGCAGGAGGTGCGGGCGCAGCGTGCGGCCATCGCCCAGCGCCTGGCGCTCCTTGCGACGGAGCGCGCCGTGGCGGATGCCAACGCCAGGGTCCAGGGCCTGAACACCCGGCGAATGGAGCTGCAAGCGCGGGCCGAAGAGCTTCGTGCCGCTTTGGTGCGCGACCGGCAGGACGCTGAGTCGAAGATCCAGTCGCTGCTGGATCAGCATCAGGACCTGGCCGACCAGCGCTCGCGACTCGAGACCGCAGGAGAGGAGGGAGATTGTCCCACCTGCGGCCGTCCGCTCGGTGGCGTCCACGAGCATGTGCTCGATGTCCTCTCGCGCCAGATGGAAGGGGTCATCGGGAACGGCCACTACTATCGCCAGCGCCAACAGCAGCTGAAGCAGGAGCCGCCCGAGCTGACCGAGGTCGATGGCGCCATCAGGAATGTCGAGAACGAGCTCCGGCTCTCCATTGGCCTCGTCGGGAAGCTCGATTCCGAATTCCGCCAGCGTCCGGCGTTGGTCGCGGAAGAGAATCACTTCGACGGGCGGATCGCGGAGCTCGAGGCGACGATCGCGGGTCCGGAGACGGCGTACGACCAGGACCGTCACCGCCTCGTGCGGGAGACCGTACGCGCACTCGAGCCGCTCGCGCTCGAGGCGGCGCGGCTTCGCGAGGCGGCGGGGCGCGCGGAACCGCTCGTGCAGGAGGCCCACGCCGCGGACCAGCTCTCCTCCTCGCTCGAGGCGGACGTCAGAAATCGGAAGAAGGAACTCGAGTCCCTCGGTTTCAGCGCCGCCGGCTTCGCCACCGCCAAGGAGGCGAAGGAGGCCGCCGAGCGCGCCCAGCTCGACGCCCAGCGCCGGCTCGACCGCGCCAAGCTTGGCTGGGAGAACGCGCTGCAGCAGCGGCGGCAGGTGCAGCAGAGGCGGGAGGAACGTGCCGCGCGGGAGGCCGAAGTGAAGGGGGCGAAGCGGGAACTGCTGCTCCGGGAAGAGCTCGACCGCGCGTTCACGGAGCTGCGGGCCGACCTCAATGCCCAGCTCCGGCCGGAACTTTCCGAGATCGGGTCCGGATTCCTGCGCGATCTCTCGCGGGGTCGGTACAGTGATCTGGAGCTCGACGAGGACTACAAGGTCGCGCTGCTCGAGGATGGCGAGGTGAAGCCGGTCATCTCCGGCGGCGAGGAGGACATCGTCAACCTCGCGCTCCGGCTCGCGATCAGCCAGATGATCGCCGACCGCGCCGGGCAGCCGCTCTCGCTCCTGGTGCTCGACGAGGTGTTCGGCTCCTTGGATGAAGAACGCCGGAATGCGGTGGTGGAGCTCCTCCGTGGGCTGGGCGACCGTTTCCCGCAGGTTATCCTGATCACCCACGTCGAACAGCTGCGCGAAGGATTCGATCGGGTGGTGCGGGTGTCGTACGACGTCAAGGATGGGATCGCGCGGGTGGCAGACGACCTGGGAGCGGATGGCGATGGGCTGGCTGCCTGAGCCGTCGCCCCTCAAGGGGCCCGAACCGGCGACCGCGGGCGACGTCGATGCGCTCAATCGTGTGTTCAGCGACGCATTCACCGATCGGTATCGCCGAGACGG
>JANMWE010000226.1:0-2179 GCA_031393795.1 Gemmatimonadota bacterium
CCGTCTCCTCGGCATGATCCGCGACGAGTTCTTCAACACCTACTTCACCGGCCAGAAGGAATTGGCGGTGATGGCCGACCTCTCCGGTCCTGCGCGCGCCGATTTCCTCAACCGCGTGCTCGGCTACGAGCGGCTCCGCACCGCCCAGGACCTGCTCAAGGAAGAACGGGCCGGCCTCCGCTCACGCATCAGCACCTTGGAAGGGAGCCTCCCCGATCCCGCGGTGCTCGACGAGGAGGAGCGGAGCGCCGTCCAGATGTTGAACGGCGCGGAGGCGGAGTCGAAGAGTGCCGATGCTGCGCTGCAGGAGGCCGATACCCGTGTGGCCGAGGCGCGGCCGCGGTGGGACGCGGTGCAGACGCTGCGGGAGCGGGTCGTGGCGCTCGAGGCCGACCTGAAGATCGCCGAGCACAAGGCCGCCGACGCGCGGGAGAAGTTCACGGCGCTCGACGCCCAGATGGCCACTGCCCTCGCCGCCCAGACCAAGCTCGCCGAGATCGAGCCGAAGGTGGCCCCGCTGGCCGAGCTCAAGACCGAGCTCTACCAGTTGGATCAACTCGCGGAACGGGCGCGGATGCGGATGGGCGCGGTCTCGACGCTGCAGGAGGTACGGGCGCAGCGGACCGCCATCACCCAGCGCCTGGTGCTCCTCGCGACTGGCAGCGCCGTGGCGGACGCCAACGCCAGGGTCCAGGGCCTGAACGCCCGGCGACTCGAGCTGCAGCAGCGCGGGGAAGAACTCCGCGCCGCCTGGGTGCGCGACCGGCAGGACGCCGAGTCGAAGATCCAGTCACTGCTGGATCAGCACCAGGACCTGGCCGATCAGCGCTCGCGGCTCGAGACCGCGGGGCAGGAGGGAGATTGTCCCACCTGCGGCCGTCCGCTCGGGGGCGTCCACGTGCACGTGCTCGATGTTCTCTCGCGCCAGATGGAAGGGGTCATCGGGAATGGCCATTACTATCGCCAGCGTCAGCAACAGCTGAAGCAGGAGCCCCCCGAGCTGACCGAGGTCGAAGCCGCTGTCCGGAGCGTTGAGAACGAGCTCCAGCTCTCCATCGGACTCGTCGGGAAGCTCGACTCCGAATTCCGCCAGCGTCCGGCGTTGGTCGCGGAGGAAAAGCACTTTGAGGGGCGGATCGTGGAGCTCGAGGCGACCATCGCCGGCCCGGAGACCGCCTACGACCAGGATCGGCATCGGACCGTGCGCGAGACCGTGCGGGCGCTCGAGCCCCTGGCGCTCGATGCGGCGCGCTACCGTGAGGCGGCGGCGCGCGCGGCACCGCTGGTGCAGGAGGCCCACGCCGCCGACCAGGTCTCCTCGGCGCTCGAGGCCGATGTCAAGCATCGCAAGAAGGAGCTCGAGTCCCTCGGCTTCAGCGCCGCCGGCTTCGCCACCGCCAAGGAGGCGAAGGAGGCCGCGGAACGGGCGCAGCTCGATGCCCAGCGCCGGCTCGACCGCGCCAAACTCGGCTGGGAAGCGGCGCTGCAGGAGCGGCGGCGGGTGCAGCAGAAGCGGGAGGAGCGGGCCGCGCGCGAAGCGGAGGTGAAGGGGGCAAAGCGGGAACTGCTGCTCCGCGAGGAGTTGGATCGCGCCTTCACCGACCTTCGGGCCGACCTCAATGCCCAGCTCCGCCCGGAACTGTCCGAGATCGGGTCAGGTTTCCTGCGCGACCTGTCGCGCGGCCGCTACAGCGACCTCGAGCTGGACGAGGACTACAAGGTGGCGCTGCTGGAGGACGGTGAGGTGAAGCCGGTGATCTCCGGCGGCGAGGAGGACATCGTCAACCTCGCGCTCCGGCTCGCGATCAGCCAGATGATCGCCGACCGTGCCGGGCAGCCGCTCTCGCTGCTGGTGCTCGACGAAGTGTTCGGGTCGCTCGATGAGGAACGGCGGAACGCGGTGGTGGAGCTTCTGCGTGGCCTGGGCGACCGCTTCCCGCAGGTGATCCTGATCACCCACATCGACCAGCTCCGCGACGGGTTCGACCGGGTGGTGCGGGTGACCTACGACGTGAAGGACGGGATCGCGCGGGTGGCTGACGACCTGGGAGCGGATGGCGATGGGCTGGCTGCCTGAGCCGTCGCCCCTCAAGGGGCCCGAACCGGCGACCGCGGGCGACGTCGATGCGCTCAATCGTGTGTTCAGCGACGCATTCACCGATCGGTATCGCCGAGACGG
>JANMWE010000234.1:0-4412 GCA_031393795.1 Gemmatimonadota bacterium
CGGCGGGCGGCGGGACGGCGGGCTTGGGCGGTGCCGGGGGCGGGGTGGCGGGCTTGGCCGGGGCCGCGGGCGCGGCGGCCCTGGCCGGCGACGCGGCCGCCTCCTCTTCCTCGTCGCCGTAGCTGAGGAAGACCAAGTCCCCCGCCTTCGGCTTGCTGATGGCGGTCGACATCCGGCTCGGCCGGCGCACCGTGGTCGACGAGCGGCCTTCCGTGAGGGCCGCCAGGTCGGTCACGAGCTGCTGCAGCTTCGGATTGTCGGCGTGCTCCCGCGCCGCGGCGTTGATCAGCTCCACCACGAGCATCCGGAGCTCCGCCACGTCGGCGAACTGCTCCGCGAACTTCTTCGCCGCTTCGGCGGCCTCCTCGAGCTTGTTGAACGCATTCATGCGCTCGACGTACTCGATGAGGTTCTTCTTGGCGTCGCTGACCACGTTCTTGCGGGCGTGCAGCTGGGCGAGCTTCAGGTACACCTGCACCCGCCCCGGATTGACCCGGAGGATCTTGCCGCAGAGCGCGATGGCGTTGTTGGTGAATCCCTGGTCGGTATAGAGGTCCACCGCGCGCTCGAACACCTGCACCGCCGCGGCCGGTTCGTTGGCCTTCAGGTGCAGGTCGCCGACCTTGTTGTACACCCCGACGTCCGGGGAGGGATCCGCCCCGGATTCGTATTCCTGGATGGCCTTTTGATAGACCTCGATGGCCCGGCGCCAGTCCTGCGCCGCCTCGAATTTCCGGGCGTTCTCTTTGATCTTTTCGAGGTTCATCCGGGGCGTGTGACGGCGGAGGTCTCTACGGGACTACGGGAACCTCGAATAATACCGGCCGCCCCGCCCCGGAGCAAGCCAAGTTCCGGCAGGACTTCGAGTTGCCTCATTCCTGGGGGGCCAGTTCCCCGGCGGCGATCATCCCCCGCAAGCGTTCCATGTCCGGCGCAGGAGGACGGTCGTCGCCCAGCGGGGCCACCCCCCCGGCGCGCACCCGCTCGTACAACCGGAGCACCCCTCGTCCCGGTCGGAGGGGCTTGAGCAGTTCCAGCCCCTGCGCCGCGCAAAGGAGCTCGGTCGCCACCACCCGCTCCCCATTCGCCAGGATCCGGCGGGCCTTGTACGCCGCCGCCATCCCCATCGGGACGAAATCTTCCTGGTTGGCGTCGGTGGGGATCGAGCCGATGCTTGCCGGCATGCAGAGCGTGCGCGATTCCGCGACCAGAGAGGCCGCGGTGATCTGGACCATCATGTACCCGGAATGGAGGCCCGGATCCTGGGTCAGGAAGGCCGGCAATCCCTGCGACAGGTCGGGATTGACCAGCCGCTCGACCCGGCGTTCGGCCAGCGCCTGCAAGGTCGTCAGGGTGACGGCCAGGAAATCGAGCGCCTGCGCCACCGGCTGGCCGTGGAAATTGCCCCCCGAGAGGACATCCCCGTTCTCGAACACCAGCGGGTTGTCGGTCGAGGCATTGAGTTCGATCTCCACGACCCCGCGGGCGAACACGATCGCGTCCCAACAGGCTCCCAGCACCTGCGGGGTGCACCGGAGGCTGTACGCATCCTGCACCCGCGGATCATTCTCCCGGTGCGACTCCCGGATCTCGCTCCCCTCCAGCAAGCCGCGCATCAGGGCGGCCGCCTTGAGCTGGCCGGGATGCGGGCGATTGGCGTGGATCCGGGGATCGAGCGGGGTCGGGGTCCCCCGGAGCGCCTCGAGGCTCATCGCCGCCGCCCCGATGGCGGTGCGCCAGAGCTGTTCGGCGTCGTGGACCAGCAGCGCCAGCAGCGCGGTCTGGGCCTGCGTCCCGTTCAGGAAGGCGAGCCCTTCCTTCGGACCGAAGACGTAGGGGGAAAGTCCGGCCCGCACGAGTTCCGGCCCCGCCGGGATCGCCTTGCCATCGGCGCCGAGGAACTCGCCTTCGCCCATCAAGGCCAGCGCCACGTGGGCGAGCGGGGCCAGGTCCCCGCTCGCGCCCACGCTCCCCTGCTCCGGCACGTACGGCACCAGCCCCGCCGCGAGCACCTGGAGGAGCGCCTCCACCAGCGCCGGTCGGACCCCGCTGGTGGGGCGGAGCAGCACGTTGGCGCGCAACGCCATCATGGCGCGCACGACATCCGGCGGGAGCGGCGCCCCGACCCCGGCCGCGTGACTGCGGACCAGGTTGGTCTGCAAACGCTCGAGCTGGTCGGCCGCGATGCGCACATTGGCGAGCTTGCCGAACCCGGTGTTGATGCCGTAGATCGTGGCGCCGCTGGCCAGGGCCCGCTCCACCATGGCGCGCGACGCCGCGAGTCGGGTGCGCGCGGCGGGATCGGCGACGACCCGGACCCGGGGGTCGCGCGCCAGTCGGACAACGTCGGCGGGAGTGAGGGAGGCGCCGGTCAGCGAAATAGTCGTGGGCATGAGGCTAAAATAGCGCCTCCCAGCGACGAGATGCGAGTGCAAGAAGCGAGTGGGCGGGAAAGCGAGAAAGCGAGAAAGGAGGTCCATCCCCTTTCCCGCTTTCTCGCTCACGACCCACTCATCACTTGCACTCACCCCTCGCTACTTCCCCCGGACCAACTCCGGGTTGCCGGGATCCGTCTGGAACGCCCAGTCGAGGATCAGGTAGTCGACGCCGACGTGGGTCACCCGCACCGCCCCGAAGCGGGCATAGCCGTCCCCACCATCGGTGCTGAACACATAGCCCCAGCCGGGCAACGCTTCGGCGGCCGCGGTGGAGTATCCGGTGAGCGGCGCCCAGTCGATGTCGGTCAGGTCACCGACCGGGAGCGCCCCGTAGACCGCGAGGGTCGTCCCGCTCCGGCGCGGCGTCAGCCAGAGCGTCCCGCCGGCGGTCCGCTCGACGCTGAAGTCGGCCGCCAGGCTGCTGCCGCTCTTCGCCATGCCCAGTTCGTTGGCGTCGGCTCGGCCGTCGAGGTCGAGGTCCTGCCAGAACCGGAAGCCGCTCCCGGCGTCCTGCGCCTGCCGGGCATAGATCACGACGTTGCGGGCGTCGGGGCGGGGAGTGTCGTCCTTGATCGGCGACCAGAGGCTCTCGTAACCCTCCACGCTCACCGCGGTCACCGCATAGCAGCGTGGCACGCCGTTGGTGAGCGCACCGACCAGGAATTCGGGTGCGACGGTCGTGCCCTCGAGGGCCCAATCGGACTGACAGCGCCCGGTGTCGAGATCGTAGTGTGCCCCATAGATGCGGTAGTGCGAGAAGGCGGAGGGAGCGCCCTGATAGGCGTTGTCGCTCCACGAGAGGGCGATCGCCCGGTCGAGGGTGGTGCTGGTGAGGGAGGCCGGACGGGCCAGGGCGAGCCGTTCGTCGATGGTCACCACCGCGCTCGCGTCCCCCTCGGCACCAGTGTGATCCGCAGCGACGACGTAGTAGTCGAGGAACGGAGCACCGGCATCGTGGAAGCTGGGGCTGGTGGTCGACCCGCGGAACTCGAACGACGCGGAGCCGCTCGCCCTGCTGTACACATGCCAGCTGCTGACGTCAGGATCGGAGGTGTTGTCCCACAAGAGCAGGAGACCGCTGGGGGCGGTCCCGGTCCCGACCGGTTCGAGTTCGTAGATGAGCCCCGTGGGAGCGGGCAGGAGGGTCGAGGAGGGAGCGCCGTAGTACTGATCCGCGCAGGCGGAGACCAGCATCAGGGCGATGAAGGAAGCGGCGGCACGCATCGGAACAACTCCGAGAGGGATGCCACTCCCAGTGCAGGGGGTGTGCCAGTCATCGGCCTCGGCGCAACTGCTTGTGCTATAAGCGCTTAGAGTTTGGAGTTGGGAGTTCGGAGGGGTGCGGAGCGGCGATCTCGTCCAGAGGCGAGGTCAGCAGCCCAGCACCCCTCCCGACTCCGAACTCCCCACTCCTCATCGCGGCAGCGTCGTCTGGTTGTAGTCGAACTTGACTGCGGGCAGGTCGAGCAGCGCGATATTGAAGAAGAAGGCGAAGTTGCCGTTCGGGTTGCGCAGGAAGTTGAACGATGCGCGCCATTCGTGGAGGTCACGTTCGAGCCGTACGATCTGGGACTCGAATCGTTGCTGGGTGAAGTTGTACTGGGTGGACCAGTTGACGGTCCAGAAGGCGGTCGGCGCGAAGCTGGTGGTGAAGCCGAGGGAAGCCTGGTTCGGCCGGGCGTTGGAGTCAGGACGCTGGCGCGTCAGTGAGAAGTTGAAGCTCGCCTGGAACGGGGTGTGTCCCGACCGCTCGATCTGGTCGCTGCTGCCGAAGGTGCCGGGGCGCGCCTTCCGTGCCGCCTGCGCGACGTACGACGCCGGGTCCGCCTCGGCGGCGCCCGCCGTCCGGACGGTATCCTTCCCAAGCCCCAGCAGATGGCCCAGGCTGCGGAAGGTCCTTCCGGTCACGCCGAAGCTGGCCGAGACTCCGGCGAGGAACGGCGCGAACTTGGCAGTGTCGGTCCCGACGGCGCC
>JANMWE010000238.1:0-6220 GCA_031393795.1 Gemmatimonadota bacterium
GGCCGCGGTCGTGGGACGGGCGCACGAGCTGAAGGGGCAGGCGCTCGCGGCGTTCGTGACGCTGAAGGAAGGCCAGGTCCCTTCGTCCGACCTCAAAGACGACCTGCGTGAGCACGTGGCCAAGAAGATCGGGGCCATCGCCCGGCCCGACGACCTGTTCTTCTCCGCCGACCTGCCAAAGACGCGCTCCGGCAAGATCATGCGGCGCCTCCTCCGCGACATCGCCGAAGGGAAGACCCTCGGCGACACGACCACCCTCGCGGACCCGTCGGTGGTGGCGAGGTTGAAGGATCAGTACGAGAGTGAGGAGTAAGGAGTGAGGAGTGAGGAGTGGACAGTAAGAAGGGCCCTCTCAATGATCTCGGGAGGGCCCGTTCTGCGTCTCAACTTCTCACATCTCACTCCTCACTTCTCACTACAGTTGGATCTGCGCGCCCATCTCCACCACCCGATTCGGCGGCAGGTTGAAGAACTGGGTGGCGGGCTGGGCGTTCCGGGCCATGAGGATGAAGAGGGTCTTCCGCCAGCGGGCGAGCGGCGCGGGGCCACCGGGGAGGAGGGTCTCGCGACCCAGATAGAAGGTGGTCTCCATCGGCTTCACGATCAGGCCGCCGAGCCCCATCGCGTCGCGGGCGCCGCGGGCCTCGAGCGAGCGGAGCATCTCGGGCACGTTGGGTGATTCCATGAAGCCGTAGTGCGCCACCACCTGCCAGAAGCCGTGGCCGAGCTCCTTGAGCTGCACCCGGTCCGCCTCGGCCACCTGCGGGATCTCCTCGGTCACCACCGACACCAGCACGACCTTCTCGTGCAGCACCTTGTTGTGCTTGAGGTGATGCAGGAGGACGGGCGGCGCGCCCATCGTGTCGCTGGTCATGAACACGGCGCAGCCCGGTACCCGCTGCGGGCGGCGGCGGGCGATGTCATCGAGGAAGAGGTCCATCGGGAGCGAGTTCTCCCGCATCGAGGTGCTGAGCACCTCACGCCCCTTCTTCCAGGTCGTCATGAAGAGGAAGATCACGGCGGCGACCGCGAGGGGGAACCACCCTCCCTCCTCGACCTTGATCACGTTGGCGCCGAAGAAGGAGACGTCCACCGCCAGGAAGAGGGCGGTGAGTGGCCACGCGTGCGCGCGGGACCAGCCGAACCGTTCCCGGACCACCCGGTGGAACAGGAGGGTGGTCATGATCATCGTGCCGGTGACGGCGATGCCGTACGCCGCGGCGAGGTTGGACGAGCTCCGGAACCCGAGGATCAGCGCCACGCAGCCGAGGCCCAGGGCGGCGTTGACCTGCGGGATGTAGATCTGGCCGATCTCGCTCTGCGAAGTGTGGCGGATGGTCACGCGCGGGGCGTACCCCAGCTGCACCGCCTGCCGGGTGAGCGAGAACGCCCCCGAGATGAGTGCCTGGCTGGCGACGATCGCGGCCAGCGTGGCGATCACGATCATCGGGTAGAGCGCCCAGTCGGGCACCAGGTGGTAGAAGGGGTTCACGGCGGCAGAGGGGTCGTGGAGGAGGAGTGCCGCCTGCCCGAAGTAATTGAGCATCAGCGCCGGCATCGCCACGAGGAACCAGGCGAAGCGGATCGGCCGCTTCCCGAAGTGCCCCATGTCGGCGTAGAGCGCCTCGCCGCCGGTGATCACCAGCACCACCGAGCCGAGGATCAGGAAGCCGCGCCAGCCATCCTCCTGGAAGAAGCGGATGGCGTTGAGCGGATCGACGGCCCGGAGCACGCTCGGGTCGAGCATGATGCCGCGGATCCCGAGCAGGGCGATGCAGCCGAACCAGAGCATCATGATCGGGCCGAACACCGCCCCGACGGCGGCGGTGCCGCGCCGCTGGAACGCGAAGAGGAGCACGATCACGGCCACGGAGATCGGGACGACGAAGTGCTCGAACGCGGGAGTCGCCACGCTCACACCCTCCACGGCGCCGAGGACGGAGATGGCCGGCGTGATGATGCCGTCGCCATACAGCAGCGCCGCACCGAAGAGCCCGAACAGGATCAGCATCCGCCGGGCGCCTCGGCCGGGGTCGCGCTGGCCCACGAGGGCGAGGAGGGCGAGGATGCCCCCCTCGCCCCGGTTGTCGGCCCGCATCACGTAGCCGAGGTACTTGAACGACACCACGAAGGTGATGGCCCAGAACACCAGGGAGAGCACCCCGATGATGTTCGCCGGGGTGGGCTCGATGCTGTGGTGTCCGGTGAAGCACTCCTTGAGCGCGTACAGCGGACTCGTGCCGATGTCGCCGTACACCACGCCGAGCGCGCCGAGGGCGAGGAGCGCGAGGGCGCGCCCTTCGGGAGGCTTCTTGGCGTCCGTGGTGTTCATCGCGCCGGGCGCAGCGAGCGCCACCCGAGGGCGGCCGAGAGGAAGAGTCCCGTGATGATAGCGGCCGACCCGAGGCACCAGCGGCACCACGCCTCGATCAGATACGCCTCGGCGTACGTGAGCCACCCGGTGAAGAGCACGCCCACGGTGGCGCCGGTCAGGAGCAGGGCATCACTCCAGTGGCGCCGTTCACCCCCCTGCTGGAGGCCGATCATCGCCAGCACCAGGCACGCGAGGTATCCGGCCACGCCGATCAGCGCCACCGGGAGGCCGAGGAACGTCGCCCAAGGGGAGGCCTGGACCGTTTCGCAGCCGCCGGTGCCGCAGGCGAGGCCGAGGATCATGCCGAGTTTGTAGAGGTACAGATACGTCGCCACCAGGAAGCCGATGAGGCTCAGCAGCGCCGCCCCCATCCGGTATTTCATCGCGTCGTGCGGGCCGGCGGGTGGGCGGGGACCTTCGGCTTGGCTGCAATGAGCGAGTCGACGGTGTGTCGCAGCTGATCGGAGCCCTGCACCCCGAGGAAGAGCCGGCCGCCGATCAGGAAGGTCGGCGTCGAATTCACCCCGAGCCGCGCCCCTTCTTCGGAGGAGGCCTGGATCCGGCCGGCATGCTTGGCCGACTGCATGCAGGCGTCCCATTGTTTCCCATCCACCCCGACCTGGGTGGCATACTCGCGGAATTTCCCGTACTGGCCGCTCCCGAACGCCCACTGATACTGGTGGGCGAAAAGCCGGGCCTTCATCGGCCAGAACTTCCCCTGGTCGTCGGCGCAGGCGGCGGCGTGCATCGCAAGGCGGGCGTAGCGGTGGGCGCCGTCGATGGGCCAATCCTTGTAGATCCATCGCACCTTCCCGGTGGCGACGAGCTTGTCGTACACCTCGGGCCACTGCACCGTGTCGAAATCCTCGCACGCCGGACACTGGAAATCGGCGAATTCCACGATCGTGACGGGGGCGGTGTCGCTGCCGATGACGTAGCCCTGGAAGCCGGCGGTGTCGGCGGCGGTCACGACCACGTTGGCCGGGATGCTGACGGTCTTCGTCCCCATCACCTGCCAGCCGATCACGCCGGCCCCGACCACGCCCACCACGACCAGCAGATAGTAGAACTTCTTCATGCCGCGCCCCCGCTCAGCGTCGAGTTTGTGCACCGGTACACCCGGGACCCGTCTCCCGATGGGACGGTCAGGCGCGGAATCTAATCGGGTACCGAACGGGTGCCCGCCCCTGCAAAAAGGGACCTATTCCGTCTATATTATGGACACTGTTCGCCCGGGAACCTAAGGAGAGTTGATGTCCAAGAAGAAGCCTCGGAAGCCTCAAGCCGCGCCCTCGTCATTCGACATGGCGCGCGACGAGCTGTTCAGCCACATCCTGCGCTGCGGGGTGCTGGAGGCCGAACCCGAGCACCAGAAGGATTGGTTCGACGATACGATGCTCTACGTCACCGAGCGTTACGAAGACCTCGGCGAGGAAGAGCGGGCCCAGCTCAGGGTGCTGGGCGAGCGGTATTGCCGCCCGGTCCAGGCCCGCACACCGCAGACCGCCGGCGCCTCGGCGTGATCGTCTGAACGACCGGCAGGACAACGCCCTGGAAGCTTTTGCTTCCGGGGCGTTTTGACGTCACCGGCGCCAGCGCCATCCGGCCGCGAAGCGCCACCCGCCCCCGACCCCCGCTTCCATCATCCATCCCTGCCGCGCACCCGGGGCCTGTTCGACGCCCACCAGGGCCACGAGCCGGGCCTCGGTCCGCCCCGCGATGTCGGCGGCGAGGCCGCCCGCGCCGTAGATCCCCACCCCCCGGGTTCGGTCCGGTGCCAGAAGGAAGTGCACCAACGCTTCGGCCCGCCCGACGGTCCCAGCCTCCCCTCCGTCCATCCCGCCGAGGAGCGAGACGCGCGCCCGGGAGCTGACCCGCCAGGCGGCATAGAGCGCGCCGCCGACCCGGTCGGGGGTGGCCCGGAGGGTGTACGCCTCGATGCCGAGCTCCCGGTGGATCCGTTGCGCCTGGAGCCCCGCGCTCCGCAGCATGGATCCGAGAAGGACCACCGCGAGGACGCCGGGCCAACGCAGTCCGCAGTCCGCAGTCCGCGCCACGATCCGCCTCACGCGACGTGGATCTCGTTGGTGATCTTGATGTCGGGAGCGAGCGAAGACATCACCGAGCAGTACTTCCCGACCGAGAGCTCGACCGCGTGGCGGGCCTTGGCCTCGTCGAGCCCCTCGCCTGCGAGCCGCCAGACCAGTGTCATCGCCAACACTCGGCGTGGGGCCTCTTCGCGGCGATGGGCCTCGACGTCGACCGTGAGCTTCCGGAGTTCCACCCGCTTCTTCTGGAGGATGATGACGACATCCGTCGCCGCGCAGCTGGCGGCGGCGTTGAGCAACGTGACGACGGGGGAGGGCGCCGCCGCGCCATCACCATCGATGAACGCGACCGGGGCGTTGACCGCGCCGCCGGAGAAACGCTGGTCGCCAAGCCAATCGAGGTGGGTGCGGGTGATGACAGGAGGCATGGTGGGTCCTGGGGTCAGGCGCCCACCGACCGGGTACCGGTCGGGATGGCGCGGGCGTAGTCGTATATCGCGTAGAGGCCCACGGCGGCCGCGGCCCACGCGAAGGGTTCGAGATAGCGGGACTCGGTCAGGAAGGCGAGCAAGGTCAGCAATTGAAGGAGGGTGACGATCTTCCCGCCGACCCGCGCGGGGATCGACCGCGGCCGGCGCCAGAAGATCGTCACCAGGAAGGCGAGGGTGGCGAGGATGTCGCGCAGCAGGACGAGCGCCACCTCCCACCAGGCGAGACGACCGCTGAACAGCACCACTCCGAACGCGGCGGCCACGAAGATCTTGTCGGCCACCGGGTCAAGGAAGACACCCAGCCGGGAGCCCCCCCAGCGCCGGGCGACCCAGCCGTCGACCAGGTCGGTGGCGGCGGCGAGGGCGAGGATCGCCAGCCGCGCGCGACCGTCCTCCACCGCCACGAAGGCCCCGGCAAGCGGGATCCGAGCCAGCGTGAGCGCGTCGGCGAGGCCGAATGCGCCGCGACCTTGTGGGCCCCCCGGCGGAGGACTAGCTTCGGACATCCCGACCAAGGCTCCGGCCCGGTGTTGCCATGGTGAGCGATCTCCTCAAGAAGACAGCCATTTTCGCCGACCTCGATGACGGGGAGCTCGCGCGCGTGGCCGAGATCTGCAAGGAGCAGAAGTTCGCGTCCCAGGCCTCCATCTTCAAGGAGGGGGAACCGGGCAACCGACTGTACGTGATCGTCACCGGTGAAGTGCGGATCAGTCGGACCGTCCCCGGCGCGGGCGAAGAGGCGCTGGCCGTGCTCAAGCCGGGCAGCTGCTTCGGCGAGATGTCGGTGTTCGATCGCTCGGAGCGGTCCACCGACGCCATAGCGCACATCCCCTGCGTGCTGCTGACGATCACCCGCCCCGAGTTCGAGCTCCTGCTCGACTTCAACCGGGACATCGCCTACAAGGTGCTCTGGTCGGTGACGCGGATGCTCACCGTCCGCCTCCGGAACACCAACGACAACCTGCGGTCGCTCCTGGCGATGTCGATGTTCTGACCGGGTGGTGGTCGCACC
Organism: Gemmatimonadota bacterium; assembly: GCA_031393795.1. Classification (GTDB taxonomy): domain Bacteria; phylum Gemmatimonadota; class Gemmatimonadetes; order Gemmatimonadales; family GWC2-71-9; genus CAMLHU01. The sequence continues at coordinate 5,926 of JANMWE010000238.1, forward strand.
CCGCATGGCCTCCTTCTCCCACTACATCACCGAACTCTCGAACCTCTCCGGCGCCCGTCTGGCCGAGGAGCCGACCTTGGCCGCGACCACCATCGCGGCCGCGAGTGCGGTAGGGCTCGTCCCCTACGGCACCCCTCTCGTCCGCTCCGGCCCCCGCGGCACGGCAGTAGCGCTGCTCGCCCACGGCGGCCATCTGGTGCTGCACGCGATGCCGGAAGCAGGACGCTGCCTCGTGGATCTGGTGGTGCCGGGACCCTCCGACCCGCAGAAGGCGCTCGAGATCCTCATCCGGCGG
>JANMWE010000010.1:0-3727 GCA_031393795.1 Gemmatimonadota bacterium
GCCGCACTGTCATAGAAGCGGCGGCGGTCGGGGTAAGAGACCTTGGCGGGGCAGACCGGCCGGCAATAGATGCCGGTGGAAGTGACGCCGACGAAGAAAACCCCGTCAAAGCGAGCGTCGCGCGCGCGGAGGGCACGGGTGCAGGCCGCGGCATCGAGCCGGTCCGCGCGGAGAGGAGTCGTGCTCATTGTGGAAGAGTATCAGCAGGTACCGGGGCCGACCAGCCGGAATCGGACATCCAAAGCTGTGGGATTCGGCGGCCGGAATCGGCGGGCAAGATCGGGACCGGTCGGATAGCGTGAGAGCAACGGGTGACTGGTTCTTCGTGACTGGTGGACCCCGTCCAGAGCAGCCACCAGGAACCAGCGACCAGTCACCCTCTTGGCCACCATGACCTCTCTCGCGCAGTACCCTGGCCCGGTCGAAGCCGTCGCCGCGGTCCGCGAGCTCAACTTCCAGTACCTCGAGGCCGTGCGGGCGAACGACGTCGATGGTTCCGCGTCCAGCTGGGCGAGGACGCCGTGGTGATCCAGGGGAACGGCCGCCGGCTCCGAAAAGCGGGGTTCCTCGCGATCCTCAAGAACGAGCCGAGGGATTATCTGGCACTCAGGGTGCGGGACGCGACGTTCCGCGTATTCGGACCGATCGTCCGGGTGGACGCCGATGCGCCCTGGGAGCTGGAGGACGGCAGCACCGGGATCTCCCGGTACATCGACACCTGGGCCTGGATCGACGATCGCTGGCAGGTGATCTCGGCCCAAGTGACGCTTCTGCCTGGTCGGTCGTGACCCTCACGCGCCTGACGCGCCTTTCGCGCCTTGGGCTCTCCTGGCTCCTCGGCGCCTGGTTCGCCCATCTCTACGTGACAACGGGGTGGGCCAAGTTCGACCCGGCATCGATCTGGACGGCGCTCTTCGAACACTGGGGGTTCCCACCGTCGTTCCGCATCCTGATCGGCGCGATCGAAGTGGCCTCCGGGGTGGCGCTCCTGTTCCCGTGGGTCACGACCTACGGTGCGGTGGCACTGATCCTCGTGATGATGGGCGCGACGGGTTCTCTCGCGTCGGACGCGCGCTGGCACGATGTGGCCACCGTCACGATGTACGCGGCGGGTCTGGCGTGGGTCGGATGGGAATGGCGCGGCATAAGGTACGGTGGGCGCGGGAGCCCAGGATGGACCGAGCCCAGGATGTCCCCAACGAACTAGCGACCATTTCGATCATGCCAACGAGCGGTCGATCTGACCTACCGCGAGAGCTGGGCCTCTGGCACGGAGCCTCCTGGGTCCGGTCCATCATGGGTTCCCGCGCTGCGATTTGTGATCCTGATGAAGCAAGGGACCCGCCCATTCAAGCGAGTCCCCCCGCGACCGACCCTTCGGTACCTTCAGGTGAACGACGCCAGCAGGATCACGGAGGAGAGGGCCAGCACAAGAGACGCGACGACGACCCCGAGGCCGTCCCCGTCGATCAGCGCGGCGATATCAAGTGGGCGAACGGCAAGAAGGGTCGACACCGTCGAGACGGCTGGTGCAGGAGCCAGAGTCTGGTGACCGACGGGTGCGTTCCCGTTCACGATGCCTCGCGGCAAGGGGGTGCTATTCGGCATTGCGGGTCCCTCCATTCGCTAGCGGCATCGGTTCACGGCGGGTGCCGTGGTGAGCGCTCCGAAGGCAGGGGTGGGCTCGTTGCGAGCCCATCGCTCGAACGGTGGCAATAGTAAGTACGCCGATCAGGGGGATCCAAAAGGAGAGGGACCCGCCCATTCGAGCGAGTCCCTCCCTACCTTCTGCGCCTCTGCGCCCTTGCGATCTCAGGCGATCAGCAACACCAGGAGGACCACGACCATGACCAGCATCATGGTCGACATCGCGATCGTGGTGCGGCTGCTCATCGACTTGGCGTTCTCCTCCTTCGCCTCGGCGATCGTCGCGGGGTACTCGTCGTTCTGGGCGAACAGGGGTGAGGTCTGCGGAGCGGGGGTCGTCGCGGGAGAAGTTACGGGCGCCGGCGCCGTGGGGGGCGCCACTGCCTGCGCGGGCTGCTGTCCCAAGAGCGGTGTCACGGCGAGCGAGAGGAGGAAGAGAGGAGTCAGAGGCCGAATGGCCGCGCGAAATATCCGTCGCATGACAAATTCCCGGTTGAAAGGTGCCCGGAATCTGGGCGCGTCGCTCCGCATCCGCCACCCCGGTCTCCGGAGTACCTTTCCTCATGCCGCTCGAATCCCTCCTCGCCATCCTCGGTCCCTCCCTGACTACCGCGGGCGCCGGGCTCCTCGCCTTCGACGTTCTGCAGGGCCCCATCCGGCTCACGCGCCGTCAGGACCGGACCGACCTGCTGGTGGAGGCCAAACAGGACCATGACGCCACCGCCCGTGACCTTGCCCACACCAAAGTCGAGGGGACCACGGGCGTGCACAAGCTCGAAGTGGCGGCCAATGAGGCGAGCTTCGCCAGCACGGTCGGAGAGGTGCATCGCGACTACGAGGCGGCCGCGGTCCGCGAGGGGGCCAAGACCTTCCGCCTCGCCATCTGGGGGCTCGTCCTGGTGATGCTCGGCGGGATCGCCCAGACGATCGCCGCGGTCCTGGTCGCGACCCGCTAGAGTGTACCGACGTGAAGCGGGGGGCCAACTGGCCCCCCGCTTCATTCCTGCTGCCACCAGCCCGTGCCGCCATCGCGGCTCCGGGCCGTTTTGTCAGTTGATGGTCGTGCCGGTGATCGTCACGTCCGCCTGCGCCCGGATGGTACCCTTGAAGCTGCCACCGGTCATCGTGATGGCGGCCCCGGTGAGGAGATTCCCCTGGAAGTCGGAGCTCGTGAACGTTGCGGCGTCTGAGACCCGCCACGTCACGTTGGACGCCTGCGCGCCATTGGCCAGCACCACCTGGAAGCCTGTGCCCGTGATGGCGCCGGTGCCGCCGGTGCCGACCTTGAAGGTCCAGATCCCGTCCGACGGCCCGTCGAGGGTCAGCACGCCGGTCACTGTGGCCGCGCTCCCAAAGCAGTAGAGACCGGGCGCAAGCGTCACACCGGCGAGCGTGCCGGTCAGGTTGGTGCAGACATCGTCCGTCCGGGGCGCCAGTGCGGCGTAGGTGGTGAGGAAGTCGTTGTACGCCTGCTGGGCGATCTCATCCCCCAGGTTCAACGCCCCCGTGACCGAGCAACCGGTCTGGGTCACGGAGCCCGCGGGGCTGGCCTGGAAGGTGCCGACGCTCCCGGTGATGATGCCCCCGGTGCAGGTCACTGCGGCATTGGCGAGCACTGCGACGTTCGACGGCCCGGTCGAAATGCCGTCGATCGCGCTGGGCCCGTTGATGGCGTTGGGCCCTGCAAGGCGTGACGCGTCGTCGCAGGCGGCAGTGAGCAGGACGCCAGCGGCGATGGCAATTGAGAACAATGACTTGGACACTTGGGGATCTCCGTGGGACTGGTGGACGAGCATGCCTACGAATTAGTAGGCCCAAGGTATGGGTCGCTGCTTCTCAGGCCCATCACACCATCGGGTGAAATCGTGCGTACGACAGTTGGGCCACCGATGAGTTTCCTGCCGCGGGTACCCGCGGCCTCCCGACCGACCCGGGAAGAAGGGATTCTGGCCCGGTGGAATCGAAAACGACCAGCGCGGCCCCCGGGGGGGTCGCGCTGGCCTGCGTGTGTCGACCTTGGATCAGCAGGCCGCACCCGCCGAGTACTGCCCTACGGCTTCGTGATCTGCGTCGCGTTGAG
>JANMWE010000244.1:0-8432 GCA_031393795.1 Gemmatimonadota bacterium
CAGCGCGAACGGGGCCAGCACGTCCCGGGCGACGTAAAGCGCGCCGAGCAATGCCAGCCCCGCGAGGATCCTCGGAGACCAATCGCGATGTTCAGTCAGAGGTCGGCCTTGGGCGGTCGAGCCCTGCAGGGGTGGGGATTCACATCCCTCAAGATATCAGCGCGTGTTCTCCGCCGCGAAGTGCCCCTGAGTGGTCGGTCCGGCGAGGGTCGAATGGATCCAGTTCCCGATCAGCGTATGGCCGTCCACCCGTGCGTGAAGGATCACGTTGTTATCCAGCATCGCTGGATTCAAGCTGATAGTGACCCCCGCTTCCTGAGCGATCCCATCCAGCGTGCCGGTCCCGACCTGCGGCCCGACCGACGTGTTCTGGTCGGCGCCTGCTGCCCACTGGATGGTCCAGACCCCGCTGAAGGGACGACCGGAAGCGGTCGAGTCGCCGCTCCACTCGAGTGTCATCGTTCCCTCGAGCAACGGCTGCCCGGTCAGTGTGGTGGCGCGATAGCTGAATCCCCCGCGCCCGACCAGCTGGAGCGGATCGGACTTCGGGGTGGTGCTGTTGCACGCCGCAACGGCGAGTGCTAGCGTGGCGAGGAGGCTCTGTTTGGACATCGGGATCCCTCGGCTGGACGCGGAGATGGCGCGGCTGCTAGAGGGGACGTCCACCCCCCGCGGGGCCGCACGCCCCCCGGTCAGGACCGGGTGGGGTACCGCCGCATCTCGCCGTTCCTGAATAGCGCCTGCGCGCTCCCCGCCACCCCGACCTCCAGCATCACCGCCGCAAGCTTGGCCGCGTCGATCCCGAGGAAGGGGAAGAGTCGGTACGCCGGGCGACTGAACCACTCTGTATTGGCCGCGCGGCTGGCCACCCGACCCGGCTTGATGTAGCCGGGACGGAAGATGTGCTTCCGGGTGATGTGGCTCTCCATCAGCAGCCGCTCGGCCCGACCTTTCGCCTTGGCGAAGAGGAAGGGGCTCCGCTCGGACGGGTCAGCCCCCTGCGCTCCCATCAGGCAGAACACCGGATCGGCGCCGACCCGTTTCAACTCGGTCAGGAGCACCTCGATGTATCCCGAGGTGATGGACCAGAACTCGTCATCGGGCACCGCGCCGGAGTAGACGCCGAGGCAGTGGATCAGGAGGTCGGTGCGGCGGAGTTCATCGGAGACGGGACCAAGGTCGAGCATGTCGGCGTGCACGACCTCGCGGAGCTCGGGGTGCATCACCCCCGTAGCGCGGCGGCCGATGGTCACGACCGAGTCGACGCGCAGATCCGCCAGCGAGAAGTGGAGGACCTCGTAGCCGACCATGCCGGTGGCACCGAAGAGAAGAAGATCGCAGCCCTCGGCGCCGGCTTCCACTACTCTTTCCCCTGCTTCGGACGTAGCTGGAACAGCAAGAGTCCGCCGACCATTGCGGTGGGAATCACGACAAGGAAGCACCTGCTGCTCGATTCGAGCCCCTCCGCGACGCTCGTCGTCGCAAGGATAAGCACAATCAGCCAGAGCACAACGTTCTGTTTGGCATTCACCGCAGATTCCTCACCATCTGGAGAAGTCGAAGGTAGCAATTCGCCGCCGTTGGCCACAAATGCAATGATTCGGGGATCATCAGGAGCGAACGGAGGCGGAAGTGGGCCCGGGCGCAGCGGATGAAATGACCGGCCAACTTGACGCCAGAGTCTAAGCTCCAGGATCCTCCGGTCGATATCTCTAAGGGCATCGGCGGCAAGGAATTGGGTTCTGTCAAGCACCTTGTCGTACTCCCGCATCAGCGCAACGCCGGTGTCGATGAATCTCTGCTTCTCGTTGGCATTGTTCGGGTCTTGTGCCGACTCGGTGACCTCGTGCCACTTCTCGTCATAGTACTGTAAGAGACTTAGCCCTGAAGTAATGCCGAGGAAGGCCTCCTGCGAGTTATCATTCGAATACTCATCAGTCAGTTCGAAATCAACGCTGGAAATCGTAGGAACGAACTGCGGACTTGCGACGGGAGGGCGGGGGACACTGTCTTCCTTGTGCCAGTTCTCGGTGTCGTATTCGTACTTGCGATTGTGGACCCGTAGTATGCGAAACTCGGCCCGAAGCGCCCTCAATTGCCTCGCGTGTTCGCGTCGCCTTCGTAGCCAGTCGACCACTAGGACTTGGAGGGTGCCGAGGGCATACCCGAACAGAGCGAGAAGCATTGCGTAGTCCTGTTGTCCGTGGCAGTCGGGCGCGCAAAAACACGAAAGATGGACGAACCACTATCCTGCAGCGTGATGCGACCCTGTATCCGGGTCGAGAGGTCCACCAGCATCGGAGGTCAAGTCCATCCACAATTCCATCGCAGTCTGAGTGCGAGAGGCGACGTGACGACGAAGGGCCTTCTCGAGAGCGAAGTTGAGAGGCTGGGGTAGCGCCAGAGCCATTTCGCGGGGACGCCCAGCTAGGATCTCACCATCCGTGAACCGCAGTGCTTTGGACTCCGCCAGTTGAAGCAATAGAAGTGCCGTGTGATACAAGTCCATGTTCGTGCTTGGCGCGCCGAACTCCTTCGGGTTGCGAGCCTCAGGCGGCCGCATCCATTCCGCCAGCGTGTTTTCGGCCGAGACCTCAGCGATGATACGGGAGATGCCGAGGTCGCCAAGTTTGAAATTGACAACTTGTGTTGCGAGATGAGGCGGCGGGGGCCATGGCCCGAGTTCATTGCGAGCCACAGCGGCAAATACATTCCCCGGGTGGATGTCCTGGTGGACGAAGCCGTTAAGGTGAAGGTAGTTGACGGCCTGAAGTAAACAGCGCGCAACGGGCGCGATCCACTGTCGGCCATCGAACGGTGTCATGGTGAAGAGGGCCGAGATGGGGCAATAGCAGCGCTCGGTGACAATGTAGAACGTATCCCGGTACTCGAAGGCGTCGTGCACGAACGAGACGTGTGGGTGGCGCATTTGGAGGAGCTTTGCGAACTCCTCCTCTGCGGCCTTTCGAACTTCTTCGTATGACTTGATCGGCTTTAGGACCTTGACTGCCAAATCATTGTTCCAAACATCCGTGCACCCGAACACAACCCCGTACTGTCCTTCGCCGATACGTTCACCAATTGTGTAGGTGTTCTTGGTGAGGGTGGCGAGAATCTGCTCTCCTTTGCCGGGGAGAATTGCCTGTTTGACAGGAGGTGCAAGCGGCTGCGCTCGTGGGGTAGGTGCGTCCATCTGGGGGCTGGCTCTCCGTGCTTTATCCAAGAACTTACCCAGCGATACGGTCCACTTTGATGTCTGCGGAAGCTAAGTTCTTGAACTGCTCACGGCGCGGGAGGGATTCGAACCCCCGAGACCCTTTCGGGTCCAGCGGTTTTCAAGACCGCCGCAATCAACCGCTCTGCCACCGCGCCGAGGAGGAATCTAGGCGGGGATCTGCACAGGTAGGGAGGGGACGGTCAGGGTAGGGCAGATCCTTCGCTTCGCTCAGGATGACATCGCGGGAGGGTTCGAGCCGAAGCCGCGCAGCGGCGGAGGCGGGCGAGGGGGCGCAGCCCCCGCAGCCCTACCCCCGAAACCCTTTCGGGTTCAACGGTTTTCAAGACCGCCGCAATCAACCGCTCTGCCACCGCGCCGGGGTGGAATCTACGCGAACACCTCGCGGGAGGGCGAGGTGTCGGTCTTGGCCTGCTAGATCCCTCGCTCTGCTCGGGATGACAACGCGGGAGGGTTCGAGCCGAAGGCGGGCGAGGCCGCGCAGCGGCCGCAGCCCAACCCCCGAAACCCTTTCGGGTTCAACGGTTTTCAAGACCGCCGCAATCAACCGCTCTGCCACCGCGCCGGGGAGGAATGTAAGGGTAGGAGGGTAGGAAGGTAGGAAGGTAGGAGGGTAGGAAGGCTGTCCCGAGCTGGGAACCGCTTCCTACCCTCCTACCTGCATCCCTTCCTACCTGGCCGTCCGTCTACTGCGGCAGATTCGCTGCCACGGCCCGGGCCATCGCGGCCGACCGCGCCGCCTTCACCGAGTCGCCGGCCTGAAGGTAGAGCCCGCTCATCTGGCCGTAGATCACCTCGTAGATCGAGAGGATCGAGGCCGACGGCGGATCGACCCAGCCGCGCGGGCGGACCCTCGCCGCTTCGTCGATGTGATAGACGCTCCACATCAGCCGGTCGCTCTGGGCCATATCCACGTAGCCGAGCCCCGGCGAGAGGATGATGTTGCGCGTCGGATGCACGGGGGTCGGATTGAGCCGCCGCACCAGCCCTTCGCTCACGAGGTAGGGGGTGAGCCCCAGGTTCCGGTCGGGGTGGCCGCCGGTGGTCCAGCTGAAATAGATCGGCCGGGTGCGGAGGTTGTCGCGAATGAGCCCGACGGTGGCGAGGTCGGAGAGCTCGAGGAAGGTCCCCGCGTTCCCGATCTGGGTCCCACCGAGCCGGATCACCAGCGAGTCGAATGAGACGACCTGGCCTTCCTGGATCGGCGAGAGTTCCGGCAGGCTGTCGAGGGCGCCGAGCGAGAGACTCTGGAACACCGAGCCGGTCGGCTGGACGATCGGCTTCCCCTGCGGGTAACCGGGGACGTCCTGCTGCTGCCACCGCTCTTTCCAGACCACCGATGCCCGGTTCAAGTCGAAGGGCGGGGTCACCCGACGCCGAAGCTGGCGCAGGTGCCACCGGGTGTTCATCAGCGAGAGGTTGGCGAGGGTCACGTCGGTCCGGATCCCCTCGACCTCCTGCGCGTACCAGAGCGGGAAGGTGTCGTTGTCCCCGGCGGTGATCAGGACGCCGTAGGGCGCCACCGACTCGAGGATGTCGTGCGCCAGCTCACGGGCCATCGTCTCGTGCGCTCGGCTCGCGGTGATCCGGTTGCCGGCGAGCGGGATGAACGCCACCAGCAGCACCGGCGAGGCGACCGCCCACTTCCGCGCCACTTCCGCTCCCCGCGCCAGCGCGTCGGCCAGGAAGCCCCAGGCCGCCGCGAGTCCGATCCCCACCCAGATCCCCCAGAAGGCGAAGGCGGCGACGTAGAAGTAGTCGCGCTCGCGCACCTCGTGCAGCGGGCCGGCGACCTCGGGGTGCTGCGAGTAGCCGTACTTGAAGTTCATGTAGAAGACGAGGAGCCCGGTGATGGTCCCCATCAGGGCGAGCGCCGCGTAGGCGGCCCGCTTGTCCTTCTCCCAGAGCGTGGCGATACCGCCCAGACCGAGCAGGGCGAAGAGCCCGGTGGCGAGGCGGCTCCAACCACCCCAATCGCGCGCCCACTGCCAGCCGAAGTACTGGAGGAAGTTGCCGATCTGGTCGCCGAGCGGGGACTGGCGGTCGAGGATCGCCGGCTTGCCGTACTGGACGCGGTTCAAGACATCCATCAGCGCCTGCGAGAAGAACCCGACCGGTTCCCCCTCGTTGATCGGCGGATACTGGGCCGCGCGGATCGGGAGGAATACGTAGTTGAGCGACACGCCGACGACGTAGGCGCTGATGATCCCGGTCAGCACCCAGGGGCGGAATGGCGCCTTCCAGTCGGTCATCAGCACGTAGATACCCACCGCGGGGGCCACGAGGATCCCCATCAGATGGTTGGTGCTGGTGAGGGCCAGGAGGTAGGCGATGGTGATGAGCAGGCGGTCGCGGTGGGCCTGGTCTTCGACGTCGGCCCAGCGCACCGTGAGCCACATGATCAGCGCGATCGAGAACATCGAGACGGTGTACACCTTCTCGTTGACCGTCGACTGGTTCCAGACCGTCCAGGTCGTGGCGGCCACGAGCACGCCGGCCGCCGTCGCGGCCAGCCGTGCGCCGCGGAGCGGCACGATCGGCCGGAGCCATCGCTCGAGCACCAGGAACCAGCAGGCGGCCGAGGCCGCGCTGGTCATCGCGGCGAAGAGGTTGATCCGCACCGCGTAGTCGGCCGCGAAGGGGATCATCCCCCAGACGTGGGCCATCAGGGTGAAGAGCGGGTTCCCCGGCGGGTGCGGGATCCCGAGCACCTTGGCGGCGGCGATGTATTCTGAGGTGTCCCAGAACGCAGTGGTCGGCGCCAGGGTCAGCACGTACAGGCCGAAGATGGCGGTGCCGACGAGGGCGGCCCAGCGGTAGGGGGGACGGATTTCGGTAGCGGTCATTGTCAACTGCGTGAGAAGTGAGGAGTCAGGAGTGAGGAGGGGTGCAGGGGCGAGGTCACTCCTCACTCCTCACACCTCACTCCTTACTGTCAGTGTCGAAACTGCCGACGACCCGTGAAGATCATCGCGATATCGTTGGCGTCGGCGGCGGCGATCACTTCGGCGTCGCGCACCGAGCCGCCGGGCTGGATGATGGCCTTGACCCCCGCGGCCGCGGCCTGCTCGACACCGTCGGCGAAGGGGAAGAACGCATCGGAAGCGAGCGCGGCCCCCTGGATGCGGTGTCCGGCGTCGAGCGCCTTGTACACGGCCAGGAAGCTCGAGTCCACCCGGCTCATCTGCCCAGCGCCGATGCCGAGCACCTGCCCGTCGCGTGCGAGGAGGATGGCATTCGACTTGACCATCGCCACCGCCGCCCACGCGAACGAGAGATCGAATCGCTCGGCGTCGGTCGGCGCGCGGCGGGACACGACCTTCCAGTCGGCCTCGTTCGGCTCGAAGTGGAATCGGTCCTGCACCAGGATCCCGCCACGGACGGTCTTGAAGTCGAGCCCCCCGGATTCGGCCGAGATCGGGAGCTCGACCACGCGGAGGTTCTTCTTGGCGCTGAAGATCTCCAGCGCCTCCTTCTCGACCCGGGGGGCGACGATGACCTCGATGAAGAGATCGGTCATCGCCTTGGCGGTCTCGGCGTTGACCACGGTGTTGAACCCGACCACGCCGCCGAAGGCCGACTTGGGGTCGGTGGCGCGCGCCTTCTCGAACGCGTCCTTGGCGGAACTCCCGACGGCGAGGCCGCAGGGCGTCGTGTGCTTGATGATCACGCAGGCCGGCATCGTGGGCCACGCCGAGATCGCCATCCCGGCGGCGTCGATGTCGAGCAGGTTGTTGAACGAGAGTTCCTTCCCCTGACGCTGGGAGAGGTCCGCCATCCCGCGCGGCTCCTCGCTCACGTAGAGCGCGGCCCGCTGGCCCGGGTTCTCGCCGTAGCGAAGCGACTGCACCCGGCGGAGCCCCATCGCCAGGATCGGCGGGAGTTCGGCCGCGCCGGCGCCGAGGTAGCCGGCGATCGCGGCATCGTAGTCGCTGGTGTGCGCGAACACCTTGGCCGCGAGTTCGCGCCGGTACTCGGCGGTCACGCTCCCGGCGCTGATCCGCTCGAGCACCGGGTCGTAGTCCATCGGATCGACGACCACCACCACGTGTTCGTGATTCTTCGCCGCCGAGCGAAGCATCGAAGGGCCGCCGATGTCGATGTTCTCGATGGCGTCCTCGAAGGTCACGTTGGGTCGGGTGATGGTGGCGCGGAAGGGATAGAGATTCACCGCCACCAGGTCGATCGCGATGATCCCGTGCTGCTTCGCCTCCTGGACCTGCGCCGGCAGGTCGCGCCGGAAGAGGATCCCCCCGTGGATCTTGGGATGCAGCGTCTTCACTCGGCCGTCGAGGATCTCGGGGGAGCCGGTGACCTGGTCGACCGGGAGGACCGGGACGCCGGCCGCCTGGAGCGCCGCGGCGGTGCCGCCGGTGGAGACGATCTCCCAGCCCTGGCGCACGAGGCCCTGGGCGAACGGGACGATCCCTCGCTTGTCGCTCACTGAGATCAGGGCACGGGGCATTTGGTCGGTGGTCGGTGGTCGGTGGTCGGTGGCTACTGCGGCCCACGGGCGAGCTTCAGGACGACCTCGGGCAACAGCGTGTGTTCTTCCGCCAGCACTCGCGCCGCGAGGCTCTCCACGGTGTCGCCGGGCAATACCGGTACCCGGGCCTGGGCCAGGATCTCGCCCCGGTCGTACACCTCATCCACCAGATGGACGGTGCAGCCGGACTCGGTGGCGCCGGCGTCGAGCACCGCCTGATGCACCCGCTTGCCGTACATCCCTGGTCCGCCGAACGCCGGGAGGAGGGCCGGGTGGATGTTGAGGATCCGCCCACGGTACGCCGCGATCACAGCGGCCGGCACCAGCTTGAGATACCCGGCCAGGACCAGGAGGTCGATCCGGTGCCGTTCAAGGAGGGGGAGCCACTCATCGGCGGAGGTCGGATCGGTGAAGACCGCCGTCGGGACACCGCGCTCCTGGGCCCGATCCAGCCCACCGGCCGTCGCTTTGTTACTGACCACCAGCACGACTTCGGTCGGGCGGCGGGCGGGGAGGGCGTCGAGGAGGGCCTGCAAGTTGGAGCCACCCCCCGAGACCGCGACCGCGATGCGCATGCAAGAAAATAGGCGGGTAGGCGCCTAGGCGGGTAGGCGGGTCGCTAAACTGGGAACCATCCCGAGCGGAGCGAGGGATCTACTCGACCCAGGGTAGGTGGCAAAAAAAGTGAGGGAACGGTACCCAACACAAAAA
>JANMWE010000036.1:0-4085 GCA_031393795.1 Gemmatimonadota bacterium
TGGATGTAGCACGGAGCTCCCCTTGAGACCACAAAAAGCCCTGATGTGTACGGGCCCGAGAGGAACTGACCGCCGAGAGGAGCCTTCCGTGCCTCCGTCAGTATTCCGTCCTTCCGTGACAAAACTCACGGAGCGCCGCGCCCAACAGAGATCTCGCCCCTACGCCCAGACGAGCACCACTTTGCCGAAGGTCTCGTTCTTCTCCATCGTCGCGTGCGCTTCGGCGATCTCCGGCATCGGGACGACGTCCCCGACGATCGGCTTCAGCACTCCACGTTCGAACAGAGGCAAGAGATGCAGCTGATACTCTCCCGCGATGGCACGACGTTCCTCCAGAGACCGGGCCCGCATCACGGTCCCCACGACGGTGAGCCGCTTGTGCAGCATCACCGTGAGATCGACCCCCTCCGTCCGGCTCCCCTGCAGGAAGCCGAGCATCACCAGCCGGCCGAGGAGTGCCAAGGAAGCGAGGTTGTCGGCGTAGGCGGGAGCGCCGAGGGGATCGATGATGACGTTGACCGGCGCGGAGAGCTGCTCGCGGAAGCCGCGGACGGAAGTGTCGATCCCTTCGTCCAGCTTGAGCGTCTTGAGCGTCTCGAGCTTCTCCGCACTGCGGGTGGTCCCGACGGTGACCGCACCCAGGTGCCGGGCGATCTGGATCGCGGCGGTGCCGACCCCGCTCGCGACGGCGTGGAGAAGGACCCGCTCTCCTTTTTGCAGCCGGCCCCGGGTGGTGAGGGCGTCCCAGGCGGTGAGGAAGGCCTCGGGGATCGCGGCAGCCTCCGTCCACGAGAGCTTGGCGGGGATCGCGAGCGCCTCGTCCTGGTGCACTGCGACATATTCGGCGTGGCCTCCGCCGCCGACGAGTCCCATCACCCGGTCGCCCACCTTCCACCGGGAAACGCCGGGCCCGAGCGACTCGACCGCGCCCGCGTATTCAAGGCCGCCGATGTCGGCGGGCCAGCCCGGCGGCGCGGGATAGACCCCTTTCCGCTGCAGCAGGTCGGCGCGGTTCAGGGCCGAGGCGTGGACCCGAACGAGGATCTGCTCCGGACCCGGAGCCGGGGTCGGGCGTTCCTCGAGGAATACCTTGGTGTCACGGTAGATGGCGGCGCGCATGGAGGGAAACTACGGGCCTGGGGCCTGGAGCCAAGGGAGGCTAGGCCAAGCGCCGATCCTTATTCACCTTCTGCGGGACCATCCACCACCTCCCCAGGCCCCAGGCCCTAGGCCCTAGGAGCGTCGTCACCATGGCCCATACCTACTGCACCGCCGCCCCCGGCCACCCCTTCCACGGCCCCTATCACGACCGGGAGTACGGCTTCCCGCGCCGGAAGGACGCCGAGCTTTTCGAGCGCCTCATCCTGGAGATCAACCAGGCGGGGCTGTCGTGGCTCACCATCCTCCAGAAGCGGGACGGCTTCCGGCAGGCGTACCGCGGCTTCGATCCCGAGGTCGTCGCCCGCTTCACCGCGCGCGACAAGGCCCGGTTGATGAAAGACGCCGGCGTCATCCGCAACAACCTCAAGATCGACGCGGCGATCCACAACGCCCGCGTAGTGCTCACGCTCCGCGACTCCCACGGCTCCTTCGCCAAATGGCTCGATGCCCATCACCCGTCGCCTAAGCCGGAATGGCTCAAGCTCTTCAAGACCACCTTCCGCTTCACGGGAGGTGAGATCGTCGGGGAGTTCCTGATGAACCTCGGCTACCTCCCCGGCGCCCACACCACTGATTGTCCGGTGTATCGGCGGGTGCTGGAGAAGCGGCCGCCGTGGCTGAAGAAGTGACAGGGGCCTGGGGCCTGGGGAGGCAACATTGAGCTCCACTCTTTGTATTCGAGCACCACATCTCTCCGGAGCTTCCCCAGGCTCCAGGCCCTAGGCCCGTGTTCACCCACCTCCACACCCACTCCCACTTCTCCTTCGGCCAGGGCGCCTCGGATCCCGAGTCCCTGGTCGAGGCCGCGGGGGCGCGTGGCTTCACCGCCCTCGCCTGCACCGACACCAACGGCGTCTACGGCGCGGTCGAGTTCCAGAAGGCCGCCGAAGCTGCCGGGATCCGCCCGATCCTCGGCGCGCACCTGGTATATGAAGGTGAAGAGTGTGTGGCGCTGGCGGAGGACGAGCGGGGGTGGGGGAAGCTGTGCCGGGTGATCAGCGCTATTCACTGGAGCTCCCCCAATACCACCTCACCTCCTAACCCCCTCTCCCACACAGACCTCACCCCCTGTCCCCCTCTCCCTTACGGGAGAGGGGGGACGCAAACAGAGATCTGCTCCCCCTCTCCCGTAAGGGAGAGGGGGTTGGGGGGTGAGGTTGGCAGGGAGAGGGGGCCGAGGGGTGAGGTTGGGCGGAGAGGGGGACAGGGGGTGAGGCTGAACGAAGGCGAGAGACTGCTCTCTGAAAGACTCGTCGATCGCGCGGGCCTCTCAATCCTCTCCAACGACGTCGCCTTCCTCGAGCGCCTCGCCACCACCTCCGGTGCTACCGGCCTCTACGCCGAGCTCCGCCCCGGCAAGGAGCGCCACGCGGTCCTCGCCGCTGCCACCCGCCTCGGCATCGCACCGGTCGTGACCGGCGCGGTGATGTTCGCGCACCCGGAGGAATGGACCAAGCACCGCCTCCTGACCGCCATCGCAGCGAACGAAGCCCTCAGCGCTACAGCGCCCGAGCGCCTCAGCGCCCGCGATGCTTGGTTGCGACCGGCCCCCGAGCTGGTGCGCCACTTCCCCGACCGTCCCGACGCCATCGACCGCGCCGGCGAGATCGCCGACCGGTGCCGCTATCGGATCCCGATCGGCCGCACGGTGCCGCCCCGCACACAGGACGTCTCCGAGTCGTTCCACAAACTCCGCACCCTCGCCTACGAAGGGGCTCAGCGCCGCTACGGCACCGTCGCCCCATTCGTCCGCGACCGGTTGGAGCACGAACTCGCCATCATCGGGCTGAAGGAGTTCGCCGACTACTTCCTGGTGGTGCACGACATCGTGGCCCACGGCCCCACCCACTGCGGTCGCGGTTCCGTCGCCAACTCGGTGGTCTCCTACTGCCTCGGCATCACCCACGTCGAGCCCCTCGGCGCCGGGCTCCTCTTCGAGCGCTTTCTCAATCCGGAGCGGAAAGACCCGCCCGACATCGACCTCGACTTTCCCTGGGACGAGCGCGACAAGGTGCTGGCCTACGTTTTCCAGAAATACCCGCACCCCCGCGCCGCGATGGTGGCCAACCACAACACCTTCCAGCCCCGAGGAGCCCTTCGGGCGGTGGCCCTCGCACATGGCCGTCCTCCCGGCGAGGTCACCGAGGTGACGCGCCGCTTCCCCTGGTTCGCGGCCGAGAGCGAGCTCACCACCCTCTTCAAGGAGCACCCCAACTTCAAGGCGATGGACATCGCGCCGAGTTGGTACGCCTTCGCCCGCGAGGCGCAGAGCATCCTCGGCGTGCCGCGGCACCTGTCGCTCCATCCGGGGGGAGTGGTGTTGGCGCCGGGGTCGCTCCACGACTTCGTCCCGACCCAGATCGCGGCAAAAAAACTCGACGGCTTTCCCGATCTTCCCGTCCCCGTCATCCAGTTCGAGAAGGATGGCGCCGAGGATGCGGGGCTCGTGAAGATCGACCTCCTCGGCAACCGGTCGCTGGCGGTGATCCGCGACGGGATCCGCGCAGTGGCGGCACATACCGGGAAGGAGATCGACTACACCTCCGACGATCCCGACAGCGATCCCGCCACGCGGAAGCTCTTCGCCACCGGGAGCACGATGGGGGTGTTCTACACCGAGAGCCCCGCGTCGCGGCTGCTCTGCGCCAAGAGCAAGGCCGAGACGTATGAATTGCTGGTGCTCAACACCAGCATCATCAGGCCGGCGAGCAACAAGTACATCCGGATCTACCTCGAGCGGCTGCATGGTGGGCAATGGGAACCGTTGCACGAATGCCTGCGCGACACTCTGGCCGAGACGTTCGGGGTGATGGTGTATCAGGAGGACGTGGTGAATGTCTGTGCCGCCTTCGCGGGGATGCCCCTCTCCACCGGCGACGGGGTGCGGAAGGCGCTCAGCAAGAAGCGCCCCACCAAGGCACTGG
>JANMWE010000052.1:0-1503 GCA_031393795.1 Gemmatimonadota bacterium
CTCGGAGGCCGACTACACCGCGGCCCTCGCGATCGTAGAAGAACTGATGGGCGCCGAGCTCGATACTCCCACGGGACGAGCGCTTGACGCCTGGGTGACGCTCATCGAGGCGTACGAGGCCCGGCACTGGCCGATCGATCCCCCCGACCCGATCGATGCGCTCCGCGCCCGGATGGAACGGCAACACCTCCAGGCGAAGGATCTCCTGCCCTACCTCGGCACGAGCGGCCGAGTGTCGGAGATCTTGAACCGCCGGCGGGCGCTCACCTTGCCGATGATCCGGCGTCTGTCGGAAGGGCTGGGGATCCCGGCGCAGATACTGGTGCGGGAGACGGTCAGGCCGTTCGAGGCGCGCCCGGCGCGGAAGCAGAAGGTGCGTGCACGGAAGGGGAAGCGGCGACGGTAGGCGTTGGGGCGCATGGGCGCGTGAGGCGCGTGAGGCGCGTAAGGCGCGTAAGGCGCGTAAGGCGCGGGTGGGTATAACAAGGAACCGTCCCGAGCGGAGCGAGGGACCTGGCCGGCACAAGCAAGGTCCCTCGTCGTTGCACTTCCTTCGCTGCGCTCAGGACAAGCCTCGGGACGGTTCCGATCTTTGCCCCGCGACCCGCGACCCGCCTACCCGCCTACCCGCCTACCCGCCTACCCGCCTACCCGCCTACCCGCCCGCTCCCAGCGCGCGCAGTGCCTCCAGCTCGATCAGGTGCTCCAGATCCTTGGGCCGGCCGGCGGCGCGTTTGGCCGCGATGAGCTGCCCCAGGCTGAGCGCCCGCACCGGTCCGCCCGGGAGCTCGACCGTGACGGCCCCCGGTGCCGCCGCGCGATAGTCTCCCACGCCGGCGACGTGGCGGAACAGATCGAGGAAGCCGGCATCGGTGGTCAGGGTGAGCATCTCGGTCGCGTGGAGCGTCCGGGCGTCGGCGATGAAGGGGAGCCCCGGCTCGACGTTGCGCGGGTAGGCGTGCCACCGGGTGAGCAGGGCCCCGAGCCGAGCGAGATTGTCCGGGGCGGGATCGTAGAGGATGTCGAGGTCGTCGGTAACTCGGCGGGAGCCGTGGGCCACGCCGGCGACGCCGCCGATGATGATGTAGCGCACCTCGGCGCTGGCGAGGCCCGCGACCAGGTCGAGGAGGGTCAAGGCCGGAGGGCGGCCACCAGCCGCTGGGAGCCGTCGAGGCCGATCAGGCGTGCCGGCATCGACGGGAGGAGCCCGGCCCGGAGGGCGCCCAGGTCGAGGCCGTAATGGCGGGCCCGCTCCAGCGCGGCGGCGGGAGTGCGGGGACGGGGGGGCAGGGCGGCGGGACGGCCGCGACCCCGGGGCGGTGCCGCACGGAGCGCGGCGAGCCGGAGTCCCCAGGTGGAGAGGAAGCGCGGGAGGTCGACCACGATGGCGACGACCTGAGGCGCCTCTGCCGAATGTGCCCCAAGCACCTCCTCCGCCCGCTGCCACGCGGCGCTGAGCGGCACTCCGAGGGTCGCGTGGATCTCACGGGTCAGGGCAAGGCG
>JANMWE010000056.1:0-6058 GCA_031393795.1 Gemmatimonadota bacterium
CCAACATGTTCACCGACCTGAACCTGACCGACATGGAGACCTGCTACAAGATGGTGAAGGCCGACGTGATGAAGTCGCTCGTCTTCACCACCGACCGCTTCGGCTTCGAACCCGAGATCACCGCGCGGCTGGCCCAGGCCAAGGCCCGCATCTGGGAAGTGTCGATCTCCTACTCCGGCCGTACTTACGCCGAAGGCAAGAAGATCGGCTGGAAGGACGGCGTCGCTGCCTTCTTCCATATCGTCCGCTTCAACCTCTTCCCCCCCGCGGGCTCCCGCCGATGAAGCGGGTCGCACCGGCGCTCCGCCTCGGGGCCGCGGCGGCCTTCACCGCGCTGGCGCTCCTCCCGATCAGCAACTGGATCCCGGGCGGCCACTCGGCGCCGTTCTACCCCACCCTCCTCGGCGAATGGTGGAGCGGCACGCTGATCGCCGTCGGCGGGGGCGTGGTCCTCGCGCTGGCATCGCGCCGGATGGACGGGCTCTGGCACGCAGGGGTGTGGACCGGCACCACGGACTCCGCCGGTCTCCTCGTGCCCCGACGCAGCGCGCTGGTAGCGCTCGCGGCCACCGCGCTCTCCATCGCGGTCTCGTGGCTCGTCTTCTCGGCCCGTCCCCTGCTGATCGACGAGATCATCCAGGTCTGGCAGGCCCGCGTCTACGCGAGCGGGCATCTCTGGGTCCCTTCGCCCGGGTACCCCGATCTCTACGGCGCGATGCACCTCGTCGACCATGCCGGCAGGGTATTCGGGCAGTTCCCCGCCGGCGGACCCGCGATGCTGGCACTCGGATCGCTGCTCCACGCCGAGTGGCTGGTGGGGCCGGTGTTCGCGGGGCTCGGTGTGCTCGCGTGGGCCGCCTTCCTGCGCCGGCTCGAGGAGCCGGTCACGCCGGGAACCAACGCCCTGCTCCTCTTCGCGTTCGCGCCGTTCGCCGTGTTCATGTCGGCGTCGCACATGAACCACGTGACGTCGCTCGCGTGGATCGTGATGGGGATGGCGGCCCTGGCCGCGGTCACCGGCTCCGAACGCCCGCGCCCGTGGGTGGCGCTCGCCGCCGGACTCGCCTTCGGGCTGGCCGGGAGCATCCGCCCGGTGGACGCCCTCGCCTTCGGCGGGCCGGCGGGGATCTGGCTCTTCGTCCGCGCGGTGCGCGATCGGCGCCACCTGTCGGAATGCCTGCTCACGGCCGTCGGGATGGCCATTCCCCTTGGCGCGACGCTCTGGGTCAATACCCAGACCACCGGCCACGCCCTCCTCTTCGGGTACACCCAGCTCTGGGGCGCCGGACACGAGCTCGGCTTCCACGCCTCACCCTGGGGGCCGCCGCACACCCCGGCGCGCGGCATCGAACTCGTCAATCTCTACCTGCTCGGCCTCGGGTCGAACTTCCTCGAGACCCCATTCCCCGCGCTCCTTCCCGCGCTCGCGGTCGTCGCCTTCGGGCGCGCCTGGCGCCCCCTCGAGCGATATCTCGTCACCTCGAGCGCATTGCTCGTCGGGCTCTACTGGGCCTACTGGCACAACGGGAACTTCCTCGGCCCCCGCTTCTTCTATCCCCTCCTCCCGATCCTGGCCCTCTGGACCGCGCGCTTCGGTGCGCTCCTCCGCGACAAGTGGGGGACCGACGGGCTGCCCATCCGCGTCTGGGTCTACACCGCTGCGGTGGGTGCGCTGATCGCCCTGACGGTCAACATCCCCATCCGGGCCAAGCAGTATGGTCACGCGTTCCTGTCGCTCCGGTGGCCGGCCGGGGATGTCGCGGTCACGGAGGACGTGCAGTATGCGCTCGTGCTGGTGCGCGAGAGCTGGGGCGCCCAGACACTGGCCCGGATGTGGGGATTGGGCGTGCCGAGGAGCGAGGCCGACTTCATCTATCAGCGCACCGACATGTGTATGATGGAGCATGCATTGCAGCACCTGGAGCGCGTCGGAGCCGATGGACCGGGCGCCACTGCCGCACTCCTCACCTTCACCGGCGACTCCGCCAGCCTGGTCGATTCGGTCCTCTCCACCGACCACACCGAGCCGATGCTGCCGGGCACGGTCTACGACCGCACCTGTCAGGCGCGCTTGCGCGACGACGCGAAGGGCTTCACGCTCTATCCGCCGCTGCTGCTCGACGACGAGTCGGGGAACGTCTATGTGCGCGACCTTCACGCCCGGGACACGCTGGCCCTCCTCGCGCATCCCGGGCGCCCGATCTTCCTGCTCGTTCCCGCCGATACCACCCTCGGCGGGCTCCCGCAGTTCGTCCCCGTCCGCCGCGACTCGCTTCTCGCCGACTGGGGCCTACCGCCCGGGTGGCACGCCGAGTAGCGCGGCCGCCCCGGTGGTGCGATCCACCAGCCACGCCGCGCGGTCGGGTCCCAGTCGACGCAGTTCCTCGTTCCGCGCTCCCAGATCATGCACGATCCAGGTCCGCGCCCCGGTCCAATCGGGGTCGTTGACCACGAGCACCGGTTGCCCTGTCGGGTCGGGAGCCTCGCGGATGAACCAGATGGTCTTCCCCGGTTCGTTCCCGATGAAGGCCGTGAACCGGTCGGTCGCCGCCGCGCGCTCGGCACGGAAGGCGCGATACCCGCGGCCATCGATGACTGAGAGCATCAGCAGCACCGGGGCGGCGAGCAGCACCAGCGCGCCGAGCTTGTCCTGCCCCGACTCCCCCCACCCGCGCCGCGCCAGCCACGCGGCCCCCGCTCCCGCCGCCAGCAGCCAGACCGGCGTCGCCTCGGCGTAGTAGAGCGTCCAGCGCGACTCGTGCCCCCAGGCCAGGTGGCCCAGGAAGAGGAGCGCCCCCGAGCCGACCGCGATCCAACCCGGTCTCCCGAGCGCGAGCAGCCCGAGGAGGGCCAGCGGGATCAACACCACCCGCCAGCCATTCCAGGTCATCCGCATCACCCACTGGATCCGCTCGAGGAGCGTCGCGGGCAGGCGGGCCACCGTATGCGCGCGGTGCACCGCGAGGAGGTGGGAGGCGATCGGCACGAAGTCGGCGGCCGGAGCGCGGAGCGGTGGGGTCGAATCGATCGCGAACCCGAGCCGATCCCAGGGAAGGTAGGTCGCGGTGTACTGTGACAGGGGTGACTCGGTCCAATGCCCCGTGGTGGCGTGATCCCAGAGCGGAAGGATCGCGAGGAGTGCGCATCCCGCGAGTCCGGCGCGAAGCCCGTCGCCCCACGCCTTGCGACGCACGATCGTGACCGCCGCCACGATGATGATCGGCAGGCCAAGGAGGAATGCGGTGTAGGGTCGCGTCACCGCCGTCCACCCGAGGGCCAGGGCAGTGAAGACCAGCCAGCGCCGTCCGGCGTGGTCGTGCCAGCGCCAGAGGGTCCAGAGCGCGGTGAGCCAGCCGGCCGCGCTGGTGATCTCGGAGAAATAGGAGCTCTGCCACGCCATCGTCATCGGCGTGAGCACCCAGGCGCACCAGGTGAGGAGCGCCGCGCCCGGCCCGGCGATCCGCCGAGCAAGCCCGAACACCAATGCCCCGGTCGCAATGAGGAGGAGTACGGGCACGAGCCAGGGCAGTCCCACCGCCACCCCCGGCGCCAGCACGAGGCTCTGCCCCGGCGGGTATTTGGCGTAGGTGCGCGGGGTGACCATCACCCAGGGCTGCTCGAAGAATTCGGGGATCGGCGCGGGGGGTCCTGCCACCTGTCCGTGGGTCAGGAGGCGGGCCTGCAGCAGGTAGGCGTTCTCGTCGGTCGAGATCGGTGTCATCCGGAGCCCGCCGCCGCCGACCCAGCCGAGGAGGAGTGCGGTCAGGATGCCGAGGAGGAGCGGGAGCGACCGGCCGTTGAGCAGGGCGACGCTCCGCTCCAGTGCGCGCGCGGGCAGATGCCTCACCACGGCGAAGGCGACCACCAGCGCGAGGAGCGCGAAGGCCGCCGAGGGTGCGGGTGTCACGACAGTTCGCTCAATGCGAGCGCTGAGGGCCGCCGATGTCCGTCGCCGTTCCGGTCGGGAATCGGACCCGCCACTGCCCGATGGGGGTGTGGGTCCGGAGGTTCTGGGCCGCACGGATCGCCATCGTATGGTAAAAGGCCCGGTCGAGGCCGATCGAGTCGCCGGCCATCGCGATCTGGTGCGCCTGCTCGTAGCGTCCCATGATGGCGAGGCAGGCGAGCAGGGAGGCGCGCACGTCGCTGCGCTGGGGCACGGCCTTCAAGACCTCCTCATACACGATCGTCGGTCCGATGCAGGCGCCGTTGGAGAGACGTCCTCGGTCCGCGACGAACTTGAGCACCACCGGATTGTCCTCCCGGAGCGCCAGGGAAGCGCGGACCTCGGACCGCGCGCCGGCAGTATCACCGACGTTGGAGAGCACCATCCCGTAGGTCAGGTGGGTGCGCCAGCTGAGGGGCGCCAGTGCCACCGAACGCACCGTCCAGATGACCGGGGTGCGCCAGTCGACACAGCGCAAGGCCGAGCGCAGCATTCCGGCGCTGAGGAGTGCCGCGAGTCCCAGGAGTCCCACCCGCGGCCACACCGGACCCAGCCGGTCGTGGGCATTGACCATCGGCGTCAACAGTGCCGCCAGCGCGACCGCCAGTCCCACGCTCGGGAGGAAGAGCGTACGCTCGGCGATCAGCACACCCGTCGGGATCACGATGTTGGCCACCGGGCCCAGCGCGAGGCCGATCCAGAGGAGCCCCCACGCCAAGGTCGGCATCCGCCGCCAGGCGAGGATGGTGGCCAGCCCGAGGCTCGCGACCGCGAGGGCACCCGCGGTCTCGCGCGGCGTCCACCCCGCCCCGGGGACCCACTCCATCAAGCTCCATTCATCTTGCAGGTGGGCGGGCCAGAGAAAGAGGCGGAGCCATTCGGCGGGAACGCCGGCCATGGTGTGGATGCGGGCGAAGAGCCCGCCTGCCAGCGCCTCGTGGGGACCGGTGCCGGAGGCCGTGCCCAGCACCTGGCCGCGGGTAAACCAGAACAGCAGGGCGATCAGGACCATGACTCCATAGTGGGAGCGCCACCGCCGCCACCGCGTGCCGAAGGGCTCGGCGGTGGGATCGACCAGCAGGTCCGCCGCGATGAGAAGTGCCGGGAAGACCAGTGCGTGTTCCTTGAAGAACACCGCGACTACAAAGAGCAGGCTCTCCGCGCTTGCTGTCGCCCTGATCCCCCGGGTGCCGCGGTTGGCATCGATATGCCAGGCCACACCCCAGCAGAGTAGGGCGGCCACGATCAGCTCGGACTGGCTCACCGCCTCGACCAGCGCCTCGACATGCACCGGATGCACCGCAAAGAGCGCCGCGCCTACCCACGCCGCTGGAAGCGGCGCGACCCGCTTGAGCACCGCCCACACTGCGAGGCAGGAGGCGCCGTAGGCCGCCAGGGAGCAAAGTCGGAACAGGAGCTCGTGGCCGCCACCCAGTTGCCACTGGATCGTGAGCCAGGCGATGGAGAGGGGACGATAGAGCTCGCCGCTGTCGGCCGGGGGCCAATAGGCCGCGTTGAAGGCGTGCCAGACGCCGCTCCAGGATTTGACGAGCGGATTCTCGAGGATCAGGCCGATGTCATCCCGGGTGAATTTGTTCGGGATGATGTTTCCCATCGCCAGCCCTGCAAGCACCAGGAGTGCGATCGGGGCGGCCCACCGTTCGAGCCTGCGCGGGTCAGGGGAGTGAGAGGTCGCAGTCATGATCGGAGGAACTTAGCACCCCCCCCGGAGGGCGGGCGCGCCGAGGGGGCGTTTTGAAGGGAATTTGCAATTCGAGGGAGTAGCATGGTCCCGGGTCCCCGCGATGGGTCGCTCGGGCGGGACCGAAAGCCAATGGTGGGATGCGGTTAGCGCGGAGGACCGTGGCTCCACTCAGCTTGGCACCGGGATTGCTTCTTCAAGCCCTGAAGTGCGGGGGTGCCTGGGCGTACCTCCGCTGGACCTGATTACCACGCCCATCCCCGTTCCTCCCGAGGCAGCATGAATCGCAAGGGCTTTACCCTCATCGAACTCCTGATCGTTGTCGTCATCATCGGCATCCTGGCCGCGATCGCGATCCCGAAGTTCAGCAACACGAAGGAAAAGGCCGTCCTGGCCGCGATGAAGTCGGA
>JANMWE010000057.1:0-7727 GCA_031393795.1 Gemmatimonadota bacterium
GAGAGCTGCTGTGCCCCGACGGTGGCGTCGAGCGACAAGACGCCGGCCGTCGCGCAGATCTTGATCACCTTGGCCCCGTGCTTGGCCTGGTAGCGGACGGCCCGGACGACCGCGTCCACCCCGTCGGCGACCCCCTCTTCCGGTCCGAGCTCCATCACCCCGGGAGCCCGCCCGGTCTCGTCGCAGTGCCCCCCGGTGATCCCGATGGCGTGCCCGGCCGGGATGATCCGCGGACCGGGGACGAAGCCGTTGTCGATGGCGTGCATCAGCGAGACGTCGGCGAAGCCGCGCGACCCCACGTCGCGGACGGTGGTGAACCCCGCCTCGAGGGTGAGCTTGGCGTTCCGCGCGCCTCGGAGGGCGGCGTCGGCGGCGGTCTCGTTGACGGACCGGTTGACCCAGTCCCCTTCGATGTCGTCGGTGAGGTGGGTGTGCGCGTCGATGAGCCCCGGGAGGAGCGTCACATCCCCGAGATCGATGACCCGCGCGCCGCGCGGGATCGGACCGCCGATGCTGGTGATCCGGTCGCCGTTGACGACGATGATGGCGGGGGACTGGATCTGTCCCGACGCCACGTCCAGCATCCGGGCCGCCTTCAGCACCATTCCCTGCGCCCGCACCGCACTCGGCGCCACCAGCGCCAACATCAGGGCGAGGATCGCCGTCACCGACATACGCATCTGCTTCATCGTGCTCCCTCCCGTAGACCTTCGTTGACCGTCCACATCCCGTGCCACAGAGCCGCACCGTGATGGTTCTCCCAGTAGTACCAGTCCTGCAGCCGGGCCACGTAGAGGTTGCCCCCGTACGGGAAGCGCCGTCCGGCGGGGCGCCCGGTCATCCATTGCGCCAGCCGAGTGGTATCGGCGAAGACGCTGTCGGGGGCCTGGCCCGCGGCGGCACCGGCAAGGAAGCCGTCGATCCAGGCCTGGCGCGACTCGGGGCTCCACTTCTGCCACTCGCTCCACCCCACCCGCGACCAGGGGAGGATCCCCTGGAGCGCCACGGCACTCGTGGCCCCCAGGGCGACTCCCGCCGCCACCGCGCAGGTCAGGAGGAGCTTCCGGGTCATCGTCCGGCCGGCGTCGCGGGCTTGGGGGAGAGGACCATGCGCGGCGTGGTGACGCCGCCGTCGACCTTGAGGCGCACCCACATCCCCGCAGCCCCGTGGCCGGGCACCGCGCAGTAGAAGCGGTAGTTGCCGGTGGGCGCGGCGGTGAAGCGCATCACATCCTTGCCGTCGCCGGCGGGGACGCCGGTCTCGAGGTCCTTGGTGTAGGCCCGCTGGATCGCAGGGTCACCCGCGCGGAGCGGTGTCTGCCCATCGTCGAGGATCACCTCGGCGCTGTGCGGCAGCATCCCGTCGTGGTTGGTGAAGTTCACCACCACGGTCCAGCCGGCCGGGACCACGAGGGTCAGTTCGCCGTCCCGGAAGCCGTTGAAGTTGAGCGCCCCATTGAACGGCGTGAGCCCGGCGGTGAGGGCGAAGGTGACGCGCTTGGTGGCGGTGTCGAAGGCCATCCACTTCGAGTCGATGCTCTGGGCGGCGACGGGGGCGGCCTGTTGGGCACAGGCCACGCACGGGATGACCGTGCCACTGATGAGGAGGAGAGACGGGAACAGGCGACGCATGGATCGATGGATCTCCAAGGGAGTCGGCAAAGAAGTGACCGGCGGAGCCCCACGTGCGGGGCCCCGCCGGCCAGGTAGTGCCGGGAGGGTCAGCGATGTGCCATCGGCGCCTTGGGGAGGCCGAAGACGATCACCGCATCGCCCAACGGGAAGTTCAACTGGAAGTTACCCCCGCAGGCGACGGCGATGAAGTCCTCGCCATCCATCGTGAAGCCCATCGGGGCCGCGTTGCACCCCGCACCGGCGCTGAACTGCCAGGCCAACTGCCCGGTGCGCGAGTTGTACGCGTTGAAGTTGCCGTTCCCCTCACCGGTGAAGACGAGCCCGCCGGCGGTGGCCAGCGAACCGCCCATCATCGGCTGGTCCACCTGCTTCTGCCACGCGATGGCGCCGGTCCGCAGGTTCACCGCGCTGAAGAGGCCGTACTGCCGCTCGGTGGGGATCGCCACGAAGGCCGAGCCGAGCCAGAGGCGGCCCTTCTCGAGGGGGGCGTAGTGGGTGATGTAGTTCATCGGCTGGTGGAGTGCCGCGACGAAGCTGTACTGCAGGTTCGGGTCGACCGACATCGGGCTCCACTCCGAGCCGCCGTTGGCGCCCGGCAGCATCCGGGTCCCGGCCGCGGTCGGAAGCGCGAACATGTTCTCCTGCGGCACGAACGCGCTGCTGCGGCGGATCAGGTGACCATTCGTCGCGTCGAGGACGTACACCCAGCCGGTCTTGCCGGCGTGGATGATCGCCTTCTTGCCGCCCACCATCGTGACGATCGGCGGGGAGACGGCGTCGAGGTCCCAGACGTCGTGGGGGACGGTCTGGTAGTACCACTTGGTCTGTCCGGTGCTGGCATCGATGGCCACCACCGCGTCGGTGTAGAGGTTGTCACCGGGGCGGATGGTGCCGTCGAGGTCGGGGGAGGGGTTGCCGACGGCGACGAAGATCATGTTCAGATCCTTGTCGTACGCCGGGGTCATCCAGACGCCGCCGCCGCCCCGCTGCCAGGCATCGGCATTGCGGGCGCTGTCGGCCTTCTCCTGGGTGATGTTGCGGTGCAGATCGGCGCCATCGGGGGTGGTCGGCGTCCAGGTGCCGAACCAGCCGTTCGGGGCCACCGCGTCGAAGGTCGGATCGCCGCGCGGGGCGGGGATGCTGTACCAGCGCCAGATCTGGCGGCCGGTGACGGCGTCGTACGCGGTCACGTGGCCGCGGATGCCGTACTCACCTCCTGAGACGCCGACGATCACCATGTTGCCGATCACGAGCGGGGCGTGGGTGATCGAGTAGCCGAAGGTGGGGTCGGCCACCTCGACGTCCCACACCACTTCGCCGGTCTTCTTGTCGAGCGCGACCAGGCGCGCATCGAGGGTCCCCATATAGACGTGGGGGCCGTGGATCGCCATTCCGCGGTTGTCAGGGCCGCAGCAGAAGATCGTGGTGCCGAGCCGGTGCTCGTAGCGCCAGAGCTGCTTCTTGGTCTTGAGGTCGTAGGCCATCGCCGTGTTGTACGGGGTGGTCATGTACATCACCCCGTTCTCGACCAGCGGCGTCGCCTCGAGGGAACCGAGGCGAGCGGTGCCGGTCTGGAACATGAAGCGAGGGGTGAGGCGGGCGACGTTGGCGGCATTGATGCGGGCGCCGGTGAAATAGCGCTGGTTCCACATATTGCCGCCGTAGGTGGTCCAGTCGCCGCCGCTGGCCATCATCCCCATATGGTCGGCCATGGGGCGGGCGGGGCGCTGGGCGTTGGCGGCGCTGGCCACCAGGGCCAGACCGGTCAGGGCCAGTGACCAGCGAAACAGAGTGCGCATATGCTTCTTCCTCCAGGGGGGGTGCAGGGCTGCGACGGCAGGGACGGGACGACTGGCCCGCCCGAGGGGCGCAGTATTCTCCAAATGTCGACCGAGCAGTTCCGGGGGTGCCGGAGAGCCCAGCTATGTTGCAGTTCGAATTGAATTTCGTCAAGAGGTACAGAAATGAAGCGATCACTGCTCTGGATCGTCCTGACCGGTGCCGGGGGGGGGCTCTCGGCCCAGGTCCCGCTGCCGGCTTGGATCCATCCCGATAGCGCCACCCGGACCGTCACGGTCGAGTTGGCCGCCATTCGCCCCGCCGGGGCCCCTGTGGCGACCCTGAACGGGATCTCCCACGGCGCCCTCCAGGTCGTCGTTCCCCTCGGCTGGACCGTCAAGCTCGAATGGCGGAACGACGATTCGACCGCCCATTCGTTCGTGGTCCAGCAGGAACGGGAGAAGCTTCCCGAGCGGGCCGGCGAGCCGGCGTTCCAGTACGCTTACAGCAGGACCCCCGTGGCGGGAATGGGGCCGGGCCGGACCGACCACACGCAATTCGTGGTGGATCAGGCGGGGTGGTACTGGATCCTCTGCGGGGTGCCGGGCCACGCGATCGGGGGGGAGTACATTGGGCTCCGTGTCGACCCGGCCGCGTCGGGCGTGGCAGTGATCTCGAAATGACCGTCCGAAGTGCGAGGTCCGAGGTCCGGGGTCCTTCCCGCACAGATCCCATCTATTCTTCTGCTCCTCGGACATCGCACCTCGGACCTCGGACCTTGTGAGGCCACTTTGCTCCTCGCCCTGATGCTCGCGCTGCAGGACCCCCTCGCCGCGCGACCCGACACGCTGCACCGTCACCACGATGCGCTGCACTACGACATCACCATCGCGGTGAGCGACACGGGGAACCACTTCGCGGGTGAGGTGACCACCACCTGGCGGCTGACCTCGGCCGACCCCGTGGTGCTCGAGCTCGACACCGTCTACCGCGTGGTCCGCGTGCTCGTCGATGGCAGGGAGAACTCCCGCCTTCATCGGACCGAGTTCGCGGTCGATGGCGGGCTCGTGATCATCCCCCACGGCAAGCAGGCGGGGGACACGCTCCAGACCCGTGTCCGCTACCACGGCTACCCCCGCGAAGGACTGGTGATCCGGCGGGAGGGGGAGGCGATCACGGTCTTCGCCGACAACTGGCCCGATCGCGCCCACCGATGGTTCCCGTCCCAGGACCTCCCCGCCGACAAGGCGACCGTCACGCTCCACGTCCAGGCGCCACCGGGACATCGGGTCATCGCCAACGGGACGCTGCTCCGGGTCGATTCGCTTCCCGGGGGGCGGACCCAGTGGCACTACCAGCTCGACCGCCCCGTCTCGACCTACAACATGGTCCTCGGCATCGCGCGGTTCGCGGTGACCAGGTTGCCGCCGGCAGGGTGCGCGGTGCGTTGCATCCCGCTCTCGGTCTGGGCGCTCGCCGCGGACAGCGCGAACGCCCAGATCCCTTTCCGGCGCGCCGGCGACATGATCGATTGGTTCCAGCAGCAGCTGGGACCGTTCCCCTATCCGAGCCTCGCCCACGTCGAGTCGAGCACTATCTTCGGCGGGATGGAGAATGCCACCGCGATCTTCTACGACCAGCGGGCGATGGGGAGCGGGCGGATGGGGGAGGAGACGGTGGCGCACGAGACCGCGCACCAGTGGTTCGGCGACGCGGTGACCGAGAGCGACTGGCACCATCTCTGGCTCTCCGAGGGGTTCGCGACCTTCCTCGCGGCGGAGTGGCTCGGGCACGCCGACGGCGAGAGCGCGAGAGAGGCGAGCTTCGCCAAAATGCGGGCGAGCGTGATCGCATCGCCCGTCACCGGGCGTCCGATCATCGACCCGGCCGCCACCGACCTGATGGGGCTCCTCAACAGCAACAACTACCCCAAGGGGGCGCTCGTCCTCCGCGCGCTGCAGGGGATGATCGGGGACACGGCGTTCTGGCGCGGGCTGCGGACTTACCAGGCGCGGTTCCGCGACGGGAACGCGCTGTCGAGCGACTTCGCGGCGGTGATATCGGAGGCGGCGGGGCGGGACCTGAGCTGGTTCTTCCGCGAGTGGCTGACGCAGCCGGGCTACCCGCAGCTCGAGGTGACCAAGGCCTACGACGGGCGCGCCAAGCGGCTCACCCTCGCCGTGCGGCAGGTCCAGAAGCCTGAGTGGGGGACCTACACCTTGCCGCAGCTCCAGTTCGGATTCGATGGGAAGCCCCACGGGGCTGATGTCGCGGGGCGGAGCACGACGGTGGTGTTCAACAATGTCTTGAACGACCCGGGACCGGTCACCGTCGATCCGAATGGCCAGTGGCTGCTGACGGCGACGGTGCGGTGAGCGGCGCTCCGCGATTCATCACGGAAGCGCGGAAGTACGGAGTCTCGCGGAAAGGGATATTGTGGTCTCAATGCCAGATCTTGCCTTTGAATCCACAAGATCTTGTTCCGCGAAACTCCGCGTTCCCGTGTTTCCGCGATCGTTCACGGAGCCATAGGTGATGCGCCGATGAGCGAGCACGCGCGCGCCCGCCTGGGCGTGATCACCGCCGCCGCGATCTTCTCCACCGGCGGCGCCGCCATCAAGCTGACCACCCTCGCGGGGGTGCAGGTCGCCTGCTTCCGTTCCGCGATCGCCGCGGTGGCAGTGCTCCTGCTCGCCCCCGAATCGCGGCGCGGCTGGACCTGGCGCACGCTGGTGGCGAGCATCGCGTACGCGGCGTGCCTCACCCTCTTCGTGCTGGCCAACAAGCTCACCACCAGCGCCAACACGATCTTCCTCCAGGCGGCCGCCCCGCTCTATCTCCTGCTGCTGGGCCCCTGGCTCCTGAAGGAACGGGTCAAGCAGGCCGATCTGGTCGTCCTCGGCGCGATGGCCGCGGGGCTCGGCTTCGTCTTCCTTGGCACGGAGCCACCGGTCCGCACGGCACCCGATCCGGCCCTCGGGAACATCCTCGCGCTGCTGAGCGGCGTGGCGTGGGCCTTTCTGGTGATCGGGCTCCGCTGGCTCGGCCGAGCCGAGACCGGCGCGGGACAGGAGGCGCCGTCACCGACCACCGCGGTGGTGCTGGGAAACCTCATCGCGGCGGCGGTGAATCTTCCCTTCGCGCTGCCCGTCCTCTCAGTGACCGTGGTGGACATCGTCACGGTGCTCTTTCTCGGGATCGTGCAGATCGGGATCGCCTATCTTCTGCTGAGCCGAGCGCTGAAGCGGGTGGGAGCGCTGGAGGCATCGCTGTTGCTGATGGTGGAGCCGGCGCTCAACCCACTCTGGTCGTGGCTGGTGCACGGTGAGGCGCCCGGCCCCTGGTCGCTGGCGGGAGGGGGGATGATCCTCGGCGCGACGGTGCTCAAGAGCGTCCTCGACAATCGACCTGAACTCCCGGTAGCGACGTGACCCAGTTGGTGGAGACGGTGCGGGTGAAGAATGGAAAGGCGCCGCTCTGGCCCTATCACCTCGTGCGATTGGCGCGGAGCGCCAAGGCGGTCGGGCTTCCGCTGCCGGCGCTGGTGGCGCCGGCCGGCGGTGAAGATCGGATCCTGCGGTACGCCATCCGGGCGGATGGGTTCTCCCTGGTGGAGCGCGCCATTGGACCCACGACGCTGGTCAAACTCGGCGTCGCGACCGTTCCGCACGCCCCTTATCGCCACAAGACCGACGATCGGGCCCAATTCGACCGGGCGCTCGAAGAGGCGAAGGGGCGGGGGGAAGAGGACGCGATCCTGCTCAACCAAGGCAGCGTGGCGGAGTGCGCGATCTGGAGCTGCTTCTGGTGGGAAGGGCCGAAGCTCGCCGCGCCCCCCCTGGGCATCGGGATCCTCCCGAGCGTGGCCCGGGCGCGGCTGAACGAGCTGGCGGGGGGGATCGTTGAGGGGCGGGTGACGCCGGAAGAGTTCCGGGCCCGGGGCGGATTCCTGGCGAACGCGGCGCGGGGGGTGGTGGGGGTGGAGGGGGTGGCCGAGGTGCCGGGGACGGTCTTTCTCAGGACAAGATTTTGGTGAGTGGAGAGGCGCGGTAGCCGCGAAAGGCGCGTAAGAGACGTGATGGCAGGCATTTGGACCCTCACGCGCCTGCCGCGTCTCACGCGCCTTCAAGCTTGAAAAACCTTCTTCCCGCCACTACTTTCCACCTCCCCGAAAGGGGTTATGGTGCTTGTAGCTCAATCGGTTAGAGCGCCGGTCTGTGGCACCGGAGGTTGCGGGTTCAATTCCCGTCAGGCACCCTGTATGCGCTGGGGCGGTGGGACGCAGTGGCGCTGGGAGATCGGAGTACGGCAGA
>JANMWE010000058.1:0-17512 GCA_031393795.1 Gemmatimonadota bacterium
CGCAGCTCCACCATCCGGCTCGTCAGCGGCACTTCCTGCCCACCGATGAGGACGTGCTCGGCCGTGCTCGCGAAATCGAGCGGGTCGGCGCTCCAGACCACCACGTCGGCGATCTTGCCCGCCTCCAGCGATCCCATCCGGTCGGCCACGTTGAATGCCTGGGCCGGGGCGAGCGTGATGGCGCGGAGCGCGTCCTCCCACGTCATCCCGTTCCGCACCGCGTTGCCCGCGCTCCAGCGGAGATCGCGGTCTCTGCCGTCGTCATTCTGCGCGATGACGACGTTCACCCCCGCCTGCCGGAGGATCGTCGCGTTGTCGAGCCGGGCGTTGAGTGCATCCCACCGCGGGACGTCGCGCATATTCTGCACCAGCACCGGCACGCCGGCCGCGGCGAGCTGCGGGGCCACCATCCACCCCTCGGCACCCCCGGCAAGGATCAGGTGGAGATGGAACTCCCGCCCCACCCGGAGGGCGCTCTCGATGTCGCTCTTCCGGTCGGCGAGGGCCACCACGAGCAGCTTCCCTTGCAATGCCTGCACGAGGACGTCGAGATCCGCGGGCGGGGCCGCGAGCGGGCGCATCGC
Organism: Gemmatimonadota bacterium; assembly: GCA_031393795.1. Taxonomy (GTDB): domain Bacteria; phylum Gemmatimonadota; class Gemmatimonadetes; order Gemmatimonadales; family GWC2-71-9; genus CAMLHU01. The sequence goes on from JANMWE010000058.1 coordinate 585, forward strand.
GTTCCGACCGTAATCCGCTCGGCGACGGTCGTATTCAAGCGCGTCGGTGAAGAGCTGGCGGATCTTGGCGAGCTCGCCGGAGCGGCTGCCGCCACCGGCGTCACGCCCCTCCTGACCGAAGCTCATCACCAGCGCCGCGGGGGAGACCCGGATCAGGTCCTCGATCCGGTCCCCGGCGAGGCCGATGATCACGCCCTGGCCGCCGATCAGCCCATCGGTGGGTGCCACGAAGGCGGTGGTCACCCCTTCCATCCGGGCCACCGGGATCGTGGTCGCGGCGGGGTTGAGCCCCTCGGCCACGTTGAACGACGCATTGATGTCGCCGCTCTGCACATTCTCGCGCGTATCCGAGATGGAGCCGACCTCGACGAGGCCGAGGGTGGTGCCACCGTGGAAGAGTCCGGGGGTCACCCATTTCCCGGTCGCGTCGATCACCTGGGCGCCGGCCGGCACCGCGACTCCGACGCCCACCTGGACGATCTTGCCGTCCCTGATGAGTACCGTGCCATGCTCGATCTTCGGCCCGCTCACCGGGAAGACGGTGCCGCCAGTGATGGCGATCGTCTGGGCCGAAAGGAGTCGGGAGGAGCCAATAAGAGACGAGAGGAGTCCGACGAGAACTCCAGTCCGGACCACGGACCTCCATGCGCCGAAGCGCCCATGCGCCCATGCGCCGCTCATCGGCCCACCCCCGGCCGACCGTAGCCCAGGTTGAAGTCGGTCTGCCACTGATGCGCGGGATCGTTCCGGTCGAAGACCTGCCATCCGTCGTTCCATACCCGTTCCGCCTTGCTGTAGACCGAGAAGGGATCGCCCGACCAGAGCACCACGTCCGCGGCCTTCCCGGCCTCGAGCGTGCCGGTGGTCGCGTCGATGCCGAGCACCCAGGCCGGATTCGCGGTGATCCAGCGGATCGCCTGCTCCCGCGTCACCGGGATCCTGGCCTGGTCGCCGGCGTACATCGCCTGTCCTGCCGCCTGGTTGAGCCGCTGGATGCCGTCCTCGCTGTCGGAGTGGATCACCACGCGACCGCCGGCGGCCTGCACCAGGGCGGCGTTCTCAGGGATCCCGTCGGCCGATTCCATCTTGAATCCCCACCAGTCGTACCAGATCGACACCGCCACGCTGTCGCGCGCGAGCACGTCGGCGATCTTGTATCCCTCCACCGCGTGATGGAACGAGCGGATGTGGAACCCGAACTCGCGCGCGAGGTCGAGCATCTGCGCCATCTCGTCGGCGCGGTAGCAGTGGTTCTGCACGAAGATCTCCCCGCGGAGCACGCCGGCGAGGGTCTCGTTCCGGAGGTCGCGCTCCGGCGGATCCCCTTTATGGTCGCGTTGCCACGTGTCCCACCGCTGACGATACCGTTCCGCCGCGAGGTAGGCGCTGCGGTACCCGGCCATGTTCCCCATCCGGGTCGACGGCCCGCGGCTCTGGTACACCCGCTTGGGGTTCTCACCGCACGCCATCTTCACGCTGTACGGCGCGCCCGGGAATTTCATCTCCTGCACCGTGCGCGCCGGGATGAGCCGGAGCGTGACCGAGCGGCCCCCGATCAGGTTGGCCGACCCCGGAAGCACTTCGATCACGGTGATCCCGCCCGCCACCGCGAGCGGCATCTGTGGATCCTGCGGCCACACCGAATGTTCCGCCCACACCTCGGCGGTCACCGGGTTGGTCGCCTCGTTGCCGTCCGATTCCGCAAAGGTCCCTGGGGCGCCGTAGACGCCGAGGTGACTGTGTGAGTCGATGAGGCCCGGGGTCACCCACTTGCCGGTGCCGTCGATCGTCTCGGCACCGGCAGGTGCGGTCACCGCATTTCCCACGGCCACGATCTTCCCGTCCGCGAACAGCACGTTGGTGCCGTGGAGCTCTGGCCCAGCGGCCGTGAGCACGTTCGCGTTGCGGATGAAGACCGCCCCGTTGGGGCGCCGCTGATAGGTCGAGGGATACTGGGGCCGCTCGAAGCTCATCGTCCCCCGCGCGGCCGGTGTGCCGCCGGCGGGGGTGGGACCATTCGGACCTCCGCCGGTGGGTGCGCACGCGAGCGCGACCAGGGCGAGGGTCAGGGGTGTCAGGCGGGTGGACAATGCCATAGTGGGAAGACCTTCAGGTGGACGGGAATGGAAGCCTTCAATGCTCAAGGAGGTAGGTGATCCCGACGCCGGTGAACTCCATCCGGACGAGGCGGTGCGGCGAGGACTGCGAGATGTAGTACCGGACCGGCGAGGCGCCGCCGGTGACGTCCACCTCCCACGCCTCCACCGTGCCCGAGCGGAGGGCCACCGACGCCGAGCCTCGGACCGCGAAGGTCACGCTCCGGATGACGTTCTCCTGGCCGGAGAAGACCGGAAAGGTCCAATGCACTCCGTCGGCCCAGGGGAGCGCGGGGAGATAGAGCAGGAGCGCGTTGTCATCGATGGTGCCGGGCGGCAGCAGCGTGTCCGCCACCACCGAGATCGAACGCACCTGGCTTGTATCGACCGGAGCGGCGGAGTCCGGCAAGAGGCCCGTGATGCTCGCGACGGTCACGCCCCGTACCCGGTTGCGACGGTACTCCAGCGATGCCCGGATCTGGATCCCGGTGGTCACCCCGCCGAGCTGCACCCGCCGGAGCTTCCCGGCGCGATCGACCAGGACTTCGGTGCGCTGCTGCGCCAGCTCGCCGAGCGAGAGCTGGTCGGTCATCTGCAGGCCGTCGTCCGCCAGGGCCACCCGCGACGTGTACCACCCGAGCACACGCCCCTGCACGCTCACGACCATGCTGTCCTGCCGCGGCTGCAGAAGGGCCGGATCGTACGGAAGCTGTGCGACGGCTGCCCGCGCCGGTCCCAACAGGGCGGCACCGACCACCGCGCAGGAGCTCCAGCGGGTCAGGCGTTTCAGAATGGGTCTCGGGAGGAGTATGTCGAAAGGTGCGGAGGGCCGGGCAGGGCGTCTAGTGGGTGAGGGGTAAGGGGTGAGGGGTAAGGGGTGAGGGGTAAGGGGGGAGGTGTTCGTGCCACTGGCGATCCGACCCCCTCACTCCTCACCCCTTACCCGTTACCGCAGTTCGGATCCGTTCCGGGTAGTTCCCGCAGATCCCGTCCACGCCGAGGCGCACCAGTCGCGCGATCTCGGACGATTCGTTCGCGGTCCAAGCGATGATCTTCTTCCCGGCGCGGTGGAGCGTGTCCACCATCGCCTGGTCGATCAACTCGGTCTCCTGCCAGAGCGTGTCCGCGCCGACCGCCGCGAGCGGTCCCAGCAGGTCCAGCGGATAGCTCGACTGCAACGCCCCCCGACGGAGGAGTGGCGCCCCCGCACCGAGCCGCGCGATGATCCGGTGATCGAACCCGTGGATGGCGTAGCGCTCTGGAGATGGGCCGGCCCGCATAACTTGCAGGAGACGTCCATCCCACTCCGGGGCGAGGGTCTTCACCTCGATCCACACCTCGAACGGCCCGAGCTCCTCGAGGACCTGGCCGAGGGTCGGGATCGGCTCCCCGTTCGGGAGCCGATGGCCCACGAAGGCATCGTGCCGGAACTCCCCGATGGCGCCGATCCCGGGCACCTCCCGGTCGTGATGCACCAGCAGCACCCCGTCCTTGGTGGCGTGGATGTCGAGCTCCACGCCGTCGGCGCGGAGCTTCTTCGCCAGGGCGAAGGCCGAGAGGGAGTTCTGGTACGCGTGCCCGGAGGCGCCGCGATGGGCGATGACCTGCGGGATCACCATTGGCCGGAGGGGTGGAAGTCCCGGTAGCTTAACATCTTCTGCGCCCCCCCGTCTCCCCAGGACCGATGCCCCTGCCGGCAGAGTCGACCTCCCCGAGCGATCAGGACCTCGTCGCCGCCTACCGGTCGGGCGACGAGCGGGCGGCAGCGCGCCTCGTCGAACGTCACTCACCGTCGGTGGCCCGGTTCCTCTACAGCAGTGGCGCCACGCGGGACGAACTCGACGATCTGGTGCAGGAGACGATGTTCCGGGCCTTCCGCCGGCTCGATTCGTGGCGCGGCGATTCCGGAATCCGGAGCTGGCTCTTCTCGATCGCGGGAAATCTCCTCAAGGACGAAGCCCGGAAACGGAAAGGGCGCACGGTCCTCTCCTTGGCCGACCACGACGCGCCTTCGCACACCGGTCCGGATCACGAGCTCGAGGCGGAGGAAGCGGGAGAACGGATCCGGGCCGGCCTGCTGACGCTGCCGCGGTTGCAGCGGGAGGTTTTCCTCCGACGGGTCCAACTGGGCGAAGGCTACGATGCGATCGCCGTCGCGCTCGGCACGACCACCGGGGCGGCCCGGGTGCATTACCATCATGCCGTCAAACGATTGAAGGAGCTCGTCCGATGAGCGGAACGATCCACGAGCAGCTGCAGGACCGGATGCCCGAGGTGGCGCGGGGGAGCGCGACCTGGGACGCCGCGGAGCAGGCGCACCTCGAGGCGTGCACCGACTGTCGCGCCGAGTGGGAGCTGATCCGCGCCGCGGTCGGGGTGGGTGAACGGGTCGAGCGGGAGTTCGACGCTGTCGGCGCCGCCCGCGCCGTCACCGAACGACTCCGGCAGCCGCGTGCGCTCCATCGTCGTCCGGCAGTGCGCACCCTCGTTGTCCTCGCCGCGGCCGCCGCGATCGCCTTCGTCTTTTTCCGGCCTGTCGTCCCGATGCCTTCGACCCCCGCGGCAGCGGAGGCGCGGCTGCTCCCCGAACTCGACTCGCTGAACGTCGCTGAACTCACGCTCCTCGCCGATGCCATCGAACCGCCCCTGGCGGAGACCCCGCTCGGCGCCGATCCCGCACTCACCGATCTCGACACCACCCAGCTCACCCGCGTCCTGCGGTCCTTGGAGGGATGATGCGTTCGACCACCACCACACTGCTGCTCCTCGCGGCGTTCGGCGGCCCACTCGCGGCCCAGGGGATCCCCGACGACACCGTCGCCCCCCGCCTTCGCCAGCGGATCGAGGCGAACTTCCGCGCCGCGGCGCGGGAGGAGCTCGGACTCACCGACGACCAGGCCGACAAGGTCTTCGCGGTCGGGGTCCGGTACGCCTCGCGCCGGCGCGACCTCGAGGCAGCGCATCGGGGGATGAATGAACAGCTCGCGGGCGAGCTCCGTCCCGGCGTCGCCGCCAACAACGGGGCCATCACGCGCGCCTTGGACAGTATCGGCACGCTCCAAGTGACCCAGGCGCGGCTCTTTGGTGACGAACAGCGCGACTTGGCGGCCATCCTCACTCCGGTGCAGCGCGGTCAGCTCTACCGGATGCGCGCGCGGCTCGCCGACCGGATCACGACCTTGCGGGAGGAACGGATGCAGCGGCGCCCGGGGATGCTGCGCAGGCCGTGAAAAGAGGGGCGAGGGGTGACTGCAAGTGGCGAGGGGTGACTGCAAGTGGTGAGGGGCGAGTGCAAGTTGTGAGTGGGCGTGAGAGCGAAAAGCGCGCGAGGGGGGCACATCCCTTGCGCGCTCTCTCGCTTTTGACACTCTCGTCACTTGCACGCACCCCTTTTCGCTAGGCATTCCTGTACCGCTCGATCCCCGCGAGGATCATCTCCTTGGCCTTGGCGGCGCCCTCGAAGCCGTTGGTGACGGTGGTGCCTCCCTCGAGGTTCTTGTAGACCTGGAAGAAGTGTTCGATCTCGAGCAGGGCGTGGGGCGGCAGGTCCTTCAGGTCGTGCATCGGCTCGGTGTACGGGTCGCTCGGCGCCACCGCGATGATCTTCTCGTCGTTCCGCCCCTTGTCGACCAGGTGGAACACCCCGACCGGCCGTGCCTCGACCAGGCAGCCGGTGAAGAGGGGTATCGTGGTCCAGAGCAGGACGTCGAGTGGATCGTCGTCTTCGGCGTAGGTGCGGGGGATGAAGCCGTAGCACCCCGGATAGTGGACGCTCGAATGGAGCACCCGGTCGAGCTTGAAGAGCCCCGAGGGCTTGTCGAGCTCGTACTTATTGCGGGAATTGGTCGGGATCTCGACCACGACCGTGATCTGGTCGGGAGGGCGGGGGCCCGGTTCGAGGTCGTGCCAAGGATGCAGGCCCGGGGTGGGGGGGCGTTTCAGCATCCCTGAAGCTACGAGTGGCGAGTGCAAGGCGCGAGTTGGCAACAAGCGTGCAAGGGCGGAAGGGGTCAGACGCAGCTCGCCGCTCTCTCGCTTCCGCGCCCGCTCGCCGCTTGCACTCGCCCCTTGCCCCTGGCACTCCCCCCTCGCCACTTTGAGGGGCAGCCCGGGTGGCGGAACTGGCAGACGCAGAGGACTCAAAATCCTCCGAGGTTCACCCCTCATGCGGGTTCGATTCCCGCCTCGGGCATCCCCTGACATCGATCTACCCGTGCTCAACACTTCGGTCGTCGACACCGCGCCGCACAAACATTCGACCTCCTTCCTCGCCGTCATCGTCCCGCAACAGGGCACGTTGCCGGCGTCGCTCGTTCCACTCGACCAGTCCTCCGGAGGCGCGATCGCACGCGCCTATGCCGCAGGCGACATCACGGGGAAAAAGGACGAGGCCGTCCTCCTCTACCCGACGGGCCCTGCGACCCGCATCCTGCTGGTCGGGACCGGGAAGGCGGGAGACCTTCGCCGCCAGCTCCGCCGTGCCGCGTCGGTCGCGGCCAAGCGTGCGCGGGTGGCGGGCGCCCCCAAGGGGGCGCTTTTCGTGGCCCCCGAAGCGCAGGGCACCCTGACCGCCGGCGACGTCGGGCAGGTGGCGGCGGAGGGACTCGGGTTCGGCGCGTGGCACTACGCGGACCTCAAGCAGCCCCCCGAGGATCCGAAGCCGAAGCTCGAGGCGTTCGAGATCCTCGCACCGACCGACACCGCGGCCGTCACGAAGGGTCACGCGCGCGGCGCGGCGGTGGCGGCGGGTCAGGCGGTGACGCGCGGGCTCCAGATATTGCCGGCGAACATGCTCCCGCCTCGCGTCCTCGCCGAACGGGCGCAGGAGATCGCCAAGCGGTACAGCTTCCCCATCACGGTCCTCGACCGCGCGGGGTGCGAGAAAGAGGGGATGGGGGCGATCATGGCGATCGCGAAGGGGAGCGTCGAGGAGCCCCGCTTCATCGCGATGGAGTACAAGGGGGGCGGTGACGCCGCACCCGTGGTGCTCATCGGCAAGGGGGTCACGTTCGACACCGGCGGCATCTCGATCAAGCCGGCGGCGAACATGGAAGACATGAAGTACGACATGTCCGGCGCGGCCGCGGTCCTGGGCGTCTTCGAGATGCTCGGGCGCGCCAAGCCGAAGCTCAACGTGATCGGCCTCATCCCCTCGGCCGAGAACATGCCGTCGGGGACCGCCGTGAAGCCCGGCGACGTGGTGAAGAGCCACCTCGGCAAGACCATCGAGGTCATCAACACCGACGCCGAAGGGCGGCTGCTCCTGGTGGACGCACTTTCCTGGGCCCGGCGCTACCAGCCGGCCGTCGTGGTCGATGCCGCGACCCTCACCGGTGCCGTGGTGATCGCCCTCGGCAACTCGGCCATCGGCCTCATGGGGAACGACGATGCGCTGGTCGAGGAGCTGCGGCAGGCCGGCGAACGTGCCGGCGAGCGCGCGTGGCCCCTCCCGCTCTGGGACGAGTATCGCGAACTCAACAAGAGCGACGTGGCCGACGTGAAGAACACCGGTGGACGTGCGGCAGGGAGCATCACCGCCGGGTGGTTCCTCAAGGAGTTCGCTGACGGGCTCAAGTGGGCCCATCTCGACATCGCAGGCACCGCCTACACCGAACGGGAGGACGCCGCGGCGGTGAAGGGCCCGACCGGGATGGCGGTGCGGCTCTGGGCGGAGTTCTTGTTCACACGGGCGGGGTGATGGGCGCAGGAAGTGCGAAATGCGAGGTGCGAAGTGCGGGCGGCAGGGATGCCGGGATCCGGTCCCTCGGACTTCGCACCTCGCACGTCGCGCTCTTGTTCACGTGGATGCTCCTCGCCTCACCGGTCCACGCCCAGATCCCCACCAACCTCCCCGACACCACTCAGACCGATTCGGCCCGCGCCGATTCGCTCCGGAAGGATGCCACTGATCGCCTGCTCGCCGCGGATGCGCTGGCTCTGCGGCGCGTCCCGGTGCTCCCGCTGCTCGGGGGGGAGGGGCCACGGGCGGCCGGGGGCCGCATCGACCTCGACCGCCGGGCGATCGCGTGGCGCACCGCGCAGAACGTGGCGGACCTGCTGAGCGAGGTGCCCGGGGTCTATGTCTGGCGCGGCGGGTGGTTCGGCCGCTCGGCGTACGCCAATTATCGGGGGCGCGGCGCCACGGCGATCGACTGGGTGATCGACGGCGTCCCCTACCTGCCGATGGGCACGGACAGCGTCGGCGTCGATCCGTCGCTCTTCGCGCTGGCGCAGATCGACCGCGTCGAGATCGAACGGTGGCCGGGTGGTCTCCGCGTCCTTCTCTACACCGCGCAGCACGAGTGGCTCGCGCCGCGCTCGCGGGTCGGCATCGCCACCGGCGATGACAAACTCACGCGGTACCAGGGCAGCGTCGAGTATCGCTGGAAGCAGGGGCTGGGGTTGAGCGGTGCCGCGGAGTACTTCGACGCGCCGACCTCCACGGGCCTCAACACCGATGCCCGCGTGAGTTCAGGGGTCTTCAAGGCGCAGTTCGTCCCCCGGGCCGACCGCGGCGTTCAGGTGCAGTACCTCACCCAGGCGACCGATCGGAACCGCTTCGTGACCGAGGGGGATACGATCGGTGCCGGGCTCAAGGGCACCCGCACCGAATTACAGGCGCGCGCGTTTCTCCGGCGCGGCAGCGAGGCGAGCCACTTCCAGGCCGACGTCATCTACGCCCGCAGCCGGTGGAGCGGCGACAGCGCCGACCAGACGATGAGCGCCGAAGGGCTCATCCTCGGCCTCCGGCGACCCCGCTGGCGGGTCGGAAGTACCACCTGGATCCGCGACCGCTGGACCCCGCTGACCGTGCGGGGCGAGGCGGGATACGTGCCGTTCGACCGGGTATCGCTGAATGCGGAGGCGAACCACGAGTGGCACGACGGCGATCGCACCAGCGACTGGGTCGGTCTCCAGGGCGCGCTCGCGCTGCCGCTCGGGTTCGGTGCCGATGCCGCGCTCCGTCGCGGGCATCGGGTCATCGCCCCCACGCTGGCGACGGATACCGCCCAGGACCTCGATGAGGTGGAGCTCCGCGGTCACTGGCAGAGTTCACTCCTGACCCTCGAAGGGGGGTGGAGCCGGACCGGCTCCTTCGCGCCATACCGTTTCCAACCCTACCTCAAGGTCGATTCGCTTCGAGCGCTCGGCCGCACCCAATGGGTGGAACTCGGGGCGACCTTCACCCCTCGCCCCTGGCTCCGGCTCGGCGGGTGGTACAGCGATCCACAGGGGGCGGCCCCCGACGGACTCCCCCCGACGCACTCGGTGGTGACCGGGGAGATCCGCTCACGCTTCCTCCGGAAGTACCCGAGCGGGATCTTCGAGCTCCGGCTCGCGGCCACGATGGAGACCTGGGGCCACGGCATCATCGGCACCGACGGGGCGGGGACCCCGATCCCGCTCCGGGGGGCCACCTTCTTCCGGATGGGGATCGCGATGAAGCTGGGCGGCTTCCAGTTCTACTGGGACCGGAGCAACACCCAAGGGACCCAGCTGACCTACGTCCCGGGGTTCAAGCTCCCGAATCTGGGGCAGACGTTCGGGATGCGGTGGGAGTTCACGAACTAGGCCACAGGCCTCGGGCTTCAGGCCTCAGGGGTCTCGGATGCTCGCCAGTTGGCGATCGCGCGCCGAAGCCCCCAAAGCAACTTTCCAACGTGGTCTGCGGTCTCCAACCCCGCCTTGATGTCGTCGATGGTCACCAGCTCGAGCCGGACGGCCGTCTGCAGGTGGGTCTCGACTTCGCGAAGGGATCCAGCCGCGATCGAGCGATGATTCCGATAGCTTCCCACGCTGTAGCGGCCGTGTCCCTCCGCAATATTCGCGGGTACGGATGCGGCCGCCCTGCACAGTTGGTCCTCAAGCCAAGAGGCTCGTTTCGCGTGAATCGCCCGGGACACCCGATGGCACTCGGCCACGAGGTCCATGGTCCGCTGCCAAGCCACCAGGTCTGTGTGCTTCTGCACCGTCATTTGGAGCCGCTCTGAGGTCGTTCCCGCCGAATGTAGGGCCCTCGCCCCAGCCCTCCGTCACCCGATGAACGCGGCCTGTATCATTCCTCCCGAGGCCTGAGGCCCGAAGCCCGAGGCCTAGCCCGTAAGTGCCGTTCCTGCTTATATTTCCCAGTTCTCCACCACGGGGCCCATGCCGCGCTCGATGACAGGTTTCGGCACTGCCGAAGGGGCGGTGAGTGGCGGTCGGCTGCGGGTCGAACTGAAGACCGTCAACCACCGCCATTTCAATCCGGCGCTCAAGCTGCCGGGTGAGCTGGCGGCGATCGAGGGCGATCTGCGCGAAGCGCTCCGCAAGGAGTTCGACCGCGGGCACATCTCGGTGAGCGTCCGGTGGGCCGAGTGGACCCAGAAGGGCGCGACTCTGACGGTCGACCTTGATCGGGCGCGTGAGGTCTCCGACCGGCTCCGGGAACTCCGTGATGAGCTGGGCCTCACCGGTCAGGTCTCGCTCGAACTGGTGGCGCGGCAGTCGGGCGTGTTGACCGACGCGATCGCCGAGGCGGCACCGACGGCGGTGACCTGGGCCGAGTTCGAGCCGATCGTGACGAAGGCGGTGACCGAGTGCCAGGCGATGCGTCAGCGCGAAGGTGGCGCGCTCGCGGCCGAGTTGGAGCACCGGTTCGGGTTGCTGGAACGGGCGGTGACCGAGATCGAGCAGCTGGCGCCGCTCCGGGTGGTGCGCGAACGGGACCGGCTGCGTGCCGCGGTGGCGGAGCTCCTCGAGGGCCGCACGGTCGATGAACAGCGGCTGGCACAGGAACTCGCCTTCCTCGCCGAGAAGCTCGACATCACCGAGGAACTGGTCCGCTTCCGCACCCACCTTGCCGCTTGCCGGCAGGCGCTGGCCGCGGCGGCACCGGTGGGGAAGCAGCTCGGGTTCCTGGGGCAGGAATTGGGACGCGAGGTGAACACGATGGGTTCGAAGGCGAACGATGCCGGGATCGTGGCGCAGGTGGTCGCGATGAAGGGGGAGCTCGAGAAGGTCCGCGAGCAGGTCGAGAACCTCGAGTGACGAATTTTCTCCTCGTGCTCTCGGCGCCGTCCGGCGGCGGCAAGACGACGCTCGCCAAGTCGCTCCTCGCGGCCCGACCCGACACCGCCTATTCGGTCTCGGCGACGACCCGGGCGCCGCGCCAGGGAGAGGAGCACGGGAAGGCTTACTACTTTCTGACCCGGCTGGAGTTCGAACGGCGGGTGGCGGCGGGAGAGTTCCTGGAATGGGCCGAGTACGCGGGCAACCTGTACGGGACGCTCCGGAACGAGGTGGAGCGGATTTTCGCCGCCGGGAAGCACGCGGTGCTCGACATCGAGGTGAAGGGGGCGCGGAAGGTGCGCGCGAGCTTCCCGGAAGGGGTGCACGTCTTCGTCCTTCCGCCCTCCGCGGCCGTGTTGCTGGAGCGACTGCAGGGACGGGGGGATCTCCCGCCGGACGTGGCGCGGCAACGGTTGCAGACGGCGGTGCAGGAGCTCTCGGCCGTGGGCGAGTATGACTACGTGGTGATCAACGACCGCCTCGACCTGGCCACGGCGCAACTGGCCGCGGTGCTCGATGCGGAGGGGCTCCGGCCCCGGCGGCGCGGGCTGGCCGAGCTGGTGTATACGATGCGACGGGAGCTGGCCATCGCGGCCGGCACCGAACTGGTGATGGAGTGACTCGAGGAGACCTATGCGGATCTACACCCCCCAGGAAGTCGGCAGGCAGGCCGGTGACAAGTATCTCGGCGTGCTGGTGGCGGCCAAGTTCGCCCGCTACGCCAACGAGCTCCCCAAAGAGCGGTTGGCGGCGATGAAGGATGAGAAGCTCACCACCACTTCGCTCACTGCGCTGACGGACGGCGACCTCCAGTACAAGATCGTCCGCCGCCGCCGCTCCGAAAGGTGAATTGGGCCGGCCGCCACGTCGTCCTCGGCGTGGCGGGCGGGATCGCAAGCTATAAGAGCTGCATCCTGGCCCGCCGGCTGGTGGAGGCGGGCGCGCGCGTCGATGTGGTCCTGACGCGCTCGGCCGCGGAGTTCGTGCGGCCGGTGACATTCGAAGGGTTGACCGGGCGCCGTGCCCTGAGCTCCCTCTGGGAGCCGGGTGCGGCGCTTCAGCATATCCGGCTGGCCCAGGAGGCCGACCTGATCATCGTCGCCCCGGCCACCGCCAATCTCGTCGCCCGGCTGGCGCAGGGGATCGCCGACGATCTTCTCTCGACCCTTCTCCTCGCCCGCACCGTGCCGCTCCTCCTCGCCCCGGCGATGAACGACGAGATGTACGCCAACGAGGCGACCCAGGCCAACCTCGCGACGCTTGCGCGCGCGGGCGTGGCGCTCGTAGGTCCCGAGGTGGGTGCCTTGGCCGAAGGGCCGAGCGAACGGCCCGGACGGATGAGCGAACCGGAGACGATCCTGGCCCACGCGGCGCGGCTGATGCGCCCGCGCGGGCGGCTCCGGGGAAAGATCGTGGTGGTGACCGCCGGACCCACCCGCGAGCCGATCGACCCGGTGCGGGTCGTGACCAATCGCTCGAGCGGCAAGATGGGCTACCGGCTGGCCGAAGCGGCGTGGGAGCGGGGGGCGGAGGTGATCCTGGTGAGCGGGCCGGTCGAACTCACTCCCCCGATCGGCGTGACGCTCACGAAGGTCGAGAGCACCGCCGACCTCGAGCGCGCGCTGCGCGAGGTGTTGCCGCGTGCCGACGTGCTCGTGATGGCCGCGGCCCCGGCCGATTACCGGCCCACCGACCCGTCGGGGATCAAGCGCCCGCGGAACGATGGCGCGCTGGCCCTCCCGCTCGAACCGACCGTCGACATCCTGGGGACCACCAAGGCGCTCCGGAAGGTGGGGAGCGTGATCGTCGGCTTCGCGTTGGAGACCGGGGACGCGGTGTCCAAGGGGAAGGCGAAGCTGGAGCGGAAGGACCTGGACCTGATCGTGGTGAACGATGCACTCGAGCCGGGCGCCGGATTCGAGGTCGACACCAACCGGGTGGCGATCCTCGACCGCGAAGGAGGCGCCCAGATGGTGCCGCTCGCCAGCAAGCGGGAAGTGGCCGACAAGATCCTGGATGCCGTGGAAGCGCGCCTCGGTGGATGACCGGGCGCGGTACCTCAAGCAGCAGTCGGAACTGGGCGGAGCGGAGGTCATCCTCAGTCGCAAGGCGACCGAGCTGGTCATGACGGCCAGACGGCGGGACGGCGAGACGGCGAAGGAGACCGAAAAGGAGACGGCCAGGCCACCGGAGCCTCGGGTGGTGTCGGTGCGGGAAGTGCCGCAACTGCAGGACACCGGTATGATCCCGGCCGGGAAGCGTCCTCAGCCGACAGCCCACAGCCGACAGCCCGCAGCCGACAGCGAACGGCCATTGTCGCCCAACACCGCAAAGATCGCGGTCGCCGGTTCGTGGCTGAAGGGTGCCCCGGCGATCCCGGGCCCCGGCCTGAGCTTCGATCCCCCCGCGACCTATCCCGAATTCACCACCCTCGCTGCGCTGGCGGCGGACATCGCCGAGTGCCGGAAGTGCGGGCTCTGCCAGAAACGGCAACACACCGTTCCCGGGGAAGGAGACCTGGCCGCGAAGTTCGTCGTGGTCGGGGAAGGGCCGGGGGCCACCGAGGACGAGACCGGCCGTCCCTTCGTCGGCCGTGCGGGAGATCTGCTGGATGGTATCTTGGGAGGGATCGGGTTGCCGCGCGCGAGCGTCTTCATCCTCAACACGGTGAAGTGCCGGCCGCCGGAGAACCGGAAACCGCTCCCCGATGAAGTGGCAGCGTGCCTCCCCTATCTGCACCGCCAGCTCGCGATCCTCCGCCCCAAGGTGATCCTTGCCGCGGGGGGGACCGCGATCACCGCTCTGCTCCAAGTGAAGAAGTCCCTCGGCGACCTGCGGGGTCGGGTGCACCGCTACGCCGGGATCCCCGTGATCGCCACGTATCATCCCGCAGCGCTGCTGCGGAACCCCAACTGGAAGAGACCGACCTGGGATGACGTCCGTATCGCCCGCCAGCTCTTCGACGCCTGAGGTCTACGGCGGCCGCCAGGCTCCCTGGGATGGGGAGGCCGAGCAGGCCGTCCTCGGCGCGATGTTGCTCGACCAGGACGCCGCGCTCCGCGCCGCCGAGCTGGTCGATGACACGATGTTCTACCGCGAGGGGTATCGCCGGATCTTCCGGGCGATGCTGCACCTCACGGAGCAGCGCGTCGGCCTCGATCCCCTCACGCTGCGCGACGAACTGTCGCGCCGGGGGGAGCTCGAGGCCGCCGGGGGCGTCGAGGCCCTCGCCCAGCTGGCCGACGCCGTCCCCACCGCGGCCAACCTCGAGTTCCACGCGCGGATCATCCGCGAAAAGTCGATCCTCCGGAAGCTGATCGAGGCGTCCACCACGATCATCCAGGAGGCCTACGAGGCGCGCACTCCCGCGACGGAGCTGCTGGACAAGGCGGAGAGCCGGATCTTCCAGGTGGCGCAGACCCGGCGCGAGGAAGGGTTCGCCCGGATGAAGGAGATGCTCTGGCCGGCGATGGAGCGCATTGAATTGCTCCAGAAGAACGCCAAAGCGGTGACGGGCGTGCCGACCGGGTTCCGTAAATTGGATGAACTGACCTCGGGGTTCCAACCCTCCGAGCTCATCATCATCGCGGCCCGCCCCTCGATGGGGAAGACGGCGTTCTGCTTGAACATCGCGGCCCACGCCGCGATCGAGGGGCAGGTGGGGGTGGCGGTCTTCTCGCTCGAAATGAGCAAGGAAGCGCTGGTGCAGCGCCTCCTCTGCGCCGAGGCGGGGGTCGACAGCCAGCGGGTGCGCACCGGGCATTTGCGCGACGAGGACTTCACCAAGCTGGCCCGCGGCGCCGGGGTGCTGGGCAACGCGAACATCTGGATCGACGACACGCCGTCGCTCACCCTCCTCGAGATGCGCTCGAAGGCGCGGCGGCTCAAGGCGGACAACGACGTCGGGATGGTCATCGTGGACTACCTCCAGCTGATGCGGAGCCCGGACTACTCGGACAACCGGGTGCAGGAGATCAGCGACATCTCCCGGTCGCTCAAGGCGCTGGCGCGCGAGCTCGAGCTCCCGGTGGTGGCGCTCTCGCAGCTTTCGCGCGCGAGCGAACAGCGCGGCGGCGAGCGTACGCCCATCCTCTCCGACCTTCGCGACTCGGGCGCCATCGAGCAGGACGCCGATGTGGTCCTCTTCATCCACCGGCCCGAGATGTACCAGGATCTCCGCGCCAAGGCGGAGAAAGAGGGGAAGAACCTCGAAGGGATCGCCGAGATCCAGCTGGCCAAGCACCGCAACGGTCCCACGGGGCTGGTGGAGCTGCAGTTCCGCAAGAACATCACCCGCTTCGTCGAGCACTCCGACCGCGAGCCGCCTCCCGAGGCGAGGGGCGACGATGACGCCTAGGGCGCGCTCGGTCTATCGCTGCGCCGAGTGCGGGCACGCGCACGCCAAGTGGGCCGGGAAGTGCGAAGGGTGCGGCGCGTGGAATGCGATCGCCGAAGAGCCGGAGACGATCGCCAAGGCGAGGCCACGGGCCTCGGGCCTCAGGCCTCAGGGCGATGATCCGGTGCCGATCCCTTTGGGCGAGATCGAGGACGCCAAGCTGGTGCGGTGGCAGACCGGGATCGCCGAATTCGACTTCGTGCTGGGGGGGGGGCTGGTGCCCGGCTCCCTCATTCTCATCGGGGGCGAGCCCGGCATCGGGAAGTCGACCCTCCTGCTGCAGGCCACGGCACGGCTCGAAGCGAGCGGGCGGCGCACCCTCTACGTGAGCGGTGAGGAGAGCCCCGAACAGGTGCGGCTCCGCGCGGACCGGCTGGAGGAACCCACCGCCGAGGTTCACGTGCTGGGTGAGACCCGGCTCGATGCGATCCTCACGGCCGCGACCCGGATGGACGCCGAGGTGATCGTGCTCGACTCGATCCAGACGGTGTATGCCGAGGTGCTCGAGGGGGCGCCGGGGAGCGTGGGGCAAGTGCGCGAGTGCGCCGCGATGCTGATGCGGTACGCCAAGGAGACCGGGGCCGCGATCTTCGTCGTCGGCCACGTCACCAAGGGAGGCACGGTCGCGGGGCCCAAGACCCTCGAACATATCGTCGATACCGTGCTCTACTTCGAAGGGGAGGGGATGCACGACTACCGCCTCCTCCGCGCCACCAAGAACCGGTTCGGCTCGGTGGATGAGGTCGGGGTCTTCGCGATGACCGAGCGCGGGCTCATCCCCGAGCCTTCCCCTTCGGCGCTCTTCCTCTCGGCGCGCGCACCCGGCACCAGCGGGAGCGCGGTCACCGCGCTCCTCGAAGGGACCCGACCGATGCTGGTCGAGGTGCAGGCGCTGGCGGCGCGGTCGGGGTACGGCACCCCCCAGCGGGTGGCCACCGGACTCGACCACAAGCGGCTTGCGGTGCTCCTTGCGGTGCTGGAGCGGCGGGGAGGGACGTCGTTCGCCGATCTCGATGTCTTCGTGCAGGCGAGCGCCGGCGTGCGGCTCGTGGAGCCGGGGGCCGACCTCGCGGTCGCGGCGGCCCTCCTCTCCAGCGTCCTCAATCGTCCGGCCCCGCCCGATGTCCTCTTCCTCGGTGAGATCGGTCTTGGCGGTGAGGTGCGGCCCGTGACCCAACTGGAGCGGCGGCTCATCGAGGCCGCGCGTATGGGATTCCGAAAGGCGGTGGTCTCCTCGCGCCGGCCCACCGGCCCCACCGGCCCACTGGCCGTGTACGGCATCGATCACATCGACGCCCTGGCGGGTGCGCTTGCCGCGTGACGTCGGCGTCGTGGTCGTCGCGGCGGGGCAGGGGCTCCGTGCCGGAGGTGGGGCACCGAAGCAG
>JANMWE010000064.1:0-13911 GCA_031393795.1 Gemmatimonadota bacterium
CAGGGGCTCGCGGCGCAGCAGCGCGCCATCGCCGAGCAGCTCGAGCGGCTCCGCGCGGGGGGACAGTCGCCGGGGGCGGGACAGCTGGCTGAGGAAGCGCGTGACCTGGCCCGGCGACTCGAAGCGGGACGGCTCGACCGGGCCACGGTCGAACGCCAGGATCGCCTCTTCCACCGGATGCTCGACGCGGGGCGGACGCTGCAGGGCCAGCAGGAGGACCAGCAGAAGGAGCGCCGGAGCACCGGAGCGAGCGGCGACAGTGTGCACCTTCCTCCGGCGCTCCGAGCCCGCCTCGCTGATGGCGAAGGGCGGCTCCGGATGCCGTCGTGGGAGGAGCTGCAGCGCTTCGCCCCCGAGGAGCGGAGGCTGGTGGTGGACTACTTCCGGCGGCTGGCGGTCACACCATGAGGTGCGTGGCGCATGGTGCGTGGTGCGTGGTGGTGATGACGCTGTTCAGCGCCCCAGCGCCCCAGCGCCTCAGCGCCCAGCAGCCGAGCCCGCTGCAGCGCGCGTTCGACCTGGAGCGGCGCGGGAGCTATCCGCAGGCCGCCGACGCATATCGCGTCGTGCTGCGTACCGATCCCGCCGATCAGTCGGGCCTCCTGGGCCTCGAACGTTCCCTCTCCGCTATCGATCGGGTGGCGGAGATGGCTCCTGAAGTGAGGGCCGGGCTCGCCGCGCACGCATCGCCGGCCCTCTATGGCCTGGCGCTCCGGGTCTGGTCCGCCGCGGGGCAGGCGGACTCGATGCGCGCCACGGCGGAGCGCTGGGCCGCCGACGAGAGCGACAAGGTCGTGCCGTACCGCGACTGGGGGGATCTCCTGCTGCAGCGGCGCGACCTCGCGGGAGCTCGGCGGGCGTACACCCTCGGGCGCACGGCGTCGGGGAGGCCGGAAGCGCTGTCGGCCGAACTGGCACAGGTGGCGCAGTTGTCGGGAGACTATCCTGGCAGCGCGCGCGAGTGGCTCCTCGCCCAAAAGGTCTCGCCTGGCTATCGGGGTGCGGCGGTGGGCGCGCTGGTACAGACCCCCGAACGGCAGCGGGAAGAGGTGCTGAAGATCCTCTCCCCCGAGACGGTGGGCGATGGGACCTTCCTCGCGGCGGTGCTGCTTGCGCAATGGGGAGATCCCCTCCGCGGCGCCGAGGCGCTCCGTCGCGCCGTCGCGGCGGCGGGGGATGACAGCCGCGTCGGTCTCGCGCTCGTCGCTGGCTTCGTCGAGCAGGTACGCGCTCTTGGCACCCGCGACGCACGGCGCGCGCTGGGACAGTCGCTCGAGCTCCTCGCCGATCGCCAGGCCGCGGCACCCGCGGCGCGCACCCGGCTCGAGGCGGCGCGCGCCTTCGCCGACGGCGGCGACCCCGCTTCGGCTCGGCGGATGCTCGCCCTCATCGCCGCCGACCGGACCGCGAGCGGTGACCTGGTGGTCCAGGCGGTGCGCACCCTCCTTGAGGTGCAGATCGCCGGCGGGGAACTGGAGGAGGCCGGATCGACCCTCACCAGTCGCGGTGACCTCCTCTCGATCGACGACCGCGCTCTCCTCCGGCGTCGACTTGCGCTCGCCTGGATGCGGAAAGGGGAGCTCGCCCGCGCAGATGATCTCGCCGCGGTGGACAGCAGCGTGGATGGCGCGGCGCTGATGGGACGGCTGGCGCTCCTTCGCGGCGACCTCAAGGGGGCGAAGCTCCTCTTCCAGCAGGCGGGGCCGTATGCGGGGACCCGTGCCGAAGCGACCGAACGGACCGCCCTCCTCGCCCTGATCCAGCCGATCGAGGCCGATTCCCTCCCGGCGCTCGGGGCAGCGCTCCTCGCGCTCGAGCGGGGGGACACGACAGGCGCGGTCGCGGCGCTCGATCGTGCCGCGCAGGGATTGCCATCGAAGGCGGGCGGGGCGCAGGTCGGGCTCCTCGCCGCCGAACTCGAGTGGGAGCGTGGCGGGATGGTCGACGCCGAGCGGCGGCTCAAGGCGGTCGCGGCCACGACCGTGCCGGCCACCGCGCCCGCGGCGGAGCTGGACCTCGCGCGGCTCCTCGTCGCCCTGCATCGGGGGCCCGAAGCGATCGCGCAGCTCGAGCATCTGATCCTGACCTATCCCCGCAGCGCCCTCATCCCGGAGGCGCGCCATCTCCTCGACGAGGTTCGCGGGGCGGTGCCGGCCACATGAAGCGACGCGACTTCGTCGGTGCGATGATGGTCGGGGGGCTCGCGACACGAGGCCTACGGGTTCCTCGCAGGAGCGTGGCGGCTGACGCCGCCGACTACATCTTGATCCCGATGGACGACGCCCAGGCGGAGCACCTCAAGGCGTATGGCGTGACGTTCCGGCTGCTGGAGCGGCAGGGGCGGGGGGAGTGGCTCCTCAACTACCGGAATGGGTCGTTCCTTCTCCCGGCCGACGCCGGCACCGAGCGGGACGCGGCCCTCTCCGGCGTGACCACCCTCTCGATCAGCGCCGGGGAGGCCGACCGGATCCGCGCCGAGATCGCGGGCACCAACGCCGACGCGGTGCCGCTGGAGAAGGCGCCCAAGGTGGCCGTCTACGTGCCGCCCGGCACCGCCCCTTGGGACGACGCGGTGACGATGGCGCTCAACTACGCCGGGATCAAGTTCGAGAAGGTGTGGGACGCCGAAGTGATCGGAGACAAGCTGTCGACCTACGACTGGCTGCACCTCCATCACGAGGACTTCACCGGGCAGTACTCGAAGTTCTATCTCACCTACGCCGGGGCCCCGTGGCTCCGGGAGATGGTCGAGCTCAACACCCAGATGGCGCGCCGGCTCGGCTTTCCCAACGTGCCGGCCACCAAGAAGGCGGTGGCGGAGAAGATCCGCGGCTTCGTCGATCGTGGAGGATTCCTCTTCGCGATGTGCACCGCGACCGAGACCCTCGACCTCGCCCTCGCCGCGCACGACGTGGACATCGCCGCGAGCTACGCCGACAACACTCCGATGGATCCCGGCGCATCTGCGCGGCTCGACTGGGCCCACGCGCTGGCCTTCACCGGCGGGCAGATCGAGGCGAGCCCGACGGTGCCGCAGTTCTCCGACATCGACGGCCACCAGGTCAACTCGCTCGGGCGCCGCCAGCCCCTCGGCTCGTTCACCCTCTTCGAGTACAGCGCCAAGATCGACCCGGTCAACACGATGCTCACGCAGAGCCATCGGCAGGTGATCCCCGACTTCTACGGCCTCACCACCAGCTTCATGAAGAACCGGATCAAGCCGGGGGTGACGGTCCTCGCCGACGAGCCGGGCGCGCCGTGGGCCAAGTACATCCACGGCGAGCTGGGGCAGGGGACGTGGACCTTCTATGGTGGGCACGATCCCGAGGACCCGCAGCACGCCATCGGCGACCCGCCGACGGATCTGTCGCTGCATCCCCACAGCCCAGGGTACCGGCTGATCCTCAACAACGTCCTGTTCCCGGCGGCGAAGAAGAAGGAATTGAAGACCTAAGCCGGCTCCGCCCGCAGAGCTCCCACCCATCCGCACCCACCCCCGGTTAATATTCGGGGTGCCCCACCCACGCCTCCCCCACGCCATCACCCACGCCCTCGCCGCCGAGATCAAGGTGGCCGGGGGCCGCGAGGTCAACTTCGCCGCCGAGGTCGATGGCGACGGGGTGATCACGGCCGTGCGTGTGCTGGCGCGGGGGACCGCCGAACGGGTGCTGGCATTGCCGGGAGCGTTCGAGCCGGGACAGATGATGCTCCACAACCACCCCAACGGTGTCCTCGAGCCCTCCTCGGCCGATCTGCACGTGGCGGCGTCGCTGGCGGATATGGGGGTCGGGTTCGGGATCATCGACAATGCCGGGGCCCAGCTCTTCGTCGTCGTCGAGGTCCCCAAGGCGCGGAAGCAGGAGCCGATCGACGCCCTCGCCGTGGTCGACCTCCTCGGAGAGTCCGGTCCGGTGCATCGCATCCTCGGCAATTACGAGGACCGCCCCAGCCAGCGCGACATGGCGGCCTACATCGCGGACGGCTACAACGACGGCGGCACACTGTTGCTGGAGGCCGGCACGGGGGTCGGGAAGAGTTTCGCCTACCTCGTCCCCGCCATCGCCTGGGCGATGAAGAACGGGGAGCGCACCATCGTGAGCACCGCGACCATCACGCTGCAAGAGCAGCTGGTGGCCAAGGATCTGCCGCTCCTGGCCGATGCGCTGCAGGTGGGCGACCGGGTACCGACCTTCGCCCTCCTCAAGGGATGGCGCAACTACCTCTGTCTCAACCGTCTCAAGTCGGCGGGCGAGACGCAGGGCTCCCTCCTCGAGCCCGATAAGCACGACGAGCTGATCCGGATCACCGGATGGGCGGCGCGCACCGCCGACGGGTCGTTGGCCGACTTGGCCGTGCCCCCCACCCCTGAAGTGTGGGACGAAGTGAGCGCGGAGGCCGATCTCTGTCCGCGGCTCGAGTGTTCGTTCTACTCCAAGTGCTTTCTCTTCGCCGCACGCCGGAAAGCGGCCGAGGCCGACGTGGTGGTGGTCAATCACCATCTCCTCGCCGCCGACCTCGCGGTGCGCCAGGCGGCCGACAACTGGCAGGAAGCGGCGGTGCTTCCGCCCTATCAGCGGATCGTCCTCGACGAGGCCCACCATCTCGAGGACGTCGCAGCCAACCACCTCGGCGCCCAAGTCTCCAGCCGGGGTGTGCGACGGACCCTGGCGCGGCTCGAGCGGAACGGGAAGGGGATCGTCCCCGCGCTCGCGCGCGAGCTCGGCACGCGGAAAGACCTGCTGAGCCAGGCGTCGCTCGATCTCCTTCGCCAGCGACTCGCTCCCGGTGTCATCGACGCCAAGCGCGCTACCGATCTCTTCTTCCTTCGGCTCCATTCACGGCTCGAAGGAGAGCAGGGGCCCCTCCGCCTCACCGACGAGTTCGCGGCCGATCCGGTCTGGGCGGAAGGGCTGTCAGCCGAGCTCGACCAGATGCTGGGCGGGTTCCGGCGGATCAAGGAGGATATCGCCACCATCGCCGACCGGATGAAGGAAGGGGAGGCGAGCGAGCGGCGGGACCAGCTCCTGGCCGAGTGCCGCTCGGTGGTGCGGCGACTGGAGAGCGCGGCGGATGGATTGAACACGGCGCTCCGGCCGAACGCGGGAGGACCGCCGCGCGTGCGGTGGGCCGAGAAGAGCGGGCGGAAGGGGCAGGATGTGTCATGCGCAGCGGTGCCGCTCGACCTGGCGCCGATCCTCAAGGCGCTCCTCTTCGACCGGGTGAAGACCGCCGTGCTCACGAGTGCCACGCTCGCCGCGGGGGGAGAATTCGGCTTCCTCAAGGGACGGCTCGGCCTCGCGGGCGAGGACAGCAATGTGACGGTCGAAGAGGTGCTCCCGTCGCCCTTCGATTTCCCGAACCAGTGCATCTTCGGCATCCCCGACGATGTGCCCGACCCGCGCGAGGACCCGACCGGCCACGCCGCCGCCGTGGTCGAGGTGATGCGCGACCTGGCCTATGCCGCCGATGGCGGGATGTTCGTCCTTTTCACCAGTCACGCGGCACTGAAAGCGGCGGCCGTGAGGGCACGGGAGCTTCTGGGTGATCGATGGCCCTTGCTCGTGCAGGGGGAAGGGAACCGTGATGCGCTCCTCCGTCGCTTCCGAGAAGCAGGCAACGCCATCCTCCTCGGCACCGACACCTTCTGGGAAGGGGTGGATGTGCCGGGGCGGGCGCTCCGGGCGCTGATGCTCACGAAGCTCCCGTTCAAGGTCCCCAGTGAGCCGATCACCGCGGCGCGGCTGGAGCGGATCGCCGAGCAGGGGGAGGATGGGTTCTTCGGATACCTGTTGCCGCACGCCGCGCTCAAACTGAAGCAGGGGTTCGGGCGGCTGATCCGGAGCCGGGTCGACATCGGGGTCATCGTCCTGATGGATAGGCGGGTGCTGACGAAGCGATATGGTCCCCAGGTGTTGGACGGCCTCCCGAAAGCCGACCGCGTGACCGGGAGCTGGCGCGAAGTGCGGACCAAGATCGAGGACTTCTTCGCCCGCCACGGGGTGGTCGCAAGTTCCGGTTGAGTGGGCATGCGAGGGGTCCCGTGATCCATCGCGGAAGCACGGGAACACGGAGGTTCGCGGAATACCTGCTTTGTGGGTGCAAGGGGAGATCTCGCCCTGCACCCCCAAGATCTTGTTCCGTGCAACTCCGCGCTCCCGTGTTTCCGCGATGAATCACGGAGCATCACGCCCAAGATGTGACTCGACCTCCGCAGGTTGGATTCCGGGCGATTAGATTCCTTCTGTCCTGAACGTCCGCGCGTTCCAGCACCGGCGGCACTCATTCGAACCACCCAAGTGACCCTGCGATGATCAAGGCGAATGCGCGCGTCGATGCGCTCCCCGGCTATCCGTTGGCCGAGATCCCGAGCATCAAGAAGCGGCTCCTCGATCAGGGGGTCGACGTCATCGACCTGGGCGCCGGTGATGCCGACTGGAAACCCGCCCCGCCGATCATCGAGGCGCTCACCAAGGCGCTCGACGAGGTCCGCTTCCACAAGTACGGCTTCCAGCAGGGGCTCCCCGAGTTCCGGCAGGCCATCAGCCGTTTCATGGATCGCCGATTCAAGCAGAAGTTCGACCCGACCACCGAGGTCCTCCCGCTCATCGGCTCGAAAGAAGGGCTGACCCACCTCGCCTTCGGCGTCGCGTCGCCGGGGGACGTCGTGCTGGTGCCGGAACCCGGGTACCAGGCGTATATCGGCGGCGCGATCCTCTCGGGCGCCGAGCCGCTCATCTGCCCGCTCCGGGCGGACAACGGATTTCTCCTCGACTGGGAGTCGATCCCCGAGGCGACCCTTCGGCGTACCAAGCTCGTGTATCTCAACTATCCCAATAATCCGACCGCCGCGATCGCCTCGATGGAATACCTCGAGAAGACGGTCGCCATTTGCAAGAAGTACGACATCCTCATCGCCTTCGACAATCCATATGTCGACGTGACATTCGACGGGTACGTGGCGCCGAGCATCTTCGAGGTGCCGGGGGCCCGGGACGTGGCGGTCGAGTTCCTGTCGCTCTCCAAGAGCTACTCGATGACCGGCTGGCGCTGCGGCTTCGCGGTGGGACGAAAGGAGCTCATCGCCATCCTGACGCGGGTGAAAAGCTACACCGACACCGGACCGTGGCTCGCGGTCCAGCAGGCGGGTATCGTGGCGCTCGACCGGAGCGATGAGTTCGTGAAGCCGTTCGCGGCCGAGCTGCAGCAGCGACGCGATTCGGCGCTCGCGGTGCTCCGGAAGGACGGCTTCGACGTCTCCACCCCCAAGGGGGCGATGTACCTCTGGGTCCCGCTCCCCAAGGGGATCGTATCGGCCCCGTTCACCCGACGTGTGCTCGAGGAGAGCGGCGTGGTGCTCCTGCCAGGGAGCGGCTTCGGTCCGGCCGGCGAAGGGTTCTTCCGTATCGCGCTCACGGTCGGCCCCGCCAGGCTGGCCGAAGGGATCGCGCGGGTCGGGCGGATGCTGGCCACCGTCCAGGGCGAGAAGGCGTAGCCCAGGTGCGCCGCCCGGAGTTCCACTGGGGGGAGCCGAGCGAGGAGCGGAGCTCGCGCGGAGCGTGGCTCCTCGCGGCCGCACTCCATTCGCTCCTCCTCTTCGGCTGGATCACCGGCCGCCCGGTCGACAAGGTCCACTACCCGAAGCAACTCATCACGCTCGCGCCATTCGATGCCGCCGGGCGCGAGGTAAAGATGACGGTCCCGGCCGATGTGCCGCTCCGGAGCAAGGGGGTGCACACGCCCACCGCGGCGGTCTTCGCGCCTCCGCCGTCCGCGCCGCCGAGGCCGTTGGCCGAGCGCACCGAGCGGGCATCAGCGCCGACCACAAGCGGTCGTCGACACATCGGGCTCCTCGGTCCGGGGCTCGGCGAGGGCCGGCTCTGGGTGGAGCCCCTCCCGCTGTCGCCGCGTCAGCTGGCCTCCGTGCTCACTCGGCGCGACGCCAAGGAACTGGCCGACAGCTTCGTGACACAGATCGTCCAGCAATATCTTGACTCGATCGCGCACGACCCCGACATCGCCTCCCTCAAGGCGCCCAGTTGGGTGGCGGAGGTCAACGGGAAGAAGTTCGGGATCGACGCGAGCCATATCTACATCGCCGGGCTCCGGATCCCGACGGCGCTGCTCGCGCTCCTCCCGATCCCGGGGGCCAACAACCAGCGCCCCATCGACCACAACCTTGAGGGGATGGCGTACGACCTGCGGGTGGCGGGGTCGCGGGCGCGGAACCTCGACGACTTCCGCCAGGCGGTGCGGGAGCTGCGGGCCAGGAACGAGCGGGACCGCGAGTTCGAGCGGAATAGGGAAACGGCGCCGACGGATACGCTGGTGGGGCACACGCAGAACTGAACAGCGTGCCTGGAGCCTGGTGCCTGGGGAGGCAGCCAAGGGATCCGGTGCTATCCGTTGCCTCCCCAGGCCCTAGGCACTAGGCTCGTCCTTGATGAAACTGATCGACCCCACCCAGACCATCGTCATCGTCCACGGCTCCCAGGGCCGAGCGGCGACTGCCGACAAGGAACTTGCTTGGCGGCTCAAGCGCGAGGTGGACCGTCGCACCGACGGGACCAATTTCCGGCGCGCCGTGGTGGTGGGGGATGACGCGTATTACGCCCACGATGCATTCGAGCCGAGCCCGGTGATCGCGATCGGGGGGCCGGGGGTGAACCGCGCGAGCGAGGAGCTCACCGGGCACGTGCCACTGGTCTTTTCGCAGGAGGACCGGGTGTTCGTGCAGGCACGGTTCGAGGACGAGGATGCGCAGGTGATCCTCTGGGGGATGGACGCCGCCGCGACCGCGCAGGCGGTGGAAGCGTTCCTCTTCCAGGGGGTGCTGGACAAGATGCTGGAGCGGCTCTGGCGGCCGGGGCAGCAGGGGACGCACTAGCAGGCGGACATGTGGGGATACCTCGGGGGCCCTTCCTGAGGAGCGCAAGCGACGAAGGACCTACTTGGGGGTGAGTAGGTCCTTTCACTTCGCTCAGGAGGGTTCCTCTAGTCCCGTGACGGCTTGGCTGCCCGTCCGCCGGACCGCCTGACCGCCCGCGGGGGAGTAGGCGCCGGGGCAGCAAATGAGCCGTCCGCCGCGAAGACTGCGCCGGTCCGAGGGAAGTCGAGCCGCGTGAGCCGTCGGACCTGCGCCAGCGCCGCGCGGGTGCGGTCGGGGACGACCCCGACCCACTTCACCTGCTTGAGCGGCACGAAGCGCCCGTGGGTGAAGCTCCCGTCGCCATTGAGCTCCAGTTGCAGCACGCCGGTGAGCGCGTTCACGCCGGTGATGTTGAACCCGTGCCAGGTGACGAAGTTCCCCATCGAGTACGCGATCGGCCGCCCCTGATAGAACTCGATCCCGCGCAGTACATGGGGCCCGTGGCCCACCACGGCGTCGGCCCCGGCGTCGATCACCGCGTGGGTGAACTTCCTGAGGTCCCCCCGCTTTTCCCCTCCCATACGCTCCATTCCGGTGCTCACGCGCCCCGCCTTCTTCCCCTCGGCCCCGCCGTGGAAGGTCACGATCACCACGTCGGCGAGATGTGCCATTGAGTCCACCACCACCTTGGCCCGGTCGATCTGCAGGAGGTCGTAGGCGAAGTCGTAGGTGGTGAAGCCGATCAGCGCCACGCGGGTCCAATGCCCGAAGTCGGGAGCGCAGGCCCCCTGGTCGCAGACCAGCGCGGAGACCGAGTCGAGCACGATCTCGCCGAGCATCCCGTAGTGGCGGATCCCGACGGAGTCGAGGACGGATCGGGTCTCGTCGCGTCCAGCGAGTCCGAGGTCGCTGGCATGGTTGTTGGCGAGGTTCAGGTGGGTGAACCCCGCCTCGACCAACCGCCGCGCCATCCAGCGTGGGGTGCGGAACTCGTAGCAGTTGGATTTCCCGCCGCACTTGGCTGCCGGCAGCGTGTCGCTCAGCACCCCTTCAAAGTTCCCGATCACGAAGTCGCCGCGCAGGAGGGAATCGACCCGCGCAAAGGCCGACGGCTGGGTGTCGCTCGGCACGCCGTGGGGGAGGAAGGAGGTGCCGAGGTTGATGTCGCCGGTGAAGGTCAGGTGGACAGGTGGGCGGGTGGACAGGTGGACAGAGGTGTCTTGGAGCCGCGCATGTGCTTCGATGAGTGCGGGGGAGGGAGGAGTTGAATCTTGCGCGTGAAGAAGCGACGGGGCGCCGAGAAGCAGCGCCCCAATACTCAACACGCAACACCCAACACCCCTCATCCCGCGACCTCCTTGAGGCGACGGAGCGACGCTTCCCGCCCCACTACCGCCAGCAATTCGTTCACCGGCTCCGACACGGTGCTCCCGGTGAGCGCCACCCGGATCGGCTGCATCAGGTCCCCCTGCTTCATCCCCTTCGCTTCGGCACCCGCCTTCAGCGGCTCGGCCAGGTACTCGGCGGTCCATTCGGCCGCGGTCACCGCGTCCAGAATGATCAGCGCCAGCTTGAGGTTCTCCCCGAACGCGGCGCCGAGCTTCTTCTGCAGCGCAGCACCCTTCTCGTCGATCACCGCGCGCGACGGATCGAGCCGCACCGCGGCCTGGCTGGCGATGTCGGTGATGAGGCGCGAGCGGGCCTTCACGGCGTCGATGATGGGGGACAGGGGCCTGGGGCCTGGGGAGACCCCCATCACCGCCAACTCGCGCAGCACCTCGGGCTCCAGCTCGGCTGCCGGGATGGCCGAGAGGTACTGCCCGTTCATCCATTCGAGCTTGTCGGTGTCGAACACCGCCGGCTTCGACTGGATCCGCTCCAGCGAGAAGGACTCGATCATCTCCGCCTCGGGCATGATCTCCCGGTCGCCGCCGGGGCTCCAGCCGAGGAGGGCGAGGAAGTTCCGCATCGCGGCGGGGAGGATCCCCTTGGCCTGGTAGTCGCCCACCGCAGTGGCACCGTGACGCTTGGAGAGCTTTTTCCCGTCATTTCCCAGGATCATCGGCACGTGGGCGAAGATCGGCACCGCCGCGCCGAGCGCCCAGTAGATGGCGATCTGCTTCGGGGTGTTGGAGATGTGGTCGTCGCCCCGGATGACGTGGGTGATCCGCATCGCGATGTCGTCCGACACCACCGCGAGATTGTAGATCGGGGTCCCGTCGCTCCGGAGGATGATGAAGTCGTCGAGGTCGTGCCCCTGGAAGGTGATCTTCCCGTGGACCGCGTCCTCCCACGCCAGCTCCTCCTGCGGCATCCGGATCCGGATCGACGCCGGCATGCCTGCCTTCATCTTCGCCTCGACCTCGGCGGCGGGGAGCTTGCTGCAGCGTCGGTCATACTTGAAGCCGGTCTTCGCCTTGTCGGCCAGGGCGCGCTGGGCGTCGAGCTCCTCCTTGGTGCAGAAACAGCGATACGCCTTGCCGGAGTCGAGCAGCTTCTTCGCATCGGCTTGGTGCTGGGCCACCGCCGCGCCCTGAAAGATCGGACCTTCGTCCCAGGAGATGCCGAGCCACTTCAGGCCGTCGAGGATGACCTGGGTGTGGCTCTCGGTGCTCCGCTCCTTGTCGGTGTCCTCGATCCGGAGGATGAAGGTGCCGCCGGTCTTCTTGGCGTAGAGCCAGTTGAAGAGGGCCGTGCGGGCGCCGCCGACGTGGAGGTAGCCGGTGGGGGAGGGGGCGAAGCGGACTCTCGGTGCCATTTCTGGGTCCTGTCGGGGTAAGCGGTAAGCGGTGAGCGGTAAGCGGGACGGCGGGAGGGGCTCCCGCTCACCGCTCACTGCTCACCGCTTACTTCTGTACGGAGCGGGGGGGATTCGAACCCCCGATAAGAGCTTTAGACCCCTATAACGGTTTAGCAAACCGCCGCCTTCAGCCACTCGGCCACCGCTCCAACCGGCGGGTAAAGTAGCCATCGAGGCGGTCAGGCGGTAGGGCGGTAAGGCGGTCAGGGTCCCGTGCTTGCTCGCTTTCTCGCCCGCTCGCCGCTTACACACCCCCCTCGCCGTTGGCTGTTCGACCTCACCCCCCGGCCCCCTCTCCCGACCGACCTCACCCCCCGGCCCCCTCTCCCTTACGGGAGAGGGGGAGCGCGTCCGTGCTACTCCAGCCGCCGCACCCAGATATTCCGATATCGCACCTTGAACTCGTGGTCCTGCAACTCGATGGAGAGCCGGTCGGGATGCGCTGAGTACGCCGTGCGACGCGCATAGGTCGTGGGGCCGAGGATCACCTGGTCGTTCTGGACCAGGACCCCGTTGAAGAGCACGGTCACGCGTGCCGGGGCGGTCACCACGCCGGTCGCGTCGAAGCGAGGGCGGGAGAAGAAGATGTCATAGCTGTTCCACTGCCCCGGGGGCCTGGCGGGATTCACCAGGGGCGGGAACTGCCCGAAGATCGAACCGGCCTGGCCATCGGCATAGGTGTCGTTGTGATAGGAGTCGAGGACTTGCACCTCGTAGGTCCCCATCAGGAAGACGCCGCTGTTGCCGCGCTCCTGACCCTCACCCTTCACCGGGAGGGGGGCGCGCCACTCGACGTGCAGCTGGATGTCCCCGAAGGAGTCGCGGGTCGCGATGCCGCCGGTGCCCGGCGCCACCTGGACGTACCCGTGCTCCACCTTCCAGCGCGCGGGGTGGCCCATGGAGTCAGCACTCTGCCAACTCCCAAGGGTGCGCCCATCCATCAGCACGATCGCGTCGCTCGGCGGGGGTGCGGCCACGAACGCCCCGGGGGTCACGACCGGGGGCCTGGGGCGTTCCATTGAGTGTTGCGGCCACTGCGACGGATCGCGCGGGACCGGGTTCTGGGCGGCCAGCAAGGCAGGGGAGAGGGCCACGACCAGCGCACAGGCATATCGGGTCATCGTCTTCATCCTTCGAGAAAGGCCGCCAACGATTGGAGCGGCGAATGGTACTCGGCGACGAGCTTGGCGGCGGCCAGGAACGGGACGGCGAGGAACGCCCCCGCAACACCCCAGAGCCCCCACCAGAACACCACGGCGAGCAGGATCGCCACCGGGTTCAGCTTGAGCCCGCGACCGTAGAAGATCGGGGACACGAAATTGTTCTGCACTGTCGTGATCAGGAGGTAGGAGAGCGGTGCTAGGATTGCGAGGCGAAGGTCGGGAGAACTGACCAGGCCGGCGAAGGCGAGCAGGACCATCATCATGAAGCCACCGATGTAGGGCAGGAACTCCATGACCACGGTCGCGACGGCCCAGAGGAGCGGCTCTGGCATCCCGAGCAGCCAGAGTGTCAGCCCCACCAGGATCCCCTGCGCGAGGTTGATGCCGAGCGTCACCAGGAGGTAGCGCGCGACCGCTTCGCGGACCTGCTCCGCCAGCGTGACGAGGCGTTCTCCCTCGGCCGAGGAGCCGGCCGCTTCCCGCAGCCGCCGTCCCCAGGTATCCCCCCCCGCGAGGAGGAAGAGCAGGAAGACGAGGAATTCCAGGGCGCCGATCACGATGGCGGTCGTGGTCGGGAGGGCGCGACGGATGAACGGCGCGATGGCGGGGGCCCGCACGGTGCCCGTCACTGCCTGACCGACGAGTTCACCCGCCAGCCCTTCGGGAGGTGTCGCCTGACGCTCGGCCGCGGTGGACGGGGCCATCCGCCAGCCGAGCTGGCCGAGCCGATCGCGGAAGGAACGGAGGCTTCGGTTGACCGCCGACGTCGCGGCGGGCACCTGGGACGCCCACTGAGTCACGGGGTCGACCAGCGCGGCGGTGAGCAACGCGACCAGCAGCACGCCGCTCAGGACGATGAGCGTGGCACCCGCGGGAGCGGGGAGTCGCCATTGCTCGAGTCGCCGGACGACCGGTCGGAGCGCGGCGGCCGCCACCACCGCCAGCGCGAACGGGGCCAGCACGTCCCGGGCGACGTAAAGCGCGCCGAGCAATGCCAGCCCCGCGAGGATCCTCGGAGACCAATCGCGATGTTCAGTCAGAGGTCGGCCTTGGGCGGTCGAGCCCTGCAGGGGTGGGGATTC
>JANMWE010000071.1:0-9358 GCA_031393795.1 Gemmatimonadota bacterium
GACGGTAGGCGCGATCGCCTGGGCGGTGGGCACCGTGGCCGGCCCGGTGATCCCGCATCCGGCGGACAAGGTGGAAGGGGCCGCGATGACGATGCTCACGGGCGGGGTGATGATCGCCCTGGTCGCGCTGGTGCGCGGGGAGTTCTCCGCGTTCGACGTCAGGTCGGTGAGCGCAGTGAGCATCGCGGCGTGGGCGTACCTGGTCGTGTTCGGGTCGATGATCGCGTATACCGCGTACAGCTACCTCGTTTCGACCGTAGAGGCGGGGAAGATCGCGACCTATGCCCTCGTCAACCCGATCGTGGCGGTCTTCCTTGGCTGGGCGGTGGTAGGGGAGCGGGTCACGCCGAAGATGATCACGGCCACCGTGGTGATCGTGGTGGGGCTGGGGCTGACGTTGTTCGGCGGGGAAGCGGCGGCGTGGGCAGGGAGACAGGTGGCGAGGAGCCGACGAGCTGATGAGCTGATGAGTTGATGAGATATGGGGCGGGCCTTTAGGGCGGGCCCTCTGGGCCCGCCGTCGTCAATGAAAAGATCTCGTCAAAGGCGGGCCCCGCGGGCCCGCGATTCATCGCGGGCCTCCGCCAGACAATATCTCCAAGAAAGGGCCCGCCATGAATGGCGGGCCCGCATCCTTCCGGGCAAAACGAACTGCCGCGGCAGAGCCGCGGGGCCGCCCTCAAGTACGTACGCGACCGACCTCCCACACGAACACCACGCGGAGTGAGACGAGCCAGCCGACGCGCCGCACCGGATATGCGAGGTCCGGCCGACCCGAGAACTGATACTGGACTTCCGGAATGAGGCCCACCGACCCCGCGTGCAGCTCGGCCGAGAGGCTTGGCGCCACGAGGAAGTTGGTGGAGCGCACATCGTTCGTCGTCGCTCCCTGCGCCGTATGCTGGTCGTGGCGGAGCGCGCCGAGGCTCACCCCGGGCATGACCTCGAGGGGACCGGCGGGGATGATGGCGGCCAGGTCGAGCGCCAGCAACGTCGCGTGGTCGGTCACGACGGTGCTCGTCGCCGCGTCGGTCCTGGTCTCGCCATCACGAGTCCCGCGCACACCGATGTAGACCAGGCGCGCGCCGGCCAAGCCGACGACAAGCCCTGGCGCGCGCCGTCCCCCTTGACCCAGGCCTTGGCTGCCGATCACTCCGACCTGGACCTCACCCAGCTGCGCCTGCGCCGGCGCTGCGAGCCCTGGCAGCACCGCAAGCAGCAGGGTGACCCGCCATCTCGCGGTCATAGGCCGTCCTTCATAAGTCGTGCGAATCGGCGCTCCAGCTCACTGGGCGGCGGAAGAAGCCGGTCGAGCGTGGCCCGGTCGTCCACCCAGGTGACCGTGCCCGCCATGAAGACCAGGTCCACCAGGGGGGGCAGCGACTGGGGCCCGGTGAAGAGCATGCCGATCTCACCGTCCATGAACATGCTCCGATACCCCATGTTCTGGGAACCAAGGATCGCGAAGCTCGCGGCCCCGGTCACCCCCCGTGCCTCCTCGGCGATGTGCACCGCGATCGCTTCGAGCGAATCGCTGTACCCCTTGATCTCCTCATACCGCAGCGTGGTGTCGTACGTCGCCCGGCGGTATTGCAGGTAGGCCTCCATGAAGCGAGGCCAGGTCGTCGAGGCCGTGATGGCATGCCAGAGGGGCGCCGTGGCCATGAACTGGACTTTCTGGTGCAGGCGCGGACGCAGCGGGACCCCGGCGGAATCGGGGGGGGGTTGCCACCGGGCGCTGTCAGCGGCAAAGTGGCGGACCACAGGTTCGACATCCGGCACGAATGGCAGCAGCGCCCGGAGGAAAGCCGAGGTGTCGACCTGGTCGGCCCACCGGCCGGCGCGGCTCGCAAAGCCATGTTCATCCAATGGCAGCGCATAGAGCCCGGTCCGCAGCTCGCCACCAGAGGCGGCGATCGGCGTCGCAAGCAGTTGCCGCACCAGCAACAGGCGTGCGAAGAGCTCGTTGGCCCGCCCCATCTGGGGAAAGCCGTTGCTTGGAGCGTTGGCCAGCGCCGGGGCGATGATCAGGACGTGGCAGCCGCGCAACGCCGCCCCGGTGAGGAGGCCGGCGAAGAAGGAGGAGTTCCAGAGCGAGTCCGGGATCTTGAACACCGAACCGGGGGGCATCATGGAGTACAGCACTGCCTTGGCCACATCGACCGGCTTCGACAGGTAGCCGGTGCCGTTGCTGAAGAGCGCCGCGCGGCCATTACCATCCTCCCCGCCGACCTCCGGCGCCGGGATCTCGGCGAGGAGCGGCGCCGGGATGTCGGATATCCGCAGCCCCTGGCTCAACAGCGCCTCGCGCGCCGCCGTCTTCAGGTCGGCGAGCACCGCGCCGCGCGCCATCAACGATCGATCGTCCCAACCGGGGCCGAGGTACTGCTGCCCGACGCCGGTACCGGTGAGGATCGCCCTGCCGCTGTCGGGCTGGTCTTCACGGACGTCGCGGAAGGCCACCTTGCGGTGGTCCCGCATCACGTCGTCAGGGTAGCCGAACATCGTGGACACCAGGCCGCCGGCATAGAACGAGGCGTCGGCCCGGTTGGTGATGTTGACGTGGACCTTGATCCGGTTGTGCAGCCAGTCGCCACCGTACTCGCGGGCCTCGGCCATCAGGGCGCGGGAGCGGTGCACCGCCTCGCGGAGCCGCCGGATGTCATCGACCATCAGTGCGACCTGCTGGTCGGTGGCGCCCGGCGGCCGGACCTTCGCGGAGAGCGGGTCTTCGAGGATGTTCATCAGGAGGCGCGAGTGTCGCTCTTCGTAATAGTGCTGATCGAGCAGGATGAAGAAAGACGGGAGTCGCAGCGTCACGTCATAGGCCTCGACCCGCGCCGTGAGCGTCTCCAGGTAGCGATGGACCACCGCGGCGGAGGCCCAGTCCAGTCGGCCGGCGGTGATCGCCGGGAAATCGTGGATCCAGAGCACCTGATAGTCACGCGTCTCGCCGATCATCTTCAGCAGCTCGGCGTGGAATTGCAGGTTGGCGACGTAGGCGAGCTGGTTGCCATCGTGGAAGCGGCCGCCAGTGACGCGCGCGACCAGGCTCTCAAGCTCTTCCTGCTCGTCGTACTGCTCCGGCAGCAGCCCGTACTGAAGGGGGAGCCAGGAGAGCCGGGCGTCATCCCACTCGCGAGAGGCGGTGCGGCGCTCCACCTCGAGCATCCCGGTCAGCGCTTCGAAGACGGTCATCGAGCGCTCGATGCCGCTGTCACTGCCCACGACAGCCCCGGTCGCCAGCCAGCGGGCGAATCGCCCCCGGGCCGCCACCGCCAGGTCATCGATCGTGTCGTTGTGCTTCTTCCGCCCGAGCAGCCGGTCGTACGGGACCAGGATCTCCTCGAGGATGACCTCGCGGGCCCGCTGGGCGAGGGCAGACGCGGCCACCTCGCTGCCAGTGGCGATCGCGAACGCGTGCTCCACCGCCGCGTGATAGAAGCGCACTTCGGCCTCCGCGCTCCGGACCGCGAGGTGGGTGCGCAGCTCCGTCAGTGCGTGTGCCGTGCGCCCCTCGGCCAGCGCCGCGGTGCGGGCATCGTGATCGGTGAACGGGACCACCAGCCGGCGCACCCATTCGGCGGAGACGCGGACCGTATCCAGGGCCGCCGTCAGCGCGAGGTCGCGTGACCGGTGCGGCGCCGGCAGGGGGAGGTCCGCGGCGACGACCACGTGATCCCTGAGGGGGCGGTCCCGACCGGCCAGCTGATCGAGGAGGGGGAGGCTCACACCGAGCGTCCATCCGGAACGGAAGGGATACCAGTCGAAGCGCAGCAGCGTGCCCCGCCCGAAGAGGCCGCCGCGACGCACCGGGGTGTAAATGGTATGCAGGAAGTCCACCCGGCCGTCGCGGAAGTTGTAGTCGGCGCCCACCCCCATTCCCATATACGGGATACGGAGGATGCCTCGGAGCCCGCCGTCAGGATCGGCGCCGCGCATCCCGGAGTACCCTTCGGCGCCGATCTCGGCGAAACTTGCGATCGGATTGACCACAGAGTGGTAGGTACCGATCTCCGTCCTGACCGCGCCCGAGCTGCCGGACCCGGCGTTAAGGGCGCCGGCGCCGAGGCCGACCTGCCAATGCCAGAGCTTCGGCTGGCCGAGGGAGACGGTGTGTCCGCCGAGGTCAGGGGCGCGCGGGACCTGGGCCGTTGCCCGGCCGGCGCCGGTCGCGAGCGCAGCAAAGACGAACGCGACCGGCCCGGTCCTGCACCACTTGGATCGGGGAGCGGGCATGGCGGACCTCGAAATGGGAACGCGGGACCAACAGGAGAAGTGCGGCCACAGTAGAGGTATCGCCCGGGGCGGTGCAGGGCAAGCGGGACGAGAACGAGCCGCTCTCGCGGGTCGCGACGCACCCGGGCAGCCGACACCGATCCCCTTCCTGCGTTCGATTGATGACGGTCGCCAACCATCCGGTCCCTACCTTCGGAGTGATGGACGGCTTGCGCGTGTATGTCACATATGACATATTGGAGAAGGCCGAATGCCCGTCAGACCTCTCGCCTGGTTACATGGTGAGCTGAAAACCCCGCCTATTTCCGTGGCGGGGCGAGTGGAATTCGGCGCGCTGCTAAGGCGCCTGCAGAACGGGGAATACCTCAGAATGCCCCACAGCCGGCCGATGCCGGTGATCGGCCCGCGGTGCCATGAATTGCGGGTCCCTGATGGCGACGTTTCCTGGCGCTTGCTGTACCGGACCGATCCGGGCGCGATCCTGATCCTCGATGTGTTCCGGAAGACGACACCCACCACCCCACAGCGGACCCTGGAGCTATGCCGCGAACGCCTGGAAAGGTTCGATCGAAGGAGGAACGACCCCTGGCCCTGACTGCGCGCAGGCGGCGTACACTCGAGGCCGACGGGTGGAGATTCGGCTCCGCCGATGAGTTCCTGGGCCTCACCGAAGTGGAGTCCCGACTCGTCTCGGCACGGCTCGGGATGAGCAGCGCCGTGCGCCGCCGCCGAGTGGCGCGTCGACTCACCCAGACCCAGCTCGCCCGGGCGCTGGGGTCGAGCCAGTCGCGGGTGGCCAAGCTCGAGTCGGGAGACCCCAGTGTCTCCCTCGACCTCATGCTCCGCGCGCTGCTCACTCTCGATACACCGAACTCTGAGATCCTGAGTGCGCTCGTGGCCAGGTGATCCGGCCTCAGACCGCTTTCTTGCAAACGACCATGACCCGCTTGCGCGGGTCGTTCTCGTATTGCCCCTCCTGGGATCCGGCGGGGCAAGGCTTGTGGCGGCGCGTGGCGCGCCGCCCTATTGGGCTCTCTTCGTCACGCCACCCTTGGTTTCAGCCGGAGCTCGACCCGGACACCAGCGTGAGAGAGCATACCGACCAGGGTGTCAATGCTGAAAAGCTCGATCTTGCCTCGGACCAGGTTGCTGACCCGGGGTTGGGTGACCCCGAAGAGCTTGGCGGCCGTCGCCTGGGTCAGGTCTCTCCTCTCGATCAAGCGGCGGATCTGGATCATCAACTCGGACTTCAGGCGGAGGTTAGCTGCTTCCTCGGGACTGAAACCGAGGTCGAGGAAGACGTTGCCAGATGATCGGCGGATCTTGATGGGCATATGTACCTCTAGAGGTGGTCATGGTCGAGAGCCAACCGCCTCAGCCGGGCCCGGGCAACTGCAATGTCCATCCGCGACGTCTGCGGTGAGCGTTTCTCGAAGACGTGAAGGACGGCGATCGCAGCCGGCAGGCCCGCCAGGTAGATGACCCGAAAGGCCCGGCCGGTCTCGATGCGAATCTCCCGGACTCCTGCGCCGATGGACGGCATAGGCCTCCAGTGGGTCGGCTCCAGCCCCGATCGGACTTGGTGGAGCTCGTAGCCAGCCCGGCGGCGAGCCTCCGAAGGCAAGCGGCGTAGATCCTCGAATGAGGCGCCGACCCAGATCAGTCGTCGTTCTGACATTGGAATTATATAACAAATTGTATATCGCGCAAGCAGGGGCGTCGCCCGACTCCAGGGACGCCCCCAAGTTGACCCACAGGCCTCCTTGGACCGTCACCCGATCGACGCAGAGCGGAGCGTGCGAACGCAGTCCGGCCGCAGGCCGCGGACGTTGCAAAGCGGGCCTATAGGGCGGGCCCCCCAGGCCCGCCTTCGCGCGGATCTATCCTTGGGCCCAGGCGGGGCCGGGGGCCCCGCCCTATTGGGACTCCCTGATCCCTCTAATGAAAACAACCCGCACTTGCGGGTCGTTCTCGCATTGCCCCTCCCGGGATCCGGCGGGGGCAGCCGAGGCGCCTACGCCGCCGCCGTCTTTGCCCTGATCCTCACCTTGAGGTGCTGCCGCAGGGCGTCGAAGATGGTGGCCAAGTTATCCATGCTCGGGTTCCC
The DNA here is from genome assembly GCA_031393795.1 of Gemmatimonadota bacterium. Lineage (GTDB taxonomy): Bacteria > Gemmatimonadota > Gemmatimonadetes > Gemmatimonadales > GWC2-71-9 > CAMLHU01. The sequence goes on from JANMWE010000071.1 coordinate 6,347, forward strand.
TGATGCTGACAGCATCCGGTGGAGGCTCTTGCTCGGCGTGCCGGAGGCGGAAGCGAGCTTTTCGAAACCGATGGTCGCGTTCACCAACTCCCGGAGGACCAGGCGGGCGACATCGGGTTCTCCGTTGAGGAATGCGGTCGCCGCTTCATCAAGAAGGGCCACGCCAAACCGTGGATCGCGACGCACCCGCGCGACGACGGAGGCCTTGAAATCACGGGACAGGGGCATCTCTCACCTCGCTCGTTTCCGACTCAGGTATTCCGCTCGCAGTTGCTGGGCTCGGCTGATATCGGCCTGCTGGCGACGCTTCGTGCCACCACCCAGGAGCAGGATCAGGTCAGGGCCATCCTGGATCAGGTAGATCCGGTATCCCGGGCCCCAGTCGATCCGGTACTCGCCAAGGCCATCGAACCATTTCAAGCGCGATCGATGTCCGCGGCTGAGGCGGAACACCGCCAGTTCGACTTTGGCCGCTGCCTCTCGCGGGAGGCCGTCAGCCCACCGGCGATAAGGGTTCGAGCCATCCGCGCGGAGGTATTCCTCAACGCGGATCGGCATGGAACAATAGTATCATAAAAGTTACCATATAGCAAGTGTGCCCGATCGGAAGAGGTCAGATGGTCAAGTCCAAACTGGCCACTCAGGCTTCGGGGGTGGTCACCATTTTCACGCAGACCCTGGTCCCAAAAACGAGAACGACCCGCTTGCGCGGGTCGCTCTCGTATTGCCCCTCCTGGGATCGTGCCGCAGGCCCCGTTCAGCCGGCGATGCAGTGGCAGACTGCCATCGCGTCGAAATGATGACGCTCTCGGCCCCCTTCGGGGTCACCGTGGAAACGCTCACCGACCCTCTTGGCAACTGTCTATACAAATTGTATACTTATGGCCGACGATTCGCCGTTCGAGTGGGACCCCACCAAACGGGAGCGTAACCTCCAGAAGCATGGCGTGGACTTCATCCGGGCGGTGCAGGTGCTCCACGGACGAGTGCTCTGGCGCCCCGACACCCGCCGCCAGTATGGGGAGCCACGCCTCCTCCTGACCGGCGAGGCGGATGGCCTTATCCTGACCCTGGTGGTCACCCCTCGAGGAACCCGTTGGCGGATCATCTCCGCCAGAAAGGCATCGACCGATGAGCGCCGCGCGTATCGTGGTATATGATCCGAGGGTCCACAAGAAAGACCGCACCGACTGGGCCCGGGTCGACGCGCTGACCGACGCCGACATCGCCCGCGCGGTGGCAGGCGACCCGGACGCCGCACCGCTCCTGACCGAGACACAGCTCCGGCGTGCCCTCTGGGTCATCCCGGTCGGGAAGGAGGCGATCTCGATCCGGCTGGACGAGGACATCCTCCGCTGGTTCCGGACCCAGGGGCCCCGCTACCAGACCCGCATCAATGCGGTGCTCCGAGCCTACATGGTCGGGGAGAAGGTGGCGGGTCGTCGGAGGAAGAAGCCGGTCGCGAAGAAGCGGGCACGGTGAAGAAGGGCGGCGCGGGGGACCGAGGGGGGCAACAAGCTGCCGAGCTGACGGGGGGCTGACGAGCTGACGAGCTGACGAGGGGGCTGATGGGCCGACGGGCTGATGAGCAGTGGGGTCTCATCAGCTCATCAGCTCGTCAGCTCCGCGCTTGCCCCTCCTGGGGCGAGCCGAGGGCAGGCAAGGCGCGCCCCTACTACCCTCGCAGCCGCTTCCGCATCATCGCGCGCAGGGAGGGCGGCGCCAGGATCTCCGCATCCCGCCCATACTGCAGCACGTGACGGATCGCCCAGGTCGAGTCGGCGAGCGGGTGCTCCACCGTGAGCGAGCCGTCGGGGTCCACCCGCTTCCCTTCCCGCTCCGCGATCCAGCGCGCGATCTTGGCCGAGTAGCGGATCCGCACCGTCTCGGTCCCCTTCGTCATAAAGACCCGTCCGTCCCGGAGGACGGCATCGAGCGAGAATTCCTTCGGAAGTGTGAAGGTGCTCGCCAGGGCCTTGCATGCCTGCACCCGATCGAGCCGGAAGATCCGGAACCCCTCCGATTCCTTGCAATGGCACGCCAGGTACCAGGTCCCCGCCGCGGGGAGGAGTGCATACGGGTGCACGGTCCGCGGCTCGGCCTTCGGCTTCCCGCTCCCCTGATAGGTGATACGGACCGCGAGTTGCTCCCGCACCGCCTTCCGCAACTCCGCCAGCATCCCGAGGTCCACTTCGGCGCCGAGCGTCGCGGCGGTGGGACCGAGCCCGTCCCCGGGGGCGAGCTTAAGGATGGTCTCGCGGATCTTCTTCCGGGTCCGGTCGAGTACCGGTCGCTCTTCCGGCGGTGACTCGACCCGGAGGAGTGCAAGTCCTAGCTCCAGCGCCGCCAATTCCCGCCCGGTAAGCCGCATCGGTCGCTGGAAAGGGGCGGAGATGACCGCCGCCGCCTTGCCGTCGAGCTGGATCTGGAGCGAGGCGACGTAGCCGCCGGGGTCGTCCTCCCGCTCCGCCACGGCCCGCAGGTCGGCGATGATGGTCGCGACCGGGACACCGCTCCGCTCGGCGATGCTGGCGTAGCTGTGCGGCTCCCCATCGGCGAGGAGGGGGAGGACCCGCAGCAGGCGCTGGAACCGCTCGAGCGCGCCGTCAGCCATCGCGCCCCTCCGGGTACAGCGCCGCCACGAGCGCCAGCTCTTCCTGCCACCCCTTGACCAATCCCGGCGGAGAGAGCGGCTTCGCCTCCCCGGCGAAGGAGAGGAGCCAGCGGATGAAGGCATCCTGTCGCCGCACGCTGAAGCGCCGCCGCCCGGCGTGCTTCGGGACCTCGGCACCGAGCCGCGCGGCGGCGATGGTCGCGCCATCGGTGCCGGTGAAGGCCACTTCGACGGTGATCGCCTCGGCGTCCCCCAGTTCCCACGGCTTCCGGTCGCGCGCGTGGTCGGCGAGAACGAAAGACTTCGGGATCGTGTAGTGCGCCTTGGTCTGCGAGGTGCCCGCCACCGCCACCGTCGCGATCCGCGACACCCGGAAATTCTTCACCCGGCCTTTCGGG
>JANMWE010000100.1:0-3260 GCA_031393795.1 Gemmatimonadota bacterium
GGCGGTCCCCTTCAGGTCCTCCACCACCGCGGCGTTGGCCCACGACGCCCGCAGCTCGTCGACCAGTTCGCGCTTGTCGCTCCGTCCCTCGAGGAACTTGAGCGTGGTGACCCCCCGGTCGCTCTGGCCGAGGAGGAACTCGCCGAAGGGCCCCTGGTGGATACCCCAGCGGATGGTGAGCCCCCGACCTTTCGACTTGTACTCGCCGGGTGAGACGGCATCGACCGAGACCATCAAGTCGTGGAGCCGGCCGGGCCCGGAGAGGTCGGCGGCGTAGGTGGCGTCGAGGATGCTCCGCCCCTCGCCCAGGAGGCGGCGGGCGGCGACCACGTTCCGGAACTGCTGGAAGCGCTTGGGACTGGTGCCGGCCCAGCGGGAGAAGAGCCGGTGGAAATGGAACGGCGAGAGCCCCACCGCCCCGGCAACCTCGTCGAGGTCGGCGTCGGGCCGGCGGTCCAGGAAGGCGATCGCCTCGGCGATGCGGAAGTAATCGTTCGGCATGAGTTCCGGGTCGGTATGCATGGGACCCAGTGTAAAGATATCCGGCTTCGGGCACGACCCGTTCCTTGCTCTCCCTACCGGGACCGGCCACCGGGCGTACATTGGCTGAGATGATCGAAATCACCCTGATCGCTGAGATGGTGCTGGTGGCCGTCTTCATCTGCGGGCTCTACGAGCTCCGCGGGCGATTCGGGCTCACGCCGCTCTACATCTTCCTGGCCGCGACCCAGTACCTCCAGGCGCTCCTCGGCGGGGCGGTCTTCCTGCACATCCTGGGAGGGATCGCTGTCTCCCCCGGCTCGGTGGTGTTGTTCGCCGGGAACCTCTTCGCGCTCCTGCTCATCTACCTGCGCGAGGGGGTCCCGGCCACCCGCACGCTGGTGTATGGCCTCATCCTGGCGAATGTCACGCTCGGGATCTTCTCGTACATCACGCAGTGGCAGGTCGCCCTGGCGGGGCCGGCGGTGACGCAGGTGGTGCCGTTCGAGTTCTTCGGCGTGAGCTACCGCGCGTTCGGCGTGGGCGTCTTCGTGATGCTGCTCGACGGGCTCCTGATGATCGTGCTGTACGAACTGCTCTTCTTCCAGCTCACCTGGGCCCCCCTCTTCGTCCGGCTGCTCGTGGCCCTCCTCGGCGTGCTGTATTTCGACTCGGTGATCTTCGGCGTGCTCAGCTACTGGGGACGCCCCGATTTCTCCGCCCTGCTCACCGGCAACATGGCGGGGAAGAGCATCGCCGGGGTGACGTACGCGATCCTGCTCTGGATCTACCTTGAATGGTCGGCCAGATCCGGGCCCCGCCCCGAGCTCGAACGCCCGCGCGAGCTGCGCGACGTCTTTTCCATCATCACCTACCGGGAACGGTATGAGCGGATGGCGCAGGCGCTGGCCGCGTCGGAAGAGCGCCTCCGCCAGGCCCAGTTGATGGAGGCGGTCGGGCGCCTGGCGAGCGGCATCGCGCACGATTTCGGGAATATCCTCACCGCCGTGGAGAGCTACGCCGGCGTCCTGCAGGAGCGCCTCGGCAAGGACCATCCGGGGCGCGAAGATGTCCAGGGGATCCGCGAAGGGTCGGCCCGGGGCAAGGGGCTGATCCGCCAGCTGCTGGCGGTCGGGCGCCGTCAGCCCCTCGCGCCACAGACCCTTCCCCTCGGCGACGTCGTACAGGGAATGGAAGGGATGCTCCGCACGGTGTTGGGCGCCAAGTTCCGCCTGGAGACCAGGATCGGCGACGGCGTCCCCTTCGTGGCGGCCGACCCGGGTCAACTGGAGCAGGTGCTGCTGAACCTCGTGATCAACGCCCGCGACGCGACGCCGGGGGGCGGCACCATCAGGGTCACGCTCGAGGCGCGCGAACTCCGGGGTCAGGAGCGGGTCGAGGCCGGTGTGGTGCGCGCCGGTATCCACGCGGCGCTGATGGTCGAGGATGCCGGGGCCGGGATCAGCCAGGAGACCCTCGAACACGTCTTTGAGCCGTTCTATACCACCAAGGGCTCGATCGGCAACGGGCTCGGACTCTCGATCGTCTACGGGATCGTGACCCAGAGCGGGGGCGCCATCCAGGTGCAAAGCGCGCCCGGTGCCGGGTCGCGTTTCACCATCCTCCTCCCCCAGGTGGCCAGCGACTTCCGGACCCCTGCCCCCTTCACCGTACCGAAGGCCCCCATGGGCGGCTAGATTCGGCCCCCATGCTCTCCGTCACTTTCCTCGGCACAGGCGCCGCCTGCCCCACCATCGACCGGAACGTCTCCGGCCTCGCCGTAGCGCGCGAAGGGGAGACGCTGCTGTTCGACTGCGGCGAGGGGACCCAGCGCCAGATGATGCGCTACGGAGTGGCGTTCTCGTTCACCGAGGTCTTCTTCTCCCACTTCCACGCCGACCATTTCCTCGGCATCACCGGGCTCATCCGCACGCTGGGCCTGCTGGACCGCACGGCGCCGATGACGCTCTACGGCCCGCGCGGCGCGGAGAAGATCCTGGGCCAGGCGGTGGCGCTCGGATTCGAGAAGCCGAAGTTCAAGGTCGACATCGTCGAGCTGAAGGCGGGGGAGGTCCTGAAACGGGACGAGTACGACCTCCACGTGGTGGCGGCCGACCACCGCGCCGACTGCGTCGGCTACGCGCTGGTGGAGCAGATCCGGCTCGGCCGGTTCGACCCGGACCGTGCGCGCGAGCTCGGCGTCCCCGAAGGGCCGCTCTGGGGGAAGATCCACAAGGGGGAGCCGGTCGTGCTGGAGGACGGGCGCACGGTCGCACCGAGCGACCTTGTCGGCAGGTCCCGGCCCGGGCGTCGAGTGGTCTACAGCGGGGACACCCGTCCCTGCCCCGCGATCCTCGAAGCGTCGAAGGGGGCGGACCTGCTGGTGCACGAGGCGACCTTCGGCGACGACGAGGTCGCGCGCGCGCGCGACACCGGACACTCGACCGCGCGCCAGGCGGCCGAGGTCGCGCAAGCGGCCGGCGTGCGGAGGCTCGCGCTGACGCACCTGAGCGCGCGCTACACCCGCGAAGCCCCCGAACTGCTGGCGGAGGCGCAGTCGGTCTTTGCGGAGACGGTGATCGCGCGGGATGGCCTCAAGATCGAGGTGCCGTTTCGGGACGCGTAGGCGGCGAGGCGGCGAGGCCGTACAACACGGGGAACCTTCCCGAGGAGCGCACGCGACGAGGGACCTACTTTGATTTGGGTAGGTCCCTCGCGTATCTCCGGAACGTTCCCTAAAGAACTGCGCCACTTCGCCGATGCGCACAGGCTCCCATGCG
>JANMWE010000251.1:0-1540 GCA_031393795.1 Gemmatimonadota bacterium
GCGGAGCGGGGGACGCTGGTGTCGTTGGAGGGGTTGCGGGCCGATCCGCACAAGGAAATGCACACGAGGGGTGGATGAGGCTCGAAAGGCGCGTGAGGCACGTGAGGCACGTGAGGCGCGATAGGCGCGTGAGTCCCGCTAGATTGGGTCAAAGTTCATTCGAGCCCTTTGCGCGCCTCCCGCGCCTGACGCGCCTCTTCACCGGCAGAGAAGATCGATGCATGTAGCCCTCATGGAACCCAACGACCGCGCCGCCACCGACCAGGTGGCGGGCCTCTGCGCCGCAAGCGGGACGTCGCTGCATCTCATCGGTCCCGTCGGGTTCGACGTCGACGACCTCGAGGGCGAAGAGGCGGGCGGGCAGCTCGACCTTTGGATCCATCCCGACTGGTTCGAGTTCCGGCGGGCCATCACGCGGGAACGGTGCTACTACTTCACCCCCGACGGCGCCAAGGAGATCGGTGAGGCGCGGCTCCGCTCCACCAGCGTGCTGATGTTCGCCGGGCCCGACGGGCTGCCGGAGCGGATCAAGGAGAAGTACCCGCATCGGCTCTACCGGCTCCCGGCCGGCGATTGGACCGTCGCGGTCCGGACCGTGCTCGGCGCTGCGCTCGAAAAGACCGGATCGACCTCGGCCCTTCCCGGCATCGAGGCCGCGCCGGTCAAGAAGGGACGCCCGCGCCGGCGGAGCGGGGCGAAGAAGAAGGAATGATGTGACCGGCATCCCTCCCTGTGCCGTATGCGGTGCGACCGTCCAGGCGGGGGAACGGTTCTGCAGCAAGTGTGGGTCCGACCTTGGCGCAGAGGCGACGGCGCTCCTCACCACCCCCCTCGATCTCTCGGCACTCCCCCTCAATGAAGCGACCCTCCCGCTCCTGCTCCGCCAGGCCACGGCGGGGGAGTTCGAGATCGTGCGCGAACTCGGTCGCGGCGCGATGGCCGCCGTGTTCCTGGCGAAGGACACCCAGCTCGGGCGCGACGTCGCGATCAAGGTGATGTCGCCGGCGCTGGTGAGCGCCCACGGCACGATGGAGCGCTTCCTCCGCGAGGCGCGCACCGTCGCCACGCTCACCCATCCGCACATCATCCCGATCTACCTGATCCGCCGCCGAGGCGACCTCACCTTCTTTGTGATGCAGTATCTGATGGGGAAATCGCTCGACGACGTACTGAAGAACGGGCCCCTCCCGATCCCGCAGGTGATCCGGATCCTGCGCGAGGTGGGTTCGGCATTGGCGTATGCGCACCGCCAGGGGGTGATCCACCGCGACATCAAGCCCGCCAACGTGATGCTCGATGGCGACGGGAATGCGATGGTCACCGATTTCGGGATCGCCAAGTCGCGGGAAGGGCAAGTCCTCACGCAGGTGGGGGCGTTCGTGGGCACCCCCGCCTACATGAGCCCCGAGCAATGCGCCGCTGACCCGGTGACCGGCGCCTCCGATCAGTATTGCCTCGGCATCATGGCGTACGAGATGATCGAGGGACGCCTCCCGTTCGACGGCACCACGTTGATGGGGGTGCTGTACCAGCACCTGCA
>JANMWE010000112.1:0-14760 GCA_031393795.1 Gemmatimonadota bacterium
AAGCCCGATGCCGTCGCCAGCGGCAAGACCGGCCTCATCCTCGCTCACCTCCAGAAAGAGGGGTTCGTGGTCCGGGCTGCCCGCCTGATGCGGCTCTCCAAGGCTGAGGCCGGGGCCTTCTACGCCGTCCACGCCGGTCGCCCTTTCTACCCCGAGTTGGTGGAGTTCATGACCAGCGGGCCCTGCCTTCCGCTCGCGCTCGAGCGTGCCGACGCGGTGGCGCATCTCCGGACCGTGATCGGCGCGACCGATCCCGCCGAGGCGGCCCCTGGCACCATCCGGAAGCTCCATGCCGAGTCGAAGGGACGGAATGCGATCCACGCCTCGGACAGCGTCGAGAATGGCAAGCGCGAAGTGGCGTTCTACTTCACCGAAGCGGAATTGGCCGGGCTATGGGGGTGAAGAGTGTGAGGGGTGAGGAGTGAGGGGTGAGGGGAGTGCTCCGCTGCGATGTCGACCCCCTCACCCCTTACCCCTCACCGCTAACTCGTTCAACTTGACCTAAACCCGCTCCACCACTAGGTTTAGTGGCTATGCTGATGGTGGATTTGCGGGACCTCCAACGGGGTCCCGTTGAGACTGTAGGCGAGGTCGCGGTGGACGATGAAGCCCTTGTCGGGCTTGAACTTCCGCTCACCCGACCGCTCGCGGTACGCGGGCGGCTGCAGGCCACCGGTGAGGGGGACGTCTTCTGGCGGGGGCAGGTGGCCGGTGAAGCACGCGGCCCCTGTCGGCGCTGTCTCACCGAGGTGATCCTTCCGGTCGCCGCCACGGTCGACGTGCTCTTCAGCACCGACCCCGACGCCGCCGACGATCCCGGTGTCTATCCGCTGGCCCCCCGGGCGACCCACATCGACCTTCGGCCAGCGTTGCGTGAAGAGATGGCGCTGGCGGTGCCAGCATATTTCCAGTGCCGCGAAGACTGCGCCGGGCTCTGCCCTCGCTGCGGTGCCGATCTGAACCAGGGGCCGTGCGGGTGCGCGGCCGCCGAGTCCCGTTCCTGAGGTAAGCCATGGCCGTCCCGAAGCGAAAGCTCTCCAAGTCCCGCAAGCGGCTCCGCCGCGGCCACCATTCGGCCAAGGGCATCCCCACGCAGGCCTGCCCGAAGTGCGGCGCGCCCCGCCTCTCGCACCGCGTCTGTCCCACGTGCGGGTATTACCGTGGCAAGAAGGTGATGAAGTCCGGCGACGAGTGATCGCTTGATCCGCATCGCGCTGGATGCCATGGGCGGGGATCATGCCCCCGCCGCCGAGGTGGAGGGCGCATCATTGGCCCTCCGCGACCTTGAGGGTGACTTCGTCATCCAATTGGTCGGCCGGCCCGAGGCGATCGAGGCGGAGCTGGCCAAGCACCCCGAGATCGACCGCCGGCGCGTCGAGATCGTGGCGGCCACCGATGTCGTGACGATGCAGGACAAGCCCCTCCACGCCGTCCGCAAGAAGCCGAATTCCTCGCTCATGATCGGCGTCGGCCTCCAGAAGGCCGGCAAGTCCGACGCCTTCGTCTCCGCCGGCAACACCGGCGCGACCCTCGCCGCGAGCACGATCCTGCTGGGGATCCACGACGGAGTGGAACGCGCCAGCGTCGCACCGGTCTTTCCGACCGCCGACGGGATGGTGCTGATCGTCGATGGGGGGGCCAACGTCGACTGCTCCGCCAAGGAGCTGGTCGGCTTCGCCCGCTTGGGGACGGTCTATGCGCGCGACGTCTTCGGCCGCACCGACCCCAAGGTCGGCCTGCTGAACATCGGCGAAGAGGACGAGAAGGGGAACGCGGTGACCCGCGAGGCGCATCAACTCCTCCGGGAGACCCCGGGGATCAACTACGTCGGGAACATCGAGGGGCGGGACATCCTGGTCCCCACTGTGCGGTGCGGCGCGCTCGACGTCGTGGTCTGCGACGGATTCGTCGGGAATGTCCTCCTGAAGTTCTATGAGTCGGTCGGACGCCTGATCGTCCGGATGGTCAAGATGAAGGCGCCGGAGATCCTCGCGCGCGGGGAGATCCAGGCGGTCTTCCACACGCTCGACTATTCCGAGTACGGCGGCGCGCCGCTCCTCGGCGTCAAGGGGGTCTCGATCATCTGCCACGGCTCCTCCGGCGGGCCGGCGATCAAGAGCGCCATCCGCGTGGCCCTCCAGATGGTCCGCTCGGGACTCTCCCGCCATATCGCCGAGGAGTTCGCCCGGCGCGAACCGGCCCGCGCATGATCAAGCGCCCCATCGCCCGCATCAGCGGGCTCGGCGTCGCGGTCCCCGATCGCATCGTCACCAATCACGACTTCGAGAAGACGCTCGAGACCTCCGACCAGTGGATCGTCGAGCGCACGGGGATCAAGGAACGGCGGCACGCCGATCCCGGCCTCACCCTCGCGGAGCTCTCCAAGCGCGCCTCCCTGATCGCGATGGACCGGGCCAAGGTCGGCCCCAAGGACCTCGGCGCGATCATCCTCGGCACCGCCACGCAGGACCGGCTGCTGCCGAGCACCGCCTGCGACCTGCAGGCGCTCCTCGGCGCCGACAATGCCGCCGCGTATGACCTCTCCGCCGCCTGTTCCGGCTGGCTCTATGGCCTGACCCAGGCCGAAGGGCTCATCGCTTCGGGGCAGAGTGAACACGTGCTGGTGATCGGGGCGGAGCTCCTGTCGCGCATCGTCGACCAGACCGACCGCACCACCGCCATCCTCTTCGGGGACGGGGCGGGGGCGGCGGTGGTCTCGCGGGCCACCGACGATCGCGGGATGCTGTCGACCTTCATCCGCTCCGACGGCAAGCTCGCGGAACTCCTCTGGCGTCCGGGTGGCGGTGCCCGTAACCCGATCAGCCAGGCTGTCGTCAACGACAAGAGCCACTACATCCGGATGGCGGGGCGGGAGGTGTTCAAGTCGGCGGTCCTCACGATGGCCGAGGCGTGCGACGAGGCGCTCCGGCGCGCCGGCGTCACCAGCGACCAGATCGACCTCCTGATCCCGCACCAGGCCAACATCCGGATCATCCAGGCCACGGCAGACCACGCCGGGATCCCGATGGAGAAGGTGATCGTCAACGTCGACCGGTACGGCAACACGTCGTCCGCGTCGATCCCCCTCGCGCTGGCCGAGGCGGTGGAGCAGGGACGGGTCAAGCCCGGCTCGCTCCTCCTCCTGGTGGCCTTCGGGGCCGGCTTCACCTGGGGCAGCACGGTGATCCGCTGGTGAACGCGATCGTCCTATGCCCCGGCCAGGGGAGCCAGAAGGTCGGGATGGGGAAGGATCTGGCCGAGCGATTCCCGGCGGCCCGGGAGCTCTTCGCTTCCGTGGACGAGGCGCTGGGAGTCCCCCTCACCCGGATCATGTGGGAAGGGCCCGAGGAAGAGCTCACCCTCACCCACAACGCCCAACCCGCGATCCTGGCCCACAGCGCCGCCGCCTTTGAGCTGGTCAAGCAGAAGCTCGGCACCCCCGCGCTCGGACTGGGGCATTCGCTGGGCGAGTACAGCGCCTACGTCGCCGCGGGGGCCCTCGATGTGACCTCCGCCGCCTGCCTCGTTCGTCGGCGGGGCGAGTTGATGCTCGAGGCGGGCCGGAAGCGTCCCGGGGCGATGGCGGCGGTGCTCGCGCTCGATCCGGCCCTGGTGGTGGAGGCCTGCACCGAGGCGTCGCGCGACGGGGAGGTGGCCGTCGCCGCGAACCTGAATGAGCCGGGGCAGACCGTCATCTCGGGTGATCCGACGGCGGTCGAGCGGGCGGGGGAAGGGTGCAAGGCCCGGGGCGCCAAGCGGGTCATCGTGCTCAAGGTGAGCGGGGCGTTCCATTCGCCGCTGATGACCCCGGCCGTGTCGGGGCTGCGCGAGGCGCTGGCCGGTACCCCCTTCCGTGATCCGCGGTTCCCGGTCATCGCCAACGCGACTGCCCATCCGGTCACCATCGCCTCGGACGCGACCCGCCTGCTGGCGGAGCAGCTCACCTCGGCGGTGCGGTGGACCGAGTCGATCCGGGCCGCCGCGGGGCAGGCGCCGGGCGCCACCTGGGTCGAGGTCGGCCCCGGCGCGGTCCTCAGCGGGCTGCTCAAGAAGATCGTCCCCGGCGCCACCGCCACGACCCTCGGCACGGCCGATGAGATCGAGAAGTTCCTCGCCGCATGAACACCGCACCTCGGATCCTTCGCGTCCGCTCAGGACAAGCCTCGGACCTCGCACGATGAGCTTCGCCATCGACCTCACCGGCAAGACCGCACTCGTCACCGGCAGCACCCGGGGGATCGGCCGCGCCATCGCGCAGGCGCTGGTCCAGGCGGGGGCCAAGGTGGCGGTCTGCGGGCGCGAGCAGGCCAGGGCCGAGGCGGTGGCCAAGGAGCTGGGCGGCACGGCGATGGGCGTGGCGCTCGACGTCGGGGACATGGCCTCGATCGAGGCGGCGGTGGCGGCGGTGGTGCAGGCGTTCGGCACCGTGGACATCCTGGTCAACAACGCCGGGATCACCAAGGACAACCTCCTGCTCCGGCTCGACGACGAACAGTGGGACGCCGTGCTGGACGCCAACCTCAAGGGCGCCTTCCGGACGGTCAAGACGGTCCTCAAGGGGATGATGAAGAAACGGCACGGCCGCATCATCAACATCACCAGTGTCGTCGGATTGATGGGCAACAAGGGGCAGGCCAACTACGCCGCCTCCAAGGCGGGGCTGATGGGGTTCACCAAGTCGGTGGCCAAGGAATACGCCTCCCGGGGGATCACGGCCAATTGCGTCGCCCCGGGCTACATCGAGACCGATATGACCGCCGCCTTGCCGGAGGAGGCGCGGGCCGCATTATTTCAGCATATTCCCCTGGAACGGTTGGGGCGGCCGGAGGATATCGCCGGCGCCGTGTTGTATCTGAGCTCGGACCTCGCGTCGTACATCACCGGCCAGGTGCTGGTGGTCGACGGCGGGATGGTCATGTAAGCATCATCACCCTGTTGAGGAACCCATGAGCGCTACCGAGGAGAAGGTCAAGGACATCATCGTCGAGGAACTCGGCGTCGAGCGGGAAAAGCTCCTGCCCGAGGCCAGTTTCATGGAGGACCTCGGCGCCGACAGCCTCGACACCGTCGAGCTCGTAATGGCGTTCGAGAAGGAGTTCGACATCGACATCCCCGATGAAGAGGCGGAGAAGCTCCGCACGGTCGGCGATGCGATGAAGTATCTCCACGAGAAGACCGGGAAGTAGCCGGTGGCGAAGCGTCGTGTCGTGGTGACGGGCCTCGGGCTCGTCACCCCCGTCGGGAACACCGTGCAGGACACCTGGGCCGCCCTGCTCGCCGGACGGTCGGGGGCCGCGCCTATCACCAAGTTCGACGCCGCGAACCAGGACGTCCGGTTCGCGTGCGAGGTGAAGGGGTTCGACCCGCTCCTGTACATGGACCGGAAGGAATCCCGCCGGTACGACCTCTTTGCGCAGTTCGCGCTCGGGGCGGCCCACCAGGCGGTGGTCCAGGCCGGGCTCGACCAGGCGTTGCCCAACGCCGACCGCACCGGGGTCATCATCGGCTCCGGGATCGGCGGGATGAGCACCTACGAGGAGAACTGCAAGGCCTTCTACGAGAAGGGGCCGTCGCGGGTCTCCCCGTTCTTCGTGCCGATGTTCATCCCCGACATCGCGGCCGGGCTGGTCTCGATCAGGTACGGGATGCGCGGCCCCAACTACGCGACGGTCAGCGCCTGCGCCTCCTCGGCCCACGCGATCGGCGAGAGCTTCCGTCTCATCCGGGACGGCACTGCCGACGCGATGGTGGCGGGGGGCGCCGAGGCGGCGATCACCGGCCTCACGGTGGCGGCCTTCGCCAACATGAAGGCGCTGTCCACCCGGAACGACGACCCCGAACGGGCGTCACGCCCCTTCGACAAGGAGCGCGACGGCTTCGTCCTCGGGGATGGGGCAGGGGCCCTCGTCCTGGAAGGGCTGGATCATGCCCGGGCGCGTGGCGCCACCATCCTGGGCGAGGTGCTCGGGTACGGCATGAGCGGCGATGCGCACCACATCACCTCGCCCCCGGAGGATGGCCACGGCGCCCTCCTGGCGATGCGGAACTGTTTCGAGGATGCTGGGATCCGGCCCGAGGATGTCGGCTACATCAACGCGCACGGCACCTCCACCCCGCTCGGCGACAAGGCCGAGACCCAGGCCGTCAAGCGGGCACTGGGCCCGCACGCTTCCAAGGTGATGTTCCAGAGCACCAAGTCGATGACGGGGCACCTGTTGGGCGGGGCCGGCGCGACCGAGGCGATCTACTCCCTCCTCACCGTGACGACCGGCGAGGCGCCGCCCACGATCAACCAGGTGACGCCGGACCCCGAGTGTGACCTGGATTCCGTCCCGAACGTCAAGCGGAAGGTCGATATCAAGGTGGCGCTCAGCAATTCATTCGGCTTCGGCGGGCACAACGTCACCGTGGCCGTAGGACGATTTAGGGAGTGACCCCCGGTCGCCCTGCCAACGACCCCACGCCCCCGGCCACCGCCGGGGGCGTGCTCGTTTCCGAGGTCGCACCTCCGGCCCACACGGCGTTCCGCACTCTCTGGCAGAGAGTCGGATCGCCCACGGTCCTCGCGACGCTGATCGCGCTGGTCGCCGGCACGACGCTCATCGGCTTCTATCGCCGCTATCTCGAGTTCGAGGCGCGCGACCGGGTGGTGGCCCAGACCGTGCCCTACAGCCAGGCGCTCAGTTCGGCGATCGCACACCGGGTGGCCATCCTGCAAGGATTCGAGGCGTTCCTCGCGATCCAGCCGGAAATCCGGCGGGATCGGCAGCTGCTCGATCGCTACACCGCAGATCTGCAGCGGAGCACCCCGGGGATCCGGGCCCTCGAGCTGGTCCGGGACGGGAAGATCATCGCGATCGCTCCCTTGGCCGGGAACGAGGCGGCCCTTGGGTTCGACCTTCGCACTCATTCCGATCCCATGGTCCGGGCGCGCTTGCGCGAGGTCGAGACGACCGACCGGATCGCGGTGAACGGACCGATCACCTTGCGCCAGGGAGGCCGGGGACTCGTCATCCAGCGGCGCTTCAAGCGGCCCGGCGTGGAGGGCTACGACCTCGCCGCCCTGGTCCTCGACCTCACGCCGCTCCTCGATGAGGCCGGGCTGCAGCAGCCCGTCGAGCTCCGGATCGCCCTCCGGGATGCCGACGGTCTGTACATCTTCGGCGACTCGACACTTGGGTCCCGCGATCCGGTCGATGTCGAGGTCCGGATTCCCTCCGATGTGTGGCATCTTCAAGCGGTCCCGCCGCGCGGGTGGACCGAGGCGATCCGATTCCGGCTCGCCCTGTTCGCCGCGGGCGTGTTCCTGAGCGGCGTCCTCTTCGTGCTGGTCGTCTACCTCGTGGCCTCGCGCCAGGCGGCCTTGATGGGTGCCGTCGAGGAGCGGACCACCTCGCTCCGCAGCGCCGTCGAAGAGCTGCGCGAGGCTGCCGCCCAGCGGGAGCGGACCGAGGCCCAGCTCCGCCAGTCGCAGCGCCTCGAATCGCTCGGGCGCCTCGCCGGCGGGATCGCGCACGACTTCAACAACCTCCTCACGGTCATCATGGGGAGCATCTCGCTCGCGCGCGAGACGATCCCCGGAACGAGCGAGGCAGGGGCCGATCTCACCACGGCCGAGCATGCTGCCCAACGGGCCAGGGAGCTGACGCGGAAGCTCCTGGTCTTCGCGCGGCGACAGACCGTGGAGTTCCAGGTGGTGGACCTCAACGCCCTCTTGAAGGAGCTCGAGACCATCGTCCATCGGCTCCTTGGGGAACGGATCAAGGTCGTCGACGATCTCGCCCCCGGGCTCTGGCCGGTGTATGCCGACCCGGGCCAGCTCGAACAGATGGTCACCAACCTCACCGTCAACGCCCGGGATGCGATGCCCGATGGTGGGACCCTCACCATCCGCACCCGCAATGTCGAGCTCGCGCGCCAGCCTGGGATCAGTGACGTCGTGGAGCCGGGCGAGTACGTCCGCCTCGAGGTGGAGGATACCGGGGCCGGCATGCCGCCCGAGGTGCTGCAACGGGTCTTCGAACCCTTCTTCACCACCAAGGAGGTCGGGCAGGGGACCGGTCTCGGCCTGGCCACCGTGTACGGACTCGTGCGGCAGGCCGGGGGGGAGATCGCGATCAAGAGCGATGTCGGTCGCGGCACGAGGGCGACCATCCATCTCCCCCGGGCCCGGGTCGAGCAGATGGGCCGGACCGAGGGACGTTCCCCCGCGCAGTCGGATGATCGCGGGGGAGGTGGCGAGACGGTACTGCTGGTCGAGGACGAGGCGCCGGTCCGGAAGATCGCCAGTCGGATCCTGGGCGAGGCCGGGTACCGTGTGATCGCTGCCGAGGACGGGGACTCGGCGCTCCGTCGGCTGGACCGTTCCCAGCGGATCCATCTCCTGGTGGCCGACGCGGTCACTCCAGGGATGGGGGGACGGGCCCTGGCGGAGCGGATCCTGGGGCGCGACCCCACGACCCGGGTGCTCTTCATTTCGGGGTACACGGCCGATGAGCGGCTCGAGGAGCTCCTGGCCCGACCCGGCGTGGCTTTCCTCGCGAAGCCCTTCACTGCGCGGCAATTGCAGCGGGCGGTACGCCAGCTACTCGACTTTCCCCCGCGGGGGTAGATTTCCTCGAGCAACTCCCGACCCCGCAAGAGGATACGATGTCCGACCCGCTCGACCCTGGCAGCCTCCGCGATCCCGCCCTCCGGCCCGTGGCCGAGAAGGTGGTGGACGGTCGCCGGCTCGAGGCCGCTGACGCGCGCCTGCTCTATGCCACCAATGACCTGATCGGCCTCGGGCGCCTGGCGGACTTCGCCAATCGGCGCAAGAATGGCGACCGGGTCTTCTTCTCCGCCAACCAGCACATCAATCCCACCAACGTCTGCGTCCTCCGGAACACCTGCACCTTCTGCTCCTTCGCCCGGATGCCGAAGGAGGAGGGGCACTATACCCGGAGCCTCGAGGAGGTCTACCACGAGGCGGAGCAGGCGCGGGGGACACCGACGAAGGAGTTCCACATCGTCGGCGGGCTCCACCCCAAGCTGGCGCTGAGCTACTACACCGACATGATCCGGGGGCTCAAGGAACGGCACCCCGGCGTGCACATCAAGGCGCTCACTGCGGTCGAGATCGCGCACCTCGCGCGCATCGAGAAGACCTCCTCGATCGAGGTCCTCCAGCGGCTCAAGGAGTCGGGGCTGACCTCGATGCCGGGGGGCGGGGCGGAAGTGTTCAGCACCGCCGTGCGGGCCACCATCGCCGAGCGGAAGCTCACCGGCGACGAGTGGCTCCGGGTGCACCGGGAGGCCCACAGCCTCGGGATCCCGACCAACTGCACGATGCTCTACGGGCATATCGAGAGCGCCGACGACCGGATCGAGCACCTGACCAGGCTGCGGGAGCTGCAGGATGAGACCCACGGCTTCCTGACCTACATCCCGCTGGCCTACCACCCCGACAACAACGAGCTCGGGGAGGAACTGGGGCGGGTGGGGAGCGCCACGACCGGGTTCGAGGATCTCAAGAACATCGCCGTGGGACGGCTCTACTTCGACAACATCGACCACATCAAGACCCACTGGCCGATGGTCACCCCGTTCATGTCGCAGGTGGCGCTGAATTTCGGATGCGACGACGTCGAGGGGACCGTGGTGTTCGAGCGGGTGTACCACGAGGCCGGCGCCCGGACCCAGATGCACATGCAGTATCACGACCTCGTGGGCCTCATCCGCGGGGCCGGACGCCGGCCCGTGGAGCGCGATTCGCTCTATCAGCCGATCCGCGAGCGCTTCGATGGCCCGCCGCCGGCCGAACGGCCGCGGGTGATGGCGCTACCGGTGGTGCACGCGGCGTGAGGCTCGGACGGATCGCCTGGGTCAACTGCTTCCCGGTCTATGGCGCCATCGACCGGGGCGTCGTGCCCTGCGCGGCCCAGCTCGTCTCGGGGACCGCCGCGGAACTCAACGACCTGCTCGCGGCCGGTGCGCTCGACGTGAGCGTGGTCTCGGCGGTCGAATACGCCCGCGACGCCGCGCGGTACCACCTGCTGCCTGACCTCGCCATCGCGGCCGATGGCCCGGTCCATAGCGTGATGCTCTTCAGCAAGGTGCCGCCCGAACAGCTCGACGGACGCGCAGTCCTCCGCACGGCGAGCTCGCGGACCTCGGTGCTGCTGCTCGAGCTCCTCTGCCGGCACGTCTGGGGCGTGGCGCCCCGGTTCGCCCAGGTCCGGGCGGAAGCGAGCGACCTGGCGGCACTCGACGGCTTTCCGCACGACGCCGTCCTCGTCATCGGCGACGCCGCGCTGGTCCTGACCGCCCAGGGGCGCTATCCGCACGTGGTGGACCTGGGCGCGGCCTGGAAGACCTGGACCGGGCTCCCGTTCGTCTTCGCCGTGTGGGCGGCCCGCCGGGAGGCCGATGAGACCTCGGTGCGGGCCATCCACCAGGCGCTCCTCGCCTCCCGGAGCTGGGGGTTGGCGCACCTCGATGAGCTGGCCGCCGATGCCAGCGTCCGCACCGGCATCCCGGTGGCGGTGACCCGTGACTACCTCGGCACCCTCGACTACGCCCTCGGTGGGGCGGAGCTCGAGGGCCTGACGACCTTCTTCCGCCGGTTGGCCCAGGACGGGCTCGCCCCCGGCAGCACCCTCTCGTTCATCTCAGCGGCCTGATCATGACCTCGGTCGATCGCAACAGTGGCGAATTCCGCGACGCGCTGGCACTCTACCAGCGCGCCGACCTCCTCGAGCTCGGCCGCCAGGCGGACGAGGCGCGCTGGCGCCTGCATCCGGATCCGGTCGTGACCTACATCATCGACCGGAACATCAACTACACCAACGTCTGCGTGGCCGATTGCGGTTTCTGCGCGTTCGCGCGCCGGCCCAAGCATGCGGAAGGGTACATCCTGAGCTACGAGCAGATCGGACAGAAGATCGATGAGTGCAAGGCGATCGGCGGAGTGCAGATCCTGATGCAGGGGGGGCACAATCCCTACATCCCGTTCGAGTGGTACCTCGACCTGCTCCGCTACATCAAGACGCACCACCCGATCCACATTCACGGCTTTAGCCCGTCGGAAGTGGTATTCTTCTCCGAGCGGTTCCGGCTCCCGGTCGCGGAGGTGATCCGCGAACTCCGGGCCGCGGGGCTCGATTCGATCCCTGGCGGCGGCGGCGAGATCCTGGTCGACGCGGTGCGGCGGCGGGTGGCGCCCAAGAAGGCGCAGACGGAAGAGTGGCTGGGTGTGCAGGAAGAGGCCCACCGGCAGGGGATGCGGACCTCGGTGACCATGATGTACGGCATGGGCGAGAGCGACGCCGACCGGGTGGAGCACATGTTCCGGGTCCGCGAGCTCCAGCGCCGGACCGGCGGGTTCACCGCCTTCATCGCCTGGCCGCTCCAGCCCGACGGCACCCCGATGTTCGACGGGGCCCCGAAGACCGACGCCGTGACCTATCTCCGGACCCTCGCCACGATGCGGCTCGTGGCCGACAACGTGCCCAACATGCAGGCGTCGTGGGTCACGATGGGACACAAGGTGGGGCAGGTGGCGCTCCGGTTCGGCGCCAACGACTACGGTTCCCTGATGATGGAGGAGAACGTCGTCTCCGCCACCGGGACCACCCACACCACCACCCTTCGCGAGATGGACCGGCTGATCCTCGACGCCGGTTTCACTCCGCGCCGCCGCCGGCAGGACTACTCGCTGCTGCCCGAGCACGTGCTGGTCGCGGCGTAGGGCGATGATCCGCACCGGCATCGGGTACGACAGCCATCGGTTCGCCGAGGGGCGCCCCCTGATCCTGGGGGGCGTCACCATCCCGCACACCCTCGGCCTCATCGGGCACTCCGATGCCGACGCCGTCTCCCACGCCCTCACCGATGCCATCCTGGGTGCGGCCGCCGCGGGGGACATCGGCCGCCATTTCCCCGACTCCGACCCGAAGTGGAAAGGGGCCGACTCCCTTGCCCTCCTCCGCGCCGCACACGCCATCGTGCTCGCGAAGGGATGGCGCTTCGTGCAGGGGGATGTCACGGTCATCTGCGAGCGCCCGAAGCTCGGCGCGCACTTTCCGGCGATGGCCGAGCGGCTGGCGCAGGCGCTCGACGTGTCGCCCGAGGCCCTGGGCCTCAAGGCCAAGACCAACGAGGGGATGGGATGGATCGGGCGCGGCGAAGGGGTCGCCGTGCTCGCGGTCGCCACCCTGGAGCGGGTCCCCTGATCGACGCCCTGGTGGCCTGGCTGACCGCACTCCCGCCGGCGGCAGTCTACTGCTCGGTCGCCCTCTTCACCGCGCTCGAGAATGCGTTCCCGTTCGTCCCCTCCGACGTCGGCGTGCTCCTCGTGTCCGCTCTCCTCGTCCGCGAAGGACCGCTCGACGCCCTCACCCTCGGGCTCGCGGCCACGCTGGGCAACAGCGTCGGTGCGCTGATCCCCTGGGGGATCGCGCGGCGGTTCGGGCCGCGGTTCGCGCAGAGCCGCACCGGACGCCGGCTCCTCCCGCCGGACCTCGTCTCGTACGTGGAGCGCGAGTACGTCCGGTTCGGCCTGCCCGGCATCTTCCTCTGCCGCCTCCTCCCCGGTATCCGGTTCATCGTCGCCCCCTTCGCCGGGCTGGTCGGGCTCGGGCCGGTCCAGACCCTGGCCCCGCTCACCCTGGCGGCGATGGTCTGGTACGGCGCGATCATCGGGGGTGGATGGCTCATCGGGGGTGAGCGGGCGGTGCTGTTGCACTTCCTGCGCGAGCTGAATGTCGGGCTGGCCCTGCTGGGGGTCGTGCTGATCCTCGCCGCGATGATCTGGTGGTGGCGTCGCCGGCAACAGCTGGCGCAAGTGGCGGGCGCCCGCCTGCTCGCCGCGTTCGAAGCGGCCGTCGCCGAAGTGCGGCACACCCCGCGTCCCGACGCCACTCCCATCCCGCTGGCCGCGACCACGATCCTCCTGGTGGAGCTCGCCAGCGTTGACGAGGGGCTCGATCCCGCCGCGCTGACCGCGCTCGAGGCGCACGCCAAGGAACGCTGGGGGCTCGGGCCGGTCGCGCGGGGTGCCGTCGTCGGCGTCGACTTCCTGACCCATGCGCGCACTGCCGCCGCCGCGACGGACCACGAGGCACGCATCGCGCTCGCGGCCCAGGTCTGGCACCTCACCCTCACCGACGGCGCGCTCTCTCCGCACGAGACCGCCCTGCTCGCCCGGATCGCCGACTTCCTCTCCCTGACCCCTGAGGACGTCGCCGCGGCCCGGCGCCAGGCGGAGGGCGCACCGCGCGCCGGACCACGGTGACACCCGACGAGCTCTCCCGCGCCTTCCGGCTCGAGGAGTTCCGCGATCACCTGGCCCTCGAAGCGGGGAACAGCCGGAACACCGTCGAAAGTTACGGACGCGACCTGCGCACGCTCGCAGAATTCCTCGCTGGGCGCGGCGTCGTGCGCCCGCAGGACGCCGACCGGAAGCTCCTGCGCGACTTCGTGTTCGAATTGAAAGAACTTGGTCTTGCCGCGACCAGCATCCGGCGCCACGTATCTGCGGTGCGGACGTACTATCGCTTCCTGGCGGGCGAGGGAGATCTCGCAGACGACCCCTCCGATCGGCTCGAGACCCCGCGTCGCGCCCGGAAACTCCCCGACACGCTGAGCGCCTCGGAATGCCAGCGGCTGATCGAAGCGCCCCTGCCCGAGGAGAAGATGGGACGGCGCGATCGGGCGCTGTTGGAATTGGCGTACGGGGCGGGGATGCGGGTCTCGGAGCTCGTGGGGCTGACCTTGGGTGACCTCTTCTTCGAGGATCGGGTGGTGCGGGTGTTCGGCAAGGGGAGCAAGGAGCGCCTCGTGCCGATCGGCGGCCCGCTGATCAGCGCCGTGTCGCTCTACCGCGACCTGGAACGGACCAAGCTCGACAAGGGGAAGACCAGGGACCGGGTCCTTCTCAACGCACGCGGGCAGCCCCTGTCGCGCGTTGGTGCGTGGGGGATCGTCAAGAAGGCGGCGATCCGCGCCGGCATCACCAAGCGCGTCACGCCGCACACCCTCCGCCATTCATTCGCCACCCACCTCCTCGAAGGGGGCGCAGACCTCCGGGCGGTGCAGGAGATGCTCGGCCACGCCGACCTTGCCACCACCCAGATCTACACTCACGTGGACCGCGAATATCTCCGGAGCGTGCACCGGCAGTTCCATCCAAGAGGGTGAGTTAGGAGCTGGGAGTGGGGAGGGGTGCATCCCCGAGACCGTCTCGAGTGTGCACCCCTCCCAACTCCGAACTCCCAACTCCGGTTCAGCTCGCGAACGCATCCTTCGCGTACCGCCGCCGCTGCGGCCCCAGCACGGTCGCGGTCAGGATCCCTGCCGAGAGCGCCGCCGCGATCAACAGCGCCGTGAAAGCGGTCTCAACTCCGGTGAGCGTCTTCCGATCCACCATGGATGCGATGCCGCGGAACCCGATGCTTCCCGGGACGAGCAGGAGCACGCCCGGGACCAGCGTGACTGAAGTGGGGCGGTCGCTGAGCCAGGCGTAGACGTTGCTTCCCAACCCCACGAGCAGGGCGGCGAAGAATGCGCCGAGTTCCGGACCGAGGAGCCGGGCGCCGAGTTGGCCTCCGAGGAAGGCGACGCCACCGCTCGCCAGCACCCACGGGATGTCCCGCGGCTTCACGCGAAGCAGGACGGCCGCGCCGAGGGGGAGGGCCAGCAGGGCGGCGTAAAGGGTCCAATTCTGGAGCGGGACCGGCGCCCCGACAGCGATCTTCCCCACCATCGCGCTCGCGGCCTTCA
>JANMWE010000161.1:0-3344 GCA_031393795.1 Gemmatimonadota bacterium
GAATGTGACCGACGAGACCTTTGCGGCCGAGGTCGAGGGGGCGGAGGGGTTGGTGCTGGTGGACTTCTGGGCCGAATGGTGCGGGCCGTGCCATATGCTGTCGCCGGTGCTGGCGCAGATCGGGGCGGAGCGCGCGGGGAAGCTGAAAGTGGTGAAGGTGAACGCCGACGAGAACCAGCGCACCAGTATGCAGTTCGGGATCCGGTCGCTCCCGACGATGCTGTTGTTCAAGGGTGGGGCGCCGGTGGCGCAATTGGTGGGCGCGGTACCGAAGGGGCGGGTGGAGGCGTGGATCGAGTCAGTCTAGAGGAACGAGTGCAAGGGGCGAGTGGGTACCAAGGCGCGAGCGCGAAAGGGGTGATCCTCCTTGCGCGCTCATCGCTTTCTCGCCCGCTCGTCACCTGCACTCCCAACTCGCCTCTCCTACGGCAACAGCCGCTGCTGCAGCGTCCCCCGCGCCGCCATCGGCCAGGTGCCGCCGAAATGGATGTCGTCGATGACCCAGGTGGTGTCGCGCGGGACGACGTACGCGGTGTCCACCCACTGGACCGACTTATCGCCGGTGCGGTTCTCGAATTGGACGAGGACGACCGTTCGCTTCCCGGTACCGGTCGCCTTCACGTAGAAGGAGGTCGGCCCCTCCATCAGGGAGCTGAAGAGATCGTCATCCGCGAGCGGCGGCTTGTCGCCGGGCGCGGCTTTGGTCGCGCGCGCCACTTCCGCCCGCGCCGCCAGGAGCCGAGCCTGGAGCGTGTCGCCCAGGAAGGGGGCGATCCGCGGGAAGGCCCCGGAATCAGGAGGCCCGAAGATCGGGTGGGTCAGGAGCTCGGCGTAGAACGCCTCGACCAAGGCACCGGGGGCAACCTTGGGGGCCGGGTGGCAGGCGGCGAGGCCCGCGCTGAGCGCAAGCGAAGCGAGGAGCAGAAGAAGTGGGGAGAGGCGCATGCCGAAAGATAAATCGCGGCCGAGTCCAGGGTAAAGCTCAAAGGCCCCGCTCTCTCGAACGGGGCCCTTGGTCGCCCTGCGTCGACCGCGGCGGGCCAAGGCGGCGGCCCGAGGACGGGCCGCCCTATGTCATTGCACCGTATTGATCATGTCGAAGATCGGCAGATACATCGCGACCACCATGCCGCCGACGACGACGCCCAGCACCACGATCATGATCGGTTCCATCAGCGAGAGGAGGGCGCTGACGGCCACGTCCACCTCTTCGTCGTAGAAGTCGGCGATCTTCGAGAGCATCTCGTCGAGCCCGCCCGTCTGCTCGCCGATACTGATCATCGAGGTCACCATCGGGGGGAAGACCTTCGACTCCTTGAGCGGGGCCGCGATGGTCTCGCCGCCCGCGATCGAGGCCCGCGACGCCATCACTGCGTCGTGGATGACGCGGTTACCGGCCGTCTTGGCCGTGATCTCCAGCCCATCCAGGATCGACACACCCGAGCTGATCAGCGTGCCGAGGGTCCGGGTGAAGCGCGAGACGGCCGACTTCCGGATCACATCGCCCAGCACCGGCACCTTGAGCAGGAAGGTGTCGATGTTCTTCTTGCCGTTGGGAGTGGCGTTGTACTGCTTGAGCAGGACAAAGGCCCCGAACCCGGCCGCGCCCAAGGCCCACCAGTACCCGATCAGGAAGCGCGACAGCTTGACCACGATCGCGGTCGGGAGCGGGAGCTCCAGGTTGACCGAGGCGAACATCTTCTCGAACACCGGGATGACGAAGATCAGCAGCACCGAGATGGCGATGGCGGCCACCGAGAAAATGACGCTCGGGTACACCATCGCGCCCTTCACCTTGCGCACCAGGGCGTCGTTCTTCTCGAGGAAGACGGCCAGACGCCCCAGGATGGTGTCCAGGATGCCGCCCGCCTCGCCGGCGGCGACCATGTTGACGTAGAGCTCGCTGAACACCTTGGGATGCTTGCCGAATGCGTCGGCCAGCGTGGCGCCGGATTCGACGTCGTACACCACCGCCCGGGTGGTGTCCGACAGCACCTTGTTCTCGGTCTGCTCGGCCAGCACCGTGAGCGACTGCACCAGCGGCAGGCCGGCGTTGATCATGGTCGAGAACTGGCGCGTGAAGATCACGACGTCGCGGGTGGGGACGCCGCTGCCGCCGAAGCTGATACTGAGCTTCTTGGGCGGCTCGTTGAGGCTGACCATGATCAGCTTCTTCTGCTTGATCTGCTTCGCCGCCTCGTCCTTGTTGGGGGCGTCGATCGTCCCCTTCAGGAGCTGGTTCTGGGCGTTCCGGGCAGTGTATTCGAACTTGGGCATCGTGCCTCCTCAGGCGGTCTCAGCGCCGCAGCGCGGGCTTGGCCGGGCCCGCCGGCTTGTCGGCGTTCCCCATCTCGGCCTCGCTGTCGAGGGTGACGCCGCACATCCGCGCGAGCTCGACCGGGTCGGACGAGACGCGGAGCGCTTCCTCGATGGCGATATCGCGATTGGTGTACAGCTGGTACAGGGCGTCGTTCATCGTCTGCATCCCGTGACGCTTGCCCGACTGCATCGCGGAGTAGATCTGGTGGATCTTGTCGTCGCGGATGAGCGCGCGGATGGCGGGGGTGACGACCAGGATCTCGGCCGCCATCGACCGCCCCTTCCCCTTGGCCTTCTGCAACAGCGTCTGGGTCACCACGCCCTCGAGCACGAAGGCGAGCTGCGCCCGCACCTGCGACTGCTGGTTGGATGGGAAGACGTCGATGATGCGGTTGATCGCCTCGGCCGCGCTGTTGGTGTGCAGGGTCGCGAGGGCCAGGTGGCCCGTCTCGGCGATGGTCAGGCAGGCGCTGATGGTCTCGAGGTCGCGCAACTCGCCCACCAGGATCACGTCGGGGTCCTCGCGCAGGGCGTACTTGAGCGCCGATCCGAAGCTCTTGGTGTCGGTGCCGACCTCGCGCTGGTTGACGATGCAGCCCTGGTGCCGGTGGATGAACTCGATCGGGTCCTCCACCGTGATGATGTGCCCCTTCCGCTCCTTATTGATCTTGTCGATCATCGCGGCGAGCGTGGTGCTCTTGCCGGAGCCGGTGGGTCCGGTCACGAGGATCAGCCCACGCGGCTTGTCCGCCAGCTTGGCAATGACGGGCGGGAGCCCCAGCTGCTGGAACGTCAGCACGCTGAACGGGATCATCCGGATGACCATCGCCACGCAGCCGCGCTGCTTGAACACGTTGCCGCGGAAGCGGGCCAGGTTCTGGATCCCGAAGGAGAAGTCGAGCTCGTTGTCGTTCTCGAACTTCTTCTTCTGGTTCTCGGTGAGCACCGAGTAGGCCAGCGACAGGGTGTCCTTGGGGCTCAGCAGGTCGGGGGCGTTGGCGTTGACGATGTCGCCGTCGACCCGG
>JANMWE010000207.1:0-11111 GCA_031393795.1 Gemmatimonadota bacterium
CCCTCACCCCTCACTCCTCACTATCGAACGATCTTCACCAGCGTCCCCGCCGGCAGCACCTGGTCCACCCGCACGCCGTTGATGCTCGCAAGCTCGGCATCCGCCAGGGTGTTCCCGTTGGCGCGTCCCACCTCGACGATGGTCTGGGAGGTCCGGAGTTGGACGAGATGCACTCGCTTTGGCTGCACGTCGATCTTGGACTGGTCGGTGAGCCGCGCGAAGCTCCGCGCCACGCCCAGGATGATCGGGTCGTTGGCGCTCGCGTTGTTGACGCCGCCGTAGCCCAGCACCTGATAGCTCGTCCCATCGAGCGAGATCCAGGTGGCCCGCCCAGCCACCGTTCCCTGGTCGGTCTGCGCCTGGAACGGGAGGGTGTAGGCCGAAAGACCATTGATGGTGAGCCCCGCCCCCTGCCCAGGAGTGAGCCCGGTCTGGGCAGCGAACTTCTGCCCCGTCACCTGGGGCGACTCCTGCCCCGCGCCCGAGACGACCACGATCAGGTCCTTCGCCGCGCTCATCCCGGCCACCGACTCGGCGCTGTTCTGGGTCTTCCAGCCGGCCGGGAAGGCGAACCTGAACCGGAGACCGGGGTGATAGAAGACCGTGCCCTCGAAGTACCCCTCGCGTGGATCCTCCCCGAAGACAAGCCCGTCGATCCGCCGGAGGTAGCCGTTACGATCCACCTTCAGCGTGTCGAAATTCACCCCGGTCACCTCGGCGGCGTGCACGCGCTCGTCGTTGTGCACGGCCCGTCCCTCCGGCTCCGGGTGGCTCGACTGCCATTCCGGAAGGCGCGAGCTCGGATCGCCGCTGACCCGCGAGAGGGTGTTGAACATCTTGGTCCCCTCACGCATGTCCCAACCATTTCGGAGTCCGTAGCGGAACCCCAAGGCGTCGGCCTGCGCCTCGTCGGTGCGGCTGTACTTGAGGAAGAGCAGCCCCAGCCCCTGCTCCGCGACCCCGGCGAGGCTCGCCACGCGGGAGTTGACCGCGGAGGCGATGCCGAGGCCGAGGCCGGCGAGCTGGGAGCGGGTCATCTGCTGGGCAGAGTGGCGGGCGGCGACGTGCCCCATCTCGTGACCGAGCACCGAGATCAGCTCCGCCTCGCTGTTGAAGTAGCCGAGGATCCCGCGGGCGATGAAGACCGGGCCTCCCGGCAATGCGAAGGCATTGACGACCGGCTGGTCGGCGATCTGGAAGCTCCAAGGCAGGTTGGGACGTTCGGTGGTGGCCGCGATCCGGTTGCCGAGGCTGGCGAGGTACGCATTCAGCGTCGGATCGGCATAGATGCCGATGGAGCGCTGGACCTGGGCCTTCCCGTCCTGCCCCATCTGGATCTCCTGCGATTCGGAGACGAGGGAGAACTCGTTCTTGCCGGTGACGGGGTTGACGGCACAGGCGGCGAGCCCGGCCAGGGAGAGCGCGAGAAGGTACTTGCGATGCACGACGACCTCGACGTGGGAGCGACCGAAGGGGAAAGGCCCGATATCCAATTTTCTCAGGGTATCGGGCCTTTGACAATCCATCAGGCGGACTACTCCCTCTGCGGTAGAGGGCGGGGTCCGGTCACCTGGGCCAGAGCCAGCCGAAGATCCCGGCGGTGATGAGCCCCATCACCACCCCGTCGGCCATGTCCTTCATCGCGACCTTCCAGGGACGGCCGAACCAGATCGCCTGGTGCCCCCAGGTGAAGCCGTAGGCGAGGATCGCGGCGGTCCCACAGACCTGGAAGACCCTGAGGTAATCCGCGCCCGAGGCGAGGGTGACGCTGCCGAGGTAGGCGATGAAGGTGGAGACGAGGAGGTGGAAGAGGATGTTCTTGACCTGCTGCTGCGCCATGCTCCCCATCCCGTTGGGGAGGACCACCATGAAGGCGTTGGGGCCTTCGTTCCGCTTGGCGATCATTTCCGGGGAATTGAACTCCTTGTGGGTGGCCCAAGGCATCAAGTACTGCCCCGGCGAGAGCTTCCCCTTGAAGAGATTCCGCGCGGCGGCCTCATCGGGAAGGGGGGAATAATCGGAGCGGTGGTGGGGCAGGACGACCCAGACGAGGAAGCCGACCAGATGGCACGCGATGGCGGCCAGGAGGATCGGGAGCCAGAGCTGGGCGAGGGAGACCATCATCGGAGGACCTCGGGATGGGGTGTGCGGAGAATCTACCCCTCGCGGGCCCGCCGGCTAGTTCACGCTCGGCACCCGGTCCGGACGCACCTGCTTCGACGTCCCGCAGGCGTCGAGCACCACCTTCGCGTCCGCGATCACACCGGCGCGCGCCTCCTTCTCCACTTCTTCTCGCCCCCGCCGCGACACCTGCTCGGTGTAGGACTCCGCGGTGATGGTGAGACTCGTCCCCGCGATGCCCGAGATGATCTCCGCGTGCAGCTGGTCGTACGCCAGCTGGTCGAAGATGTCCCGCGAGCTCTCGGTCACCGCTTTCCGGGTCCGGAGGAACCCCTCGGCCGGCTTCGACTGGAACGGTTTGTACCCCAGCGTGCCGGAGATCGAATCGACACACCGGTAGGTCTCCGAGACCGCTACCGGCGTGACCACTGTCGTGGACGGCCAGAGCGAATGGCCGCAGGCGACGATGACGATGAGCGGGGCAACGAGGAGAGTCCGATTCATAGATCCACGAGAGACGAGAGACGAGAAACGAGATCAGCGACCGACTACCGACTACCGACAAGCGTAGCGTAAGCCCCTTTCAGCAACGACTGGAAATGCCAGACCCCCGCCTCCATCTCCGGGCTGAACCTCCCCTTGTCGTACGCCCTGCTCCCCAACCCCGCCTGCACCCGCTCGCAGATCTCCCGGTCCTCGGCCTGAACCTTGTCGCTGTACGCGTGGTCGGCTTCGAGCCGCGCCTTCCCTTCGGCGCTCGCGACGTCGCGATAGAAGTACCGGAACACCACGCGACACCGATCTGGCCCGAGCGGCTCGACGACGTTGGTCTGCAGTCGGCCTGGGAGGATGTTCAGCATGTAGTTGGGCCACACCCAATAATAGAACGCCTGGCCACCCCCGTCCTCCGCCCCATTCCCACTGTACGGTGACGGCGTGCTCGCATCGAGCGGGGTCCACTGCAGATTGTAGCGGTCGAAGACCTCGGTGCGGTACTGCGAATATTCGAAGAGCGAGACGAGTTCGGGATGCACGAAGGGCACGTGATAGCCCTCGAGGAAGTTGTCGACGTACACCTTCCAGTTGCATCCGACCTCGTAGTCCACCCGCCGGGCGAACTTGAACCCGTTGACCTTCGTCGGTGCGATCCGTTCGACGATCCCCTGGAACGTCTCGGCCACCGGGCGCGGGTCGGCGCCGAGGTGCACGAAGACCTGCCCCTCCCAGAGGTCGACCTTGATGGGGACGAGCCCGAAATCCTTCCTATCGAAGAGCTCGCTCCGGTCCATCTTGGGGACGCCACGGAGGGAACCGTCGAGCAGATATGTCCACCCATGATACTGGCAGCGGAGCGACTTGGCTTGACCGTCGCAGAGCGCCAGGGGGCCGCCCCGGTGCTTGCACACATTATAGAAGGCGCGAAGCTCCCCCTCCTCCCCCCGCACCACGATCACCGGATTATCTGCCACGGTGCCGATGATGAACTGTCCCGCCTCGCGCACCTGGTCGGCCGAACCGACGTTCTGCCAGCTCTGGGCAAAGACCGCATCCCGATCCACCTGATGAAAGGCGGGATCGGTGTACCAGCTCGACGGGATCGTGTCCGATCGGGTGACCGGTACGATCTCGAGGTCGGCGGGACTGAGCGGTGGGAGAGTGGCGGGACGCTGCATGGAGGAAAGGTACGATGGTAGGAGGGTAGGAAGGTAGGAGGGCCGTCCCGAGCCTCGTGGCACTTCTTCCTACCATCCTACCCTCTTCCCTTCCTACCCCTGTAAATTGCCGCCATGGCTTCGAAACCATTGATCATCGGCCTCGTCGGCGGCTCCGGCTCGGGCAAGACCACCGTGGCCCGTGGCATCCTCGGCGCCCTCGGCGGGGTCGATGCCGCGTTCGTCGACCAGGACGCCTACTACAAGGACCTCCACGCCCTCCCGCTGGAAGACCGGGCCAAGGTCAACTTCGACCATCCCGACGCCCTCGACAACGACCTGCTCATCGCCCACCTGCAGTCGCTCGCCAACGGGGTCGCGATCGACAAGCCCACGTACGACTTCGCGCACCACACCCGCGCCGAAGCGACCGTCCGGGTCGAGCCGAGGGACGTGATCCTGGTCGACGGGATCCTCCTCTTCGTCGACCCTGGGCTCCGCCGGCTCTTCGACATCAAGATCTTCGTCGACGTCGCCGACGACGTCCGCTTCATCCGCCGGATGCAACGCGACATCGCCGAGCGGGGTCGCTCGGTCGAGTCGATCATCACCCAGTACCTCACCACCGTCCGGCCGATGCACCTGGAGTTCGTGGAGCCGAGCAAGCGTTTCGCCGACGTGATCATCCCCGAGGGGGGACACAACGTGATCGGGGTGGAGATGATCCAGGCGCGCGTGCGGGATGAACTGCGACGTCGAAGAGCGTGAGATGTGAGAGGGAACTGCAACGGCGTGAGAGGGACCGACCGACTGACGGAGCCCCCTCGCACTTCTCACGCAGTTGCAGCTCCCTCTCACACTTCACAGTCTGACGAACCACCCCTTCCTGTGCATCCCCCACGCCACCGCCCAGAAGCACACGACCGTCACCATCGCGAACGCGAACGAAGCGTTCACCTCACTGGCCCACGACAGGAAGACGTGGTTGAAGATCCACCCCTTCAGCGTCGTCGCCCCGGTCCCGCTCCCGACCGGTATCAGGGTGATCAAGCGTCCGACGAGTCCCGAGAGGACGAAGACCGCCAGCGCATTGGCACCATAGTGCTCCAGGGGCCGCGCCCACCGCACCTTTCCCAGTCCATCCATCGCCCACATCAGCGCGGCCAAGACCAGCATCGCCAGCCCGGTGGTCCAGAGCACGTAGGAGCTGCTCCAGAGATTCTTGTTGATCGGAAAGACCCAACTCCATCCCCACCCCAGCAGCAGCAGCGCGTCCCCACCCAGCATCAATCCCAGCGCCCGCTCGGCCACGCTCCGTTCCTCGCGCAACCACCGCCAGGTGAGCGCGCCGAGGAGAGAGCTCGCGATGGTGGGGAAGGTGCTGAGGATCCCCTCGGGGTCCCACGCCGTCCGCCAACGATGCGCACCGAGGACGAGGGCGTCGATATACTGGGGAAGATTGCCGTCGGGAGCGAGCACGCCGGCTCCGTATCCCGGCACAGGGATGAGGAGGAGCGCCAGCCAGTAGCCGAGGAGGAGCGCGGCGACCGAGTACCGCCAGGCCCGTGGCGTGGTGAAGGTCACGAGAAGGCCGGTGGCGAGGTAGCAGAGTGCCAGCCGCTGCAACACACCCATCACCCGGATGGTGGCAAGGTCGTAGTGCGGGAAGCCATTGAGCGCGAGGCCGATCAGGAAAAGGAGGGCCGCCCGCACCACCACCTGCCGCGAGACCATCCCTTTCGACATCCCTCCTGCCAGTCTCCGCGGGATCACGAGCGCCGCCGAGATCCCCATGATGAAGACGAAAAAGGGGAAGATCAGGTCGGTGGGGGTCCATCCGTCCCAGGTCGCGTGCTCCAGCGGCGGATAGATGGCCCCCCACGACCCGGGGTTGTTGACCAGGATCATCCCCGCGACCGTGAGGCCACGAAAGGCGTCAAGACTCCGGATCCGGTCGGGAGAGGGCATGCAGTAATAGTAAGAAGTAAGAAGTAAGGAGTAAGAAGTAAGAAGTAAGGAGTGAGAAGTGAGAAGTGAGGAGTGGACCGACCCACCCCACCCTCCTCACCCCTCACCCCATACCCCTGACCCCTCACCTGTCACTCCTAACTCCTCACTCCTTACTGTCGCTCACGCGTTCTTCATATAGGTGAGCCCCGCCCGCTGCGCCTGCTCCACCGCCTGCACCATTGCGGGGATGATGATCACGCCTGGCTGCAGGTTCGCGAGGAACTCCGCTCGCACCGCCGCGGGGGTCTGCCCGGTGGCGCCCGCGCTCAACGCGATGAACAGTCCGAAGGCGTTGTTGCAGAGAATGATCTTGGCGCCGAGCCCCTGGAGCGCCGTCGGCGTGACCGTCGGGGCCCCGAAGAGCTCCCCGTTCTGCGGGCTCATGAACGGGTTCCGGGCATACGGCTGACCGGTCGAGGCATCCGTCAGGTTCACCATCTTCCCGAACCCGTACTTGGTCCACATCGCGTCGCCGAGCAGCGACGGCACCGCGAACCCGGTGATGCCGAGGACGGCCGTCATATCGTTCTGACGGACGCCGGGGGTCGCGCGCCAAGCCCCGTAGTAGTTCGAGATGTGATGGAGCGGGATGAAGGTGTCCATCCTCGGCGTCTCGAAGAGCTGCCGGTACTTGGTGGTGATGCTGTGGATCCACATCTGCCGGCCATCGATCTCGGGGCTCGGCGCCGGCGTCTGCGCTTCGACCCAGGTAGGGAGGGTCGCGAGTGCGGCCATCGCCGCCCCTGCTGCGGTCCGGGTGAGGAATCCGCGGCGATCGGAATGGGTCATCTTCTCGTCGAACATAGGGTCCTCCTTAGGGTCTGCCCGGCTTCGTCCCAGTGGTCGGATAGGGGGTGTCGGGCGGCGCCCCTCCCCGAGGCCAATCCTTCTCCTTTCCTGCAAAGTCCCGCCGCGGCCGGCTGTCCACGAAGGCCGCGACGTCCAGTGCGTCCTGTAATGTGAGCGTCCCCGGCAGATCCCGCGGCATGTTGGCGTGCACGAAAGCTGCCGCTGTCCGGTACCGCGCCATCCCGGCGCCGATCGTGAACGATCGACCCCCCCAGAGCGGCGTCCCCAGCGCACCTCCCTCGCCATTCGCCCCGTGACAGCGGGCGCAGGTGGCGGCGAAGAGCGCTCCGCCCCGGACGGAGTCGGGCTGGAGCGGCTCGAACGGCACGGTGATCTTGCCCCCCGCGATCCCGCCCGTGACCGGGACTTCGCGTGAGAGCCATGCGAGATACGCCACGATCGCCTTCATGGCCGCACTGTCCGGTGAGATCCTCTTTCCCGCCAGGCTCCGCTCCAGACAATCGTTGATCCGGTCTTCGATGACCTGGATCGAAGCGCTTCGGCTCCGGTACTGCGGAAAGCGCGCGTAGACGCCTTTCCACCCCAGCACCTCATGGGTCCCGCCGTCGAGATGGCAGGAAGTGCACCTGAGCCCGTTCCCGACATGCCCCGGCAGGCTCTCGGCCGTCGCTTCGACGATGGCCCGACCACGCAGGATCTCGGCGCGGAGCGGGTGATCGGCCGGAGGTTCGAGGAGGCTTGCCGTTGCCGGTGCGGCCGCCGGAGGCCGCGAATCGATCCGACAGCCAAGCAGGGAGCCACCCGCCACCAAGGAACAGCCGAGCAGTGCCCGGGCCCAGATCCACTTCCGCATTGGCGATCCGATTTCGAGGGTCCTGCCGACGGGCACCATTGCCACGAATCCTACGTTCCTGGCCCAACTCCGCAATGAGGGGTCCGGAGATGCACGGAGGAGGGGGAATTGCACACCTGGATGTGGGGTGTGCAAGGGGTCGGCGTGCCCACATCTCCCCGCCGCATTGACCTGACCCCAACAAGGAACCCCAGATGCTCCCTGCACCCCTGCTCACCCGACTCACCGCGCTCGGCGCCGCGGTCGCCATCACCCTCGCGCCGATCTCTGCTCAATCCCCAGGTCGGATCGAAGGATACGTCAAGGACAACGGCGGCGCCCCGATCGCCAATGCCCAGGTCTTCATTGACGCCGCCTCGATCTCCGCGATCACAGATGCCCGAGGCCACTATCTCATCGCACGGGTCACCGCGGGCGCGGTCGACATGCGCGCGACAATCGTGGGATACCGCCCGTTGATCATCCGGGCGGTGCCGGTCGCGGCCGGGCAGACCACACGACGGGATTTCACCCTCGAACCCTCGGTCGTCGAAGTCGAGGCGCGCGAAATGCGCGACGAGCGGGCGTTGAATGAACAGCTCCCGGCCGACCGGATCGCTTCGGTCCTGGCGCTCCAGCCCGGCGTGGTCGCCAGCGGCGCGGAGGGGCAGATGAGCATCCGCGGCGGGCGAGCGGACGAGCATATCCAGTACATCGATGGGGTTCCCGCACAGGCAGGACAGAAGGGGAACGCATTCAATGGTGCGACCAACGCACCGCCCTCCCCGACCGGCGCGCCCTGCTGCTACCGCCAGATCACCCCGCCACCGCCCCCTTCCGGCTTCAATACCGAGGAGTACTCGCACATCCGCGAGAATGGGTTCCGCCCGGTCGCTTCGGCGCCGCTCTCGACCTTCAGCATCGACGTGGACAAGGCCTCGTACGCCAACGTCCGTCGCTTCCTGAACCAGGGCTCGCTCCCCCCGGCGGACGCGGTGCGGCTCGAGGAGATGATCAACTACTTCACCTATGACCTCCCGGAACCCCGCGGAGAACACCCGTTCAGCATCACCACCGAGGTCGGCGCCGCGCCCTGGGCCCCGCAGCATCGCCTGGTCCGGATCGGGATCCAGGGAAAGCGCCTCCGCGGCGAACGGATGCCACCCAGCAACCTGGTATTCCTCATCGACGTGTCGGGCTCGATGGACGAGCCGAACAAGCTCCCGCTGGTCAAGCGGAGCCTCCGCCTCCTGGTCGACCAGTTGGATGAGCGGGACCACGTCTCCATCGTCGTCTACGCCGGCAACGCGGGGCTCGTCCTGCCCTGCACTCCCGGCGCGGAGCGGACCCGCATCCTGAACGCCATCGACAATCTCGAAGCGGGGGGCTCCACCGCCGGCGGCGCCGGGATCCAGCTGGCCTATCGCATCGCGCGGGAGAACTTCGTCGCCGAAGGGAACAACCGTGTCATCCTCGCCACCGACGGCGACTTCAATGTCGGCGCCTCGAGCGAAGGGGAGCTCGTCCGCCTCATCGAACAGGAGCGCAGGAGCGGCGTCTTCCTCACCGTCCTTGGCTTCGGCACCGGCAACTACGCCGATGCACGGATGGAATCGCTCGCCGACAAGGGGAACGGCAACTACTTCTACATCGACAACCTGATGGAAGGGCGGAAGGTCTTCGTCGAAGAGTTGCAGGGCACCCTCTTCACCATCGCCAAGGACGTGAAGATCCAGGTGGAGTTCAATCCCGCCGAGGTCGCGTCGTATCGACTGGTGGGGTACGAAAATCGAGCACTTCGCGACGAGGACTTCAACAACGACTCGATCGACGCCGGGGAGCTCGGTGCCGGCCACACCGTGACCGCGCTCTACGAGATCATCCCTGTGGGCGGGGAGGGCCCGAGCATCGTCCCCGGGGTCGATCCGCTCCGGTACCAGCGGCCCGCGCCGCGGGCGGACGCCCAGCGCGGGGAGCTCCTGACGGTGAAGCTCCGCTATCAGCGCCCGGAGGGGAGCGCCAGCCGGCTCATCGAGGCCCCGGTACGGGAGGTGGATGGACGCGACCCGCACCTCAGTGACGACTTCGGTTTCGCGGCGGCAGTGGCCGAATTCGGGATGTTGCTCAGGAACAGTGAGTTCAAGGGGAACAGCAACGGCGCCACCGTGCTCCAGATGGCACGCGCGCACCGAGGTGAGGACCGGGACGGCTACCGGGCGGAATTCATCCAGCTCGTCCGAGCCTGGGCGACCCTCAGCGGAAACCGGGGGGAGGAAGTGGGCGTAGTTCGGTCGCAGGAGTAGGAGTTGGGAGTTGGGGGTCTGAAGGGGTGCAAGGAGAGATCCATCGATCCGTGTCGGAGCCCGTCGATACAAGGAGCAACTCCGAACTCCCGACTCTGAACTCCCGACTTGGTTGGGAGATGTGTGCAGTGAGACCGTCGGGTGGGACGGACGTGGGGCAACAAATCAGGATCAGCCCACCCCACGGACGGAAGAACGGCGGCCGCGTACCCCACCGAACGCATCTCTGCAGTGACCGGCCGGTCCGGCCGTCGTCCCGGGGCAGTACTCGCTCACCCGGGCGGCGGTCGGGACGGACGGTACTGCTGTGAGGAGCGCGAAGTGAGGAGTGAGAAGTGGTGCTCATCTGAGTTCCACTCCTTACTCCTTACTCCTTACTACCTACATCGCCGACACCAACATTCCTGCTCTGGTCGGATAGTCGATGTATCCCTTGTCGCCACCGCCGTAGTAGGTGGCCGGATCGCCCGCAGCCAGCTCCGCCCCTTCGGCGAACCGCTCCACCAGGTCGGGGTTGGCGACGTAGGGCCGAGCGAACGCCACCGCGGTCGCCGCTCCAGAAGCGATGGCGGCCTCGGCACGCTCGGCGTCGTAGCCGGCGTTGAGGATCAGCGCGCCGGGATAGACCGCCCGGATCGCTTCGGTCCCGACCGGATGGCCGGAGGCGCCGCGGCGGTCGCCGAGCTCGGTGAGGTGGAGCCACGCCAGCCCGAACGGGGCCAGGAGCTCCGCGACGGTCCGGAAGGTGTCGACCGGGTCGCTATCCACCATCGAGTTGTACGAGTTGTCGGGCGAAAGGCGCACGCCCACGCGGTCGGCGCCGATCGCCTCCACGACGGCCTTGGTCACCTCGAGGAGGAAGCGCGCACGATTCGCGGCGCTGCCACCGTACTCGTCGGTGCGATGGTTGGAGCCGTCGCGAAGGAACTGGTCGATCAGGTAACCGTTGGCGGCGTGGATCTCCACCGCGTCGAATCCGGCCTCGCGCGCGCGGCGCGCGGCGTGGGCGAAATCCCTCACGATCTCCTGGATCTCATCGAGCTCCAAGGCCCGCGGGGTCTCGAACGACTGGAGTCCCTCGTACGTAAAGGTCTTTCCCTCCGCCGGGATCGCCGAGGGGGCCACCGGCCAGCGGCCGCCGCGGAGGGAGGAGTGCGAGATCCGCCCGGTGTGCCAGAGCTGCACCGCGATCTTCCCTCCCTTCGCGTGCACAGCGTCGGTGACCTTCTTCCACGCTTCGACCATCGCGTCGGTGTAGACGCCCGGGGTGAAGGCGTAGCCCTGGGAACCGACGCTGATCTGAGTCGCTTCGGTGATGAGCAGGCCGGCGCTCGCGCGCTGGGCGTAGTAGGTCGCGGCCGAGTCGCCCGGGACCTCGTCCTT
>JANMWE010000285.1:0-7167 GCA_031393795.1 Gemmatimonadota bacterium
CTGGGGGTGGTCCATTCCCGCCATCGGTGGGGTGGCGGTGGTGGCCGCCGAAAGCGGCAGGAGCAGGCCCGTCGCCGGGCCGCCCATGGCTCCCACGCCGCCCATCATCTCACCCATGTTCAGCCACTCATCGCGCGACACCACGTCCCGGGTCGTGTCCTGCATCTGGTCGAGCGCCCGGTAGATCACCGCTCGTTTCCGGTCCGTCGGGACGCTGTCCGAGGCCAGGATGTCGGAAATGATGTCGTGCGTCATGTGCAGGTTGTCGAAGATGATCGCGGCCCGGGGATGCGCGGCGGTGAACCGGGGCGCGATGACAGGGGTCATCGGCATCATCTTCGGGAACCGTGACGGCGGCGCCTCGACCATGCTCCAGAAGCGGGCGATGGCGGCCTGCACGCCGGCCTTGCGCTCGGCCACCGTCCCCCCCGAGATCAGCGGCTCGTAGAGCCCTACCTGGAGCCAATGGTATGCCCAGATCAGCCCATTGAACTTGGGGAAGCGGCGGCGAAAGGTCTGGCTGTAGTACTGGTCGTCCATCAGCGACATCGACTTGGGGACGACCGCGAAGGCCAATCGCCGGTTGGACAGGTAGTAGTCCGTGACACGCTCGATCAACGAGTCCTGGGCCGCTCGCGACAACCGAGGGTCGGCATAGATGTCGTAGATCTGGCGGTGCAGCAGGTGCGCCCAGTCGAACATCATCTTGGCCCGCCACGCCAGTTTGGCGTACGCGGGTTCCACGACCTCCTCCGCGACGGCGAATCTCGGGGGACGCACGAGGAGGTCCGTCGTCAGGTAGTCGAACTGGCGCACCTCCAATTCGCGCTCCAGCTGGTGCGGCCGGGTGAGGAGCTTCTCATAGAGCACGGCGTGGCCGTAGTCGAACGCGTTGAACAGGCGCCCGCCTTCTGGGTACCGCTCCAGGAACTGCCAGTTGAACGTGCCCGGAAAGTAGAACTGCTCATTACGGCGGTCCTGGGCGGCCAACCCCTGCGCGAGGATCCCGAGGAGAGCGAGGGCCGTGAAGAACGAATGACGATTCATGGGTGATGTCTCCTGCTCACCGGCCCGCGCCCCGGGGCATCAGCCCCGGGAAGGCGAAGGCGTGAGAGAACCCGAGGGTAGCGGCAAGATCCGGCCCGGTCCCATCCCGGATCCGGCGGCGAAGTCCGGCATCGATCACGTTGGTGGGGGTCCATTGATACCGGAGGCCGACCCCCGCGTTGACCTGCACAGGGGCGCCGGGGATGGGTCGGAGTGCGACGACCTCTCCGATCAACAGCGTGCTCTGACGGAAGAGCGTGCGATCGGCGGCCAGGCTGTAGCTCCAACGAGGCCCGGTCTCGACCGCGGCGGGCCGAGGGTCCGACCCGAAGGTCCAAGCAGCGTTCACGTGGAACCGCATCCGGCCCCAGGACCGGGTCGCGATGGCCTTCAGGCCGACACGGGATGATCTCCCGCCGAGCGACCCGATCGGCAGCAGAAGATCCGCCCGGGCCGACAACGCGGGAAGTCGTAGACCTTCCGTGTTCAGATTGTAGAGGGCGAAGATCCTCCCTCCGGACACCCCCCACTCATCCGCACCGCCCGAGACGGCCGCGGCGAGGGGCAGCTTGACCCCGATCTCCACGTTCCGGAGGATGCCGTACTCGATCTCGGGGATCAGCGCGTGCAGGTCACCTCCCCCGCGGGCGCGTTCGAACGCGTATGGCAGGAGGAACTCGAAAGCCCGGAAATCGGCCGGGTAGGCATCCTCCGTCACCACCGGCCGGTCATCATCGAGATTCCGGTAGTCGATCTGGGCGGCCAGGGGCGCGGCCGGTCCGAGGAGTGCCGCAGCAAGGAGCCATCGACGTAGATTCGTGGAGCGCATGCGTCCGTCCGTTCCCGAGTAATGGGTCGAGAAGAACGGTAGCGCGCACATCTTATCGCTACGTGTTGGGCAGATTAAGGATCGCTAAGGATCGGGCACGGACCTTCAGGAGGGATATGCTGCGACTTCGCCCGATCGGAGATCCATGAGAGTCCTCGTCGTCGAAGACGAAGCCAAGGTCGCCCGGTTCCTCAAACAGGCCCTGGAGGAAGAGGGGCACGCGGTTGATCTCGCCGGGGATGGTGCCGAGGCCGAGCAACGGGCCCACCTGACGGTGTACGACCTGATCCTGCTGGACGTCCAGCTCCCCCGCACCGATGGCCTCGTGGTCGCGGCGAACCTGCGACGTCGGGGTGTCCTGGCACCCATCCTCATGTTGACCTCCCGGGACTCCACCCAGGATGTCGTGCGGGGCTTGGACGCCGGCGCGGATGACTACCTCACCAAGCCGTTCGCGCTCGAAGAGCTGTTCGCGCGGGTCCATGCCCT
Source organism: Gemmatimonadota bacterium (assembly GCA_031393795.1). GTDB lineage: Bacteria > Gemmatimonadota > Gemmatimonadetes > Gemmatimonadales > GWC2-71-9 > CAMLHU01. The sequence continues at coordinate 2,366 of JANMWE010000285.1, forward strand.
GACCCGGCGCCAACTTGGCGCCACGACCGGGATCCTCCGGTATCAGGACCTCGAGATGGACCGCCTGCGCCGGATCGTGAGATCGGGCGGTCGGGCCATCGACCTCGCTCCGCGCGAGTTCAGGCTGCTCGAGTATCTCCTCCTCAATCCGGAGCGGGTGGTCGGTCGTGCCACGCTCCTGGAAAAGGTCTGGGACATGTCCTTCGATCCTGGGACCAACGTCATCGACGCACACATCTCGACGCTTCGGCGGAAGCTCGAGGCCACCGGGCACCGCCGGTTGATCCAAACGGTGCGTGGCGCAGGCTACGCGCTCCGCGCAGAGCATCTCGAGTAGGAGATGCGCTCCTTCCGTGTGGCCCTCGCCCTCCGAACCACGGTCGCCGTCCTCGCGCTGACGGCTCTCCTCGTGGCCATCAGCGTCTACGCCCTCCGGACCCTGCTGTACAAGCAACTCGACGGCACCCTGCTGCATCTCGCCGAGGTGGAAGCGGCGGCCGGCGCGGCCCAGGTCGGATCGGCATTCCAGTTCCATGAGGGAGTGCTGTTGAGTTCGCGGACGGGCGCAGGTGCGGAACTGACCCGCTACGCCCAGCTCTGGACCAGCGATGGACGCCCGGTCGCCCGGAGCGCGAATCTCCCCGAGGACCTTCAGTTGCCCAGCAGAGGACTGGCCGCGGCCCGTGAAGGGCGCATCGGCTGGGACAGTCACCTCTGGCGTGGTGAGAAGCTGCGCTGCGTCATCTACCCGTTGCGGCTCCTGGGCGCCGCCCACGGCATCCACCTCCTCGAGGTCGCCGCGCCGCTGGCGCCGCTTGAGCGCACGCTCCGTGATTTTGCGCTCCTCGGCCTCGGCCTGGTCCTGGCGGCGAGCGTGGCGGCATTCCTGATCGGATGGCGGATCGCCGGAGCCGCCTTGCGTCCCACCCGGGAGATCACCGCCCAGGCCGAGGCGATCGGCGCTGGTGGGCACGCCATGGCGATCACAGCCCATGCGGACGTCGACGAGTTCGCGCGGCTGGTCCAAGTGTTGAATGCCATGCTCACCCGGCTGGAAGCGAGCAATACCGTCCAGCGTCGGTTCACGGCCGACGCCAGCCACGAACTCCGGGGACCGCTCACCGCCCTGCGTGGCGAGCTCGACCTCGCGCTCAAGCGCGAGCGTGGACCGGAGGAGTACCGGGTCGTACTCGAGCGGTGTCGCCAGGAGGTCGTGCGACTCTCTCGTCTCGCGACCGACCTGCTGACCTTGGCGCGGAACGAGACAGGCCTGCACCCTCAGGATCGCTTTGACCTCGACCTTCGCGAGCTCTCTGCCGAGGTGGCCGAGCGCTATCGTGCCCTGGCTCAGGACCGTAACGTGCGACTGACCGTCGACGGCCCGGCGACCCCGATTCGCGGCGACCCCGGAATGCTGGAACGCGTGGTCGGCAACCTCATCGACAACGCGCTCAAGCACGTGCCCGCTGGTGGCACGATCGATATCCAGGTCACCAATGGTGATCCGATCACGCTGACGATCGGGGATTCGGGCGCGGGGATCGCGACCGAAGACCAACTAGGCCTCTTCAGTCGTTTCTTCCACCCGGAGGGACGCTCACCGCGTGGGGATGGTACGGGGCTTGGGCTGGCGATCGCACGGACGGCCGCCGAGGCACATGGCGGCCGCCTGGAATTCGTCGGCAATGAGCCGGGAGCCATCTTTCGATTGAGTTTGCCTCGGGATGAGCCCCGGGATCATCCTCCAGCCTGATCGAACGACCGGACCCCCGTCTCCCCCCGACGAGTCCGTCGCAGGGTCATCGCCTGAAGGAGGTCCCTGTCGAGCCCTGGGGCGCCATTCAGTTGGTGCTGAACCCGAAGACCATTCCGTACGCTCCATTCCCGCCGGCCCACCCGGTCCCCATCTCCTGCCCGACCATCGGGCCGCCCCCGCCCATCATCCCCACGCCGGTCATCATGTTGCCCGTGGCCCACCGCCCACCGGCACCGAGCCCGTGCATCGCCAGGCCGACCGAGTCGCCCACGGCGTCCATCATTCCGCCACCGACGTGGATCGTGTACGCCGTGCCCGCGTGCATCATCGCCATCGGGGTCATCGTGAGCGTGAGCGAGTCCGCCGACCACGACGGGACGCAGCCCACCAGGGAATCAGTGACATTCCCGTGGTGCAGCGTCACATACCCTTGCATCGCCATCGGCATCGCGTGGTCGAACGTGACGACGATGGCGCTCGACGTGCTCACATTGGACGCGCCACCCGCCGGCTGGACCGACACGACGGTCGCGACCGTTCCGTCGGTGATCGTAGGTGCCAACATGTCGGCGCTGCACGCGCTGAGGACCAGCGCTGCCGCCCCGATCACAAGTCCCCGCACTCTGGTCCGGTCCATGGTACGCACCCCTGGCAGTGGTCTGTTCCGCGGCGGTCGACCCGGCGCGGCATTGATCCCTGTTGGAGAGTACGCAGAGACCCTTGGCGGGATGGTGAAACATTCGTGAGCGGCTCCTCATCCCGGCCGTCGGGTCACGCACCGCTGTGCCGGCCCAGGGACACCCGGGAAGGCCGGAAGGGTGCCAGGAGCGCCCTCCGCTCCCAGCACCCCTCCTCACTCCTTACTCCTCACTCCTCACTCCTCACTCCTCACATCAAAAACAGCAGCTCCTGATACGTCGGCAGCGGCCAGAGGTCGGCGCTCACGTTGGTCTCGAGCAGGTCGCCGAACTCGCGGAGCTTCGCCATCGCCGGGCGGACTTTCTTCTGGATATGCTCGGCGTGGGCGAACGGGTCCTCGTCGTGATGCTGCAGGGTCGCCTCGAGCGCGATGGTCGCGTCGCGGAACTTGCCGACCAGCGTCACGAACTCCTTGAGCGCGCCGAGCTGGTCGGCCGACTTGACCCCCGCGCCTTCCAGTGACGAGACCGCCTGCGCCAGCATCGTCTGGTGCTGCAGTGCCGCGGGGAGGATCTGGATCCGCGCCATCTGCACCATCATGTCGGCCTCGATGGTGAGCTGCTTCACGTACTTCTCGACCGCGATGTGCGCTCGGCTCTCGGTCTCGACTTTCGTCAATACGCCGTACTTGTTGAAGAGATCGGTGTTCTTCCGGGCCCGGAGGATCGGGAAGGCGCTCACCGAGTCGGGGTAGTTGGGGAGCCCGCGCTTGACGGCCTCCTTGTGCCAGTCCTGCGAATAGCCGTCGCCGTCGAAGATGACCCGCTTGTGCTGCTTGATGACCTTCTGCAGCACCTTCACCGTGGCCTGCTGCAGCTTCTGCGGGCTGGGGTTCCGACCCGCCGCACGCTCCAGCTCGTTCGCCATCCAGTCCAGCGACTCGGCCACGATGACGTTCAGCACCGTGTTGGGCCACGCGATGCTCTGGCTCGACCCGACCGCGCGGAACTCGAACTTGTTCCCGGTGAAGGCGAAGGGCGACGTCCGATTCCGGTCGCCGGAGTGGCGCGGCAGCATCGGCAGCGTCTTGGCACCGAGGTCGAGCTTGCCGCCACGGATGGTGCGCTTCGGGACCCCTTTCTCCACCTGCGCCAGGATGTCGGAGAGCATCGCGCCGAGGAAGATCGAGATGATCGCCGGCGGGGCCTCGTTGGCCCCGAGGCGGTGGTCGTTGCCGGCCGAGGCGACGCACGAACGGAGGAGGTCGGCGTGGAGGTCCACCGCGCGGATCACGGCGCAGAGGAATACCAGGAACTGGGTGTTGGTGTGGGTCTCGTCCTGCGGGTCGAGCAGGTTCGTCCCGGTGTCGGTGGCCATCGACCAGTTGTTGTGCTTCCCCGAGCCGTTGACGCCCGCGAACGGCTTTTCGTGCAGCAGCACGTGGAGGCCGTGGTCGGGGGCCACCTTCCGCAGGGTCTCCATCAGCATCATCTGATGGTCGCTCGCGATATGGCTCTGCTCGAAGAGGGGCGCCACCTCGTACTGCCCTGGCGCCACCTCGTTGTGGCGGGTCTTGATCGGCACGCCGAGGCGGTAGAGCTCCCGCTCGGAGTCGTGCATGTACGCCAGCACACGGGACGGGATCGACCCGAAGTAGTGGTCCTCGAGCTGCTGCCCCTTGGGGGGTTTGGCGCCGAAGAGGGTCCGCTCGCAGGTCACCAGGTCGGGCCGGAGGCGGTAATAGTCCTCGTCCACAAGGAAATATTCCTGCTCCGGTCCGACGGTGGTGATGACGCGATTCACGCCGACGTCGGTGCCGAAGAGCCGGAGGATCCGCATCGCCTGCTTGGAGAGCGCCTCCATCGAACGGAGGAGGGGGATCTTGGTGTCGAGCGCCTCACCAGTCCAGGAGACGAACGCCGTCGGGATGCAGAGGGTGATCGCCCCGGAACCGTCGCGGTTGAGGAAGGCTGGTGAGGTCGGGTCCCACGCCGTGTAGCCACGGGCCTCGAACGTCGCCCGGAGGCCGCCCGAGGGGAAACTCGATGCGTCCGGCTCGCCCTGGACCAGGTCGGAGCCGGAGAAGTTGAAGATCACGCCTCCCTGCCCGTCCGGACTGATGAGGGAATCGTGCTTCTCGGCCGTGGAGCCGGTGAGAGGCTGGAACCAGTGGGTGAAGTGGGTGGCCCCCTGCTCGATGGCCCAGTCCTTCATCGTGGCGGCGACCACGTCGGCCACCTTCGGGTCGAGCGGCTCGCCCCGGTCGATGGTCCGGAGGAGGCTCTTGTAGACCTCCTTGGGCAGCCGCTGCTGCATCACGCGGCGACTGAAGACGTCACTGCCGTAGGTCTGGTCCAACGAGACGGGGGTGTTGGCTTCGCTCACGGGCGGGATCTCCGAGGAGGCG
>JANMWE010000297.1:0-2249 GCA_031393795.1 Gemmatimonadota bacterium
ACGATCTGGATGGTGTTCGGCTCGGGATGGCCCGCCGTGTCGATGACGAACTTCACCACCACCCGTCCGGCGATCCCCGCGGCGCGGAGCACCTCGGGATACCGGTTCGGCCCCGCGCTGATCAGCGTCGGCGGGTCGTCGACCTGCGCCTCGAGGAAGACCTGGGACTCCACTGGCCCGGTCCCGCCCACGACGCCGGCCGCGATGCCGCCCTCGACGCCCTTCCCGGTGAAGTCCCGGGCGTCGAAGTGCTGGTTGAGGTCCACCGGAGGGATCTCCTGGGGGATCGCATCGGGGGGCAGCACCACCTGGAACCCCTGCGGCGGCGGATTGGCCGCGACCACGGCGTCCGGCGGCGGCTGATCCGGCGGCGGCGGGGTCTGCTTGGGGGGCTCGAGGAAGACCATGGTCGTGTCGGCCAGGATCCGCTTGACCGTCTCGGCCGCGCCCTGCGTGACCCAGACCGCGGCGCCCACGAGCACAACGTGCGCCGCCACGGAGGCCAGCATCTGCGCCCCGGACTTTCTCTTTTTCGGCCTGGATTCGATAAGGTTGTCGAACACCACAACCTCCTGCGAGTGAGCGTGTTGGAGGATGAAGGCTAGCGCCCCCGCCTTTCAATACCCCCCAGTCCGCATTACAAAATGATTACATCTCGGTGATATCTCCGGCCGCCTCCACCGGGCCCCAAGCGCCGAGGGCTTCAGCCCTCGGCGGGCGCCTCGGGGACACGCTGGCGCGGAAGGGTCACCACGAAGCTCGACCCCCGCCCCGACTTGCTGGTCGCCTCGATCCGCCCCCCATGGGCCTCGGCCACCCACTTGGTGATCGCGAGGCCGAGCCCCGCGCCGGCGCGCTCACCGGTGCGGGTGCGGGCCACGTCGCCCCGCCAGAAGCGGTCGAAGATTCGGGGCAGGTCCTCGGGAGAGATCCCGATGCCGGAGTCGCGCACCTCGAAGACGATGTCGTGGTCGCGTCCCACGAGGTCGAACTTCACCTCGCCGGCCGCCGGGGTGTACTTGATCGCATTGGTGATGAGGTTCATCAGCAGCTGGCGGATGCGCCCCTTGTCCACGTCGAGGTAGAGGTCGGGGCCGGTGATGCGGGTGAGCATCTTGATCCCCTTCTGCTCCGCCAGGATGTGCGCGGTCTCGCTGACCTCCTGCACCAGCGCCTGGAGGTCGGTGCGCTCCACGGCAAGCTCGACCTTCCCTTCGTCGGCCCGCGCCAGGGTGAGGAGGCTCTCGACCATCTCCCCCATCTGATTCACCTGGCCCAGCGCCTCATCCAGCCCTTCGATCGCCTCGGCGGGGAGGTTCTGGTGCTTGAGTGCCCGTTCGATCCCGGCGCGCAGCACCTGGAGCGGGGTCTTGAGCTCGTGGCTGGCATCGGCGGTGAAGCGCCGCAGGGCCCCGAAGCTGGTCTCCAGCCGTTCCAGCATGTTGTTGGTCGAGACCGCCATCCGGTACAGCTCGTCCTGGGAGAAGGGGACCGCCAGGCGCCGGTGCAGGTCGGTGCCGCCGGTGATCGCCTCGATCTCATCGAGCATCGGGTCGAGCGGCTGGAGCGCCCGGCCGGCCAGGAGCCACCCCAGCCCGCTCGCGAGGACCAGGAAGAGCGGACCGAGGACGACGAGCGAACGGAGCAGGTCATCCGGGCCGTACTCGACGTTATCGGTCTTGGTCGCGACCAGCACCGCCGTGACCTCGCCGCCGGCCTCGGTGAGCGGCGCCACCCGGTACCGGATCCCCGGCGTGATCCCATCGATGGTCAGGTTGCCCCCGGCCTCGGCGCCCGGGTGGGCCTTGAGCGGCCCGCGGAGGGCCTCGAGCTGGGCCGAGCTCAGCGCGCGGACCGCTTCGGAGGCGTAGAGGATGCGGTCGTTCCGCCCGGCGACGACGAGGTAGTCGCGGAACCCTTCGAACGAGGCGGAGACGTCACTCGAGAGGGTGGGGAGAGAATCCCCCGACATCGCGCTCTGGGAGGTGACGCGGCCGAGGATGCGCTGCGACTCGGAGAGCCAGCTCCGCGCGAAGCTCACCTCTTGCACCAGCCGCTTGTCGAGCTCGGCGGGGATCGACTGCTTCCGGTCGAAATAGAGCCCGGCACCGAGCGCGAAGATCGCGACCGAGAGGGCGATGGTGTACCAGAAGGCGAGTTTGTCGCGAAGCGTATTCATCGATCGATGGGAAAGGGGGCGGAGAACGGGCCTAAGTATGCGTCTTGGGGCAGCGAATGCGCCAGTCCCG
>JANMWE010000308.1:0-11808 GCA_031393795.1 Gemmatimonadota bacterium
CCGATCGCCAGCCCCGGCGCGAAGCTCACCCACGGTGCCACGCGCAGGAGGTCCCGTCCATCGCTCACCATCGCGCCCCAGCTCGGCGTCGGCGGCTGGGCACCCAGGCCGAGGAAGCTGAGTGCCGCTTCGGCCATCATCGCGCCGGCAATGCCGAGGGTCGCCGCCACGATCACCTGGGCGCGGACATTCGGTAGCAGGTGGCGGAAGAGGATGCGGAGGTCGGGGGCGCCGAGGGCACGCGCCGCCTGTACGTATTCCGCGCTCCGGAGCACCAGCACCTGCCCGCGCACCAGGCGCGCCATCCCGGCCCAGCCGACGACCCCGATCAGCACGAAGGTGAGCGCCAGGTTGGGGCGCACCGCGGCGGCGACGGCGATGAGGAGGAGGAGCGTCGGGAAGGCGAGCGTCACGTCGGCCAGCCGCATGATGAGCGCGTCCACCCAACGCCCATAGTACCCGGCGACGAGGCCGAGGGTGACGCCGAGGGCGAGGGCCACGGACTGCGAGATGACGCCGACGAGCACCGAGATCCGGGCACCATAGAGGACCCGGCTCAGGACGTCACGCCCCTGACTGTCGGTCCCGAAGAGGTGCGCCCCGCCCGGAGGGAGGAGATAGGCCCCCCGCAGGTCGCCGGTGAGGGGGTCGAAGGGCGCGATCCACGGGGCCAACAGCGCGGCCAGCAGGACGACGGCCACTAGGCAGGCGCCGAATTGCAGCAGGCGGTCGCGCCGGAACCGGTCGACGGCGGGGAAGAGGGAGGCTGGCAGGGGGGGCATCAGGGTCGGTACGTTACTCCCATCTCTCTCTCGTGGACAAGCGGTGCGCTTCGACGGTCCCTTTTCGATGGTGCTGGGCGGCGGTGGGCTGAAGGGGATGGCCCACATCGGCGTCTTCGAGGCGCTCGAGGAACTCGGCATGACGCCCGAGCTTGTCGTGGGGTGCTCGATGGGCTCGCTCATCGCGGCGGCCTGGTGCGCCGGCGTCTCCGCCAAGGAGATGCGGGAGATCGCCCTCGGCGTCCGGCGGAAGGACGTCTTCCGCATCGCCCACCTGGATATGGCGTTCAAGCGGATGGAGTCGCCTGCGGTCTATCGCCCCGAACCGCTCGACGCGCTGATCCATCGTCTCGTGGGGGACGTCAAGTTCCCCGAGTTGAAGCATCGGCTGGTGGTGGCCACGGTGGACCTGAACACCGGCGGACAGATCCTCTGGGGCCAACCGGGACTGAACGACGTCCGGGTGGCGGACGCGGTCTTCGCCTCCTGCGCGCTCCCCGGCCTCTTCCCGCCGCGCGACATCGACGGCCGGATCTGCGTCGACGGCGCGGTGATCGAGAACCTTCCCATCCGGGTCGCGGCGTCGCTGGTCCCCGCCCCGGTCATCGCCGTGCACGTGGGCGCCACCACCACGCTCCGTTCGGGGGCCGAGTACCGGGGGTTCGCGGCCACCTACGCTCGCGGCCTCGAACTGGTGATGCACGCGATGCTCCGCGAGCGGCTCCATCACTGGCAGACCCCGCCCCTCATCTTCGTCCATCCCCGGGTCGAGCACATCTCGATGTTCTCGTTCGATCACACCCTCGAACAGATCGAGGAAGGATACCGGTCCACCATCGATACCTTCAGCGAGCTGCCGCACGGGTTCCCCACGGCGTCCGAGGGGATCTTCCCCCGCCGCGACGTGGTGGTGTCGGTCGATCCGAAGCGGTGCGTGGGGTGCGGCGCCTGCGTGATGTGGGCGCCCGAGGTGTTCCGGATGGGAGCGGACGGGAAGGCGGAGGTGGTGGCGCCGCGGCGCCGGTGGTCACCGATCGACGGCCAGTACGTGCGGCACTGCCCCACCTGGGCGATCAGCGCGCGGGCGCCTGAAGAGCCGCGCTGACCTCGTCGCCGAGGCGGCGGAGGTCCTTCGCCACCCGGTCCCAGTTGTAGAACTGCTCCACCGCCCGGCGTCCGCCGTCGCCCAGCCGGTGGGCGAGCGCCGGGTCCTCCAGCAACATCGCCACCCCCTCCGCGATCTCCTCCACCGCCGTCGGATCGACCAGCAGCCCCGTCACGCCGTCACGTACCGCGTCGGGGACCCCGCCGCTCCGTCCGCCGACGACTGTCACGCCGGATCCCGACGCCTCCACCATCGCGATCCCGAAGCCCTCGACCTCGATCCCTTCCCGACGCGACAACCCCAGGTAGATCGTCGCGGCGCGATAGAGCGACGGCAGATACTCGTCGCTCACGGGCCCGAGCCAGCGCACCCGATCCGTGACGCCGAGGCGCCGGGCGAGGGTCTCGAGTCGGGCTCGATCCTCCCCTTCACCGGCCACGGCATAGTGGATGTCGGGATAGCGCGTCGCCAGCTGGGCCAGCACCTGGAGGGCGACGTCGATGCCCTTGTGCGGCGTGAGCCGCGCGACCGTCAGGAGCCAGCGTCCCGGCCCGAGTCCAAACTGCTCCCGCGCGAGGGTCGGATCGACCCCCGGATGGAATCGCGTGGGGTCGGTCCCCAGCGGGACCACCACGACGCGATCGGGATCGTAGGGGACGTCGAGATCCGCGAGCGCGCTGAGCGTCAGCTCCCGGGTGAACCCGCTGTTCGTGACCAGGATCCCGGCACCTCCCAGAAGTGCGCGGGCGACCCGACGCTTGCGGCTGGACTTGGTCACCTGCCATCCGAGGGTGAGGAGGTCCCCCCCGTGCAGGATCACGCCGTAGGGGATCCCCCGACGCCGCTTGAGCCAGGCGGCCGGGTAGGCGGCCGGCCGGATGTTGCCGCACCAGGTGAAATCGATCCCGTGGACCCGCGCCAGATGCTCCGCCCGGAGCGACCAGCGGACCAGCCCCGTGACGGTCCGGAGCCGGCGGGCCGGCGTTCCGATCCGGTCGATCGGCACGGGGAAGGCGCTATCGATCGCCGCACTCCCCTCGTTGGACCCGGTGGAGACGACCAACGCCCGCTCCGGGTACCACCGGGCCAGTTCCGCCATCCATCGCGCAATGCCGCCGCCGATGGGGGGGAAATCGTAGGCCAGCAGGAGATGCGGCGTCACGCCGCTCCGTCGAGCAGGGCGCGGATCCGGACGTGGAACCGATCCACTGCCGATCCGAGGCTGAGGGCACGGAGGTCAGCGGGCGGAAGCGCCGGGCCCGCCAACGCGGCCTCGAGCACCGCCGCCAGCGCGACCGGATCCCCCGGAGGGGCGTAGCGGACGTGGTCACCAAGGAATTCCCGGTGTGGCGGGATATCCGATGCCACGACCTGCGCGCCACAGGCCAGTGCTTCGACCCCGGTGAGCCCGAGTCCTTCAAAGGTGCTGGGGCACACGACGACCGTCGCGCGCCGATAGGCGTCGACCACCCCGGCGTCATCGAGATCGGTCTCCACCGAACAAGGCACGCCCAGCCGCTCGGCCTCACGCCGGAGGTCAGGGGCGAGTTCTCCCCTCCCGATGATCCGCACCCGTGGCATCGGGGTGAGCCGGGCCACGGCCTGAAGCAGGGAATCATGGGCCTTCGACGGCACCAGGCGCGAGACCGCGACCACGGTCCGTGGATCGCGGGGGAGATCCAGTTCCGTGAATCGTGCCGAGTCGTAGCAATAGTGCAGGTGGACCGCCTCGACCCCGGCGACACTTCGGCAGTCGGCGACCGTGGCGAGGCTCGGCGCCCAGACCTGGTCGGCATGGCGCAGCGCCCAGATGAGACGACTGTAGAAGTTGGGGCGTTCGGGGAACCCCCCCCAGAGCCGGGGGAGCGCCACCACGTAGCCGAACAGCTCGACGACGGGGTTGGGTCTGCCCCCCGCCAGGCGCCAGGGGGGGAGATCCCAGCAATAGAGTGCCAAGCGCGCGCGGGACCTCCGAGCGTGGCGCCACGCCTCGCGGACCTGGTCGCTGTTCATACAGATGACCGCACGGGCGGGGGCGTTCCCTTCGAGCGCGATCCGGAGCCCCCGTTCCCGGAGCCCGGGCACGACCCAGCGTTGCAATGCATCCATGGCGAACCAGCGAACGTCATCCATCTCGATCTCGCTCGAACGACCAGAGGTAGGCGTACTTCAGGAAGGCCGTGTACGCCCCGAGCGCGCTCCGGACCAGGCCGTAGCGACCCTCGAGGATGCCGCCCCCGAGGAGATAGGCCTTCACGAACCGCCACAGCGGGTTGACCGCGATATCGGTCCAGCGCGCCCGACGGCCGGCGTTCCAGAGGTCGAGCGCGCCGAGCTCCCCGTACCGGGTCATCTTCTGCAGCTGATGGGTGAGGTCACGATACGGATAGTGCAGCAATGTCCCGCGGAGATCGCCCGTGTCGGCGATCGGCTCCAGGTGGTCATGCGGGCGCGCCTCGACATACCGGTGGTCCCGCCGGTGCAGCCGGTCCACCCAGTCCCGCCCCCAGCTGCCGCGGGTCTGCTCGTGGCCGAGCCAGAAATTGCGGCGCCGGATCCGGTAGGCGGCGTGGGTCGGGGCGCGCACGGCCTCCGCGATCCCGGCGATGAGCTCAGGACTGAAGCGCTCATCGGCGTCGAGGGAGAAGATCCACGCATTCCGGGCCTTCTCGAACGCCTGGTTCCGCTGCTTGCCGGTGCCGGGGCCCGTCCCCTCGATCACGGTGGCGCCGGCGGCGCGCGCCTGGGCCACGGTGTCATCGGTGCTCCCTCCGTCGGCCACGATGACCTCATCGGCCCAGAGCGAATCGCGGACGCATTCCGCGATCTGATGTCCCTCGTTCAGCACGGGGATCACGACGGTGACAGGGACGTTGGTGGGCATCAGGCTGCAGGCTCCAGGGAGGTCGTCACAACTCTATACGCCTCCGGGCGCCCTCGCCACGTGAGCGGGGTGCGGGTCACACGAGGGTGTAGTTACGGAATTCGAAGGGTCGCCAGCCGGTCACGGCCTCGACGGCCGCCGACAGATAGAACCGGATGTGCGAACGGTGGAAGTGTGGCGGACCGAATTCCGCGCGCGCCTCCTCCGCACGGGCCGCGACCCAGTCGCGCACCACCGTGGGGTGGGGGCCGCGGAAATGCTTGAGCAGGGGTATCCAGTTGAAGGGACTCGTGCCGAACCGCTGTTCCCGCTTCGCCGCGTCCCATTCGAAGATCTGCGCATGCTCCTCGTATTTGGCCTGGACTGCCTCGGGCGACCGGGCCCAGCCGTAATGGAAGACCTGGGCCGACGAACGCCGGGCCCGGATCCGCCGATCCTCCGCCCCGACGCGGAAGCCCTGCGCATCCCGGAAGGAGTGGACGCCGAGCGCCGGATCGGTGCGCACCGCGCGCACCTCGCGACGATACATCCGGCGGTGGGTGGCGATGGTCTCGAACCCCCCATAGAAATGGGCGTAGTCGACCACGATCCCTTCGACACGGGGATCGGCATCGGCCTGCTCGATCGCGTCGCGCAGCCGTTCGGCCGAGCCGTCAGAGAGCACTTCATCCGCCTGGATATAGATGCCCCAGGGGTGGCGGCACGCCCGGAGCGCGAGGTCGGTCTGATCGGCGAGGACCGACCGGCCGCGCGTCAGGTCCCAGGTGGTCTCGATGATCCGGATCCTGGGGTCGCCGATCGACCGGATGAGCCCGAGCGTGTCATCCTCCCCCTTCCCGACCGCCACCACCACCTCATCACACGCCGGCAGGAGGGAGCGGATGCTCGCGACGACCGGGAAGTCGAGCTTCACGGCGTGGCGGACGAAGGTGAATCCGGAGATGGGGAACGAGGCCATGCAGAAAGGTAAGGGTTGAAGGGACAGGAGTGAGAAGTAAGGAGTGAGGAGTGAGGGTGAGGAGCGTGGAGCAAGAGGTGCGGGGTTGGGGTACTGCGAGAGCGCTGATCCCCCTCACCTCTCACTCCTCACCCCTTACCTTAGTGACCATGCGCCTCGCGATCTTCATGCCTGCGGTCCTCCCGGTGCAGGGCTATGGCGGCACCGAGCGGATCGCCGTGAACCAGGTCCGCGGACTCGCGGCGCGGGGACACACGATCTCGCTGCTCGCCGGAGCCGGTTCCACGGTCCCGGAAGCGGCGCTCGTGCCGGTCCCCCTCCCCGCGGCGACCGGCCGCTTCGAGATCGAACCCTACCTTCCTGCCGGCACGGAGCTCCTCCTCTCGAACGTGAAGCTGCACCACCCTCCCGCGGCGGTGCCGTGGGTCGAGGTGCTGCACGGCAATCGGCGCCCCGACGAACGGGGACCGCCACAGACGATCTACCTCAGCCGAGATCACGCCGAGCGCCACGGTGGCGGCTGCTGGGTCCATAACGGCGTAGACCCGGCCGAAGTGATCTTCCGCCCTGTCAAGCAGAAGTTCGATCTCTTTCTGGGGCGGCTGCACGCGGTGAAGGGCTACCACTGGGCGATCGCAGGCGCGAAGCGGCTCGACCGGAAGCTCCGTATCGCCGGGGCGTGGCGACCCTCGCTCGACCCTCGGGTCCGCTACCTCGGCCAAGTCGGCGGCGCTGCCAAGGCGGAGTTGCTCGCCGATGCGCGCCTCGCCTGGATGCCGGCGCTCTGGGACGAGCCGTTCGGGATGACCCTCGTCGAGGCGATGGCGAGCGGCACCCCCGTCCTCGGCACCCGGCGCGGCGCGCTGCCGGAGATCATCACGTCCGAAGTCGGTCGGTTGGGCACCACCCTCGACGAACTGATCGCGCTGGTGCCCGAATGCGAACGGATCGACCCCGCCGCCTGTCGGGCCCGATTCGAGAAGTATTTCACCCATCATCAGATGGCCGCGGAGTACGAACGGGTCCTGCGCGAATTCTTGGCGACCGGACGGTTGCCGGTGGGACGGACGCCGGAGGAGCGCGGAGCGTAGAGTTCGGAGTCAAGAGTTTAGAGTTGGGAGTTGGGAGTTGGGAGTTGGGAGGGGTGTACGATCGAGATCCCCGCAATGCACCCCTCCAAACTTCCAACTCCGAACTCTCAACTCTCAACTCCAATCTCCTAACTCCCAACATCGAACATCTCCTCCAGGATCACGCCGATCCGATGGATGTAGGTGTGTTCTTCGAGCGCCCGCCGGCGGGCGGCCTTCCCGATCCGGTCGGCACGCGCGTGGTCGTCCACCAGGTCGCGCACCAGCGACCTGAGCGTCTCCGGATCCTCGAACGAGAGCACTTCCTCCCCCTCGGAGAAGAGTGCGGGGAGGTCGGCGCGCGCGTCCATCACCTGGGCCAGCCCCATCGCGGCCAGTTCGAAGGTGCGAGGATTGCATCCGCTCGAGCTCCGCGCCTCGCCGGTGGGCCCTTCCCGATAAAGATTGAGCGCCACCGTGGCCCCGCCATACGCCCGCACGTAGTTCTCCACGGTCGTCGAATCGCCCCGGCAATACTCCTTGAGCCTGGTCTTGCGCCACCCCGGTCCCCATACTGCCACACCGAACTCGAGCAATTCGGAGAGGAGCGCCTCGCGGCGCGGGGTCGCGTCGCCGACGAAGGCCACGTTGGCGCGGAATTCCTCACCGGCTCGGAGCGGCCGGTGGACCGAGGGATCGGACGCATGGGGGAGGTACCGGACGCCCTTCACCTTCCCCACGAGCTCCGCACTGGTGACCCAGGTGCGATCCACCGCCTGCACGTCCACCCACGTCGGCGCCACCCCGGCATCGCTCGGCCACCAGAGCGCCCAGGGTGCTGCGTGGATCTTTCGCATCTCAGCAATGGTGCCGGGCCCGGGAAGGTCGGGGCCGAGCGCGAGCACCAGGTCGGGGCGGTGTTCCTTCAGCGCCCGCCCCAGCCGCTCCGGGAGATCCCCCTTCCGGATCGCGCCCAGGAATCCCTTGGGGGCGTGCTCGACCACTGCCACGGCGCAGCCGAGGCGTTCGAGGGCCCGCCGTTTGAGGGGCGAGTGCGCTCCGTAGGGTTCGTCAAAGCGCCCGAGCAGGATGACGGTGCGCCCCGCGAAGGGAGGCGCCGGGCTCACGAGGTCGGCTCCTCGCGGAACTGGAGGTCGTAGAGGCGGCGGTAGAGCCCGCCGGCGCGGTAGAGCTCATCGTGACTCCCCTGCTCCACGATCTTCCCATCCTCGAGCACCAGGATCCGGTCGGCGTCACGCACGGTGGCGAGTCGATGGGCGATGACCAGCGCCGTGCGATCCTGCATCAACCGTTCGATCGCTTCCTGGACCAGCATCTCCGACTCGGTGTCGAGCGCGCTGGTGGCCTCATCGAGGAGGAGGATCGGCGGATCGCGGAGCAGCGCGCGGGCGATCGCGATGCGCTGGCGCTGGCCACCGGAGAGCCGAGTGCCCCGCTCGCCGAGCATCGTCTCGTAGCCCTCGGGGAGCTGCGCGATGAACTCGTGGGCGTTGGCGGCGCGGGCCGCGGCCTCGATCTGCGCGTCGGTGGCCCCGGGATGGCCGAAGGTGACGTTGTTGCGCACGGTGTCGTTGAGGAGCACCGTATCCTGGCTGACCATCCCGATCATCGCGCGCACCGACGCACGCGACAACTCCTTGAGCGACACGCCGTCGAGCCGTACCGTCCCCTCGATGGGATCGTGCAAGCGCGGGAGCATCTCGACGAGGGTGGTCTTCCCCGAGCCGGACGGGCCGACCAGGGCCACGACTTCGCCCCGCTTGATCGTGAAGCTGACGTCATGCAGCACATCGCGGTCATCGCCGTAGCGGAAGCGGACGTGGTCGTACCGGATGTCGCGGGTGAAGGTCGCGGCGCGGACCCCGGGGGGGTCGACGTCGACGCTCGGCGTGTCGAGCAGCTGGTAGACGCGGTCGGCGCTCGCAAGCGCCACCGCGACGGTGGCCGGGAACTGCGACAGCGACTTGATCGGCGACATCATCCGGAGCGCCGTGATCAGGAAGGAGATCAGCGT
This sequence comes from Gemmatimonadota bacterium, assembly GCA_031393795.1. Lineage (GTDB taxonomy): Bacteria > Gemmatimonadota > Gemmatimonadetes > Gemmatimonadales > GWC2-71-9 > CAMLHU01. Next base: position 8,835 of record JANMWE010000308.1, read on the forward strand.
CTGCGGGGTGAGGCCGCTCCCGGACAGCACTTCCCGCGTGCCACCCCAGAGGATCAGCACCAGCACCATGCCGCCGAAGAGCTCGCTCACCGGGCTCGTCATGGTGGCATACCGCTGGGTGCGGATGACCCGCTTCCGGTACGCGGTCGCCTGCGCATGGAAACGCGAGCGCTCCTGCTCCTCCGCCCCGTAGCTCCGGATCAGCTTCATCGCCCCGATCCGCTCCGAGACGTAGGAGGTGATCTCCCCCCATTCGTCCGCGCGGGCGCGCGACTGCGACCGGAGGCGCTTCACCAGGAACTGCATCCCCAGGATCAGGAGGGGCGCACCGGTGAAGGCCAGGAGGGTGAGCCGCCACGAGGCCGCGAGCAGGATGGTCGCCGCGACGGCGATCTCGAATACGTTCTGCAGGAGCCGGGCGAGCACCGAACTCACGACGGTCTTGGCCTGGTCCACGTCGGTGATGATCCGCTGCAGCAGCTGGCCGCCCCGCATCTTCTGGAAGAGCTGGAGGTCGAGCGTCATCAAGTGTCGGAAGAGCGACGTGCGGAGGTCACGCACCACCCCTTCCTGCACGGCGACGGAAAGCTGGCCGGCCGCGTAGTTGGCCGCATTCTTGAAGAGCAGCGAGACCACCAGCAGCCCCACCACCCGGAGCACCGCCTGGTCGGGAGTGGTCCCGTGGAGCACCGGATCCAGCGCCCATTCGGTGAAGCGCTCGAGCCCCGAACTCCCCGCACCGAGCGGCCCCGCGGTGCCGAAGAGGTGCTTGAAGAGGGGGATGAGGAGCACCACCACCGTACCATCCAGCACCGATCCGAACGCGTACAGCCCGATGGTGAGGAAATACCGCCCGCGATACGGGCGAAGCTGTCGCACCAGGCGGGACCACGTGCTCATGGACGTCCCCGGCGCGGCGTGAGGAGAGCGATCGGCAGGATGACCTCTTCGGGCGTGACGCCGCCGTGGAGGAAGGCCCCCCGATACCGGGCCTGGTACTCACGGAGCTTGGTCGGATACACGAAGAACCGGTCGCCGGTGGCGAGCAGCAGCTTCTCGCGCGGGCCGCGCGACGGAAGCCCCCATGCGGCGAGGTCGCTCACCGTGATCGCCGCCTCGGGGTCCTCGGCCTTGATGTCCTCCCCGAACTTGAAGCGGAGATTGGCCGTCACGTCCTGCCGGGCGAAGACGGTGGCCGGGGTGAAGCAGTGGATCGAGCCATGGTCGGTGGTGAGGAGCACCGGCACGTCGCGCCGTTCCGCCTCCTTGAGGGCCTGCAGCAGCGCCGAGCGCTCGAACCAGGCCCGGGTGAGCCGGCGGATGGCGGTGGCGTCGCGGGCGACCTCGAGCAGCGTCGAATGCTCGGTGCGACCGTGTACCAGCTGATCCACGAAGTTGAAGACCAGCGCGGTGACCCCCTCCTGCGCCAAGTGTGCTGGCAACCGCTTGAGCAGCGCCTCCCCTTCCGGCGCCGAGAACACCTTCTCGTACCGGGTCGGCACCGCGCGGCCGGTGATCTCCTTGACGTGCGCGGCGAGAAGCGCCGCCTCGTGCGAATTGAGGCTCGACTCGTCGTCCAGCCGCCCCCACCACGCGGGGTACCGTCGAGCCAGTTCGGCCGGAAAGAGCCCCGAGAAGATCGCGTTCCGCGAGTAGGGGGTCGCCGTCGGCAAGATGGAAAAGTAGTGCGCGGTCTCGACCTCGAATCGCGCCGCCAGCAACGGATGGAGCGCCTCCCATTGGTCGAGGCGCATGCAGTCCACCACCACGAGCATGACCTTGCCGTGGGTCTCGAGCACCGGGCGCAGGAACTCCGCGCCGATGTCCACCGAGAGCGGGGGGCGATCTGCCCCTTCGGCCCCGTCCGAGAGCCAGCGCGGGTACTCCCGCTCGATGTACTTGGCGAAATCGGGGCGCAGCGACTCCTGCAGCCCGCGGAGCGCCTGCTGCAGCCCCGGCTCGTCCGCCTCCCCCAGCCGTTCCTCCCACTGCGCCAGTTCGGCCGTCAGCTCCACCCATTCACGCCACTGCATCCGCGTCCCGTGCCGAGTCTCGAGCTCACGGAACCGGGTCGTGAAGTCGCGCGATAGCCGCTGCTGCCGGATCTTGTCCCCTTCGAGGAGCCGGGTCACCACGGTCAGCACCTGGCGCGGGTGCACCGGCTTCACGAGGTAGTCGCTCACTTCGGCACCGATGGCGTCCTTGAGGACGTCGGGCTCCTCGCTCTTGGTGACCATCACCACCGGCATCGACGGATCGGCAGCGCGGATCTCGCGGAACAGCTCGAGCCCCCGGCGCCCGGGCATCTGTTCATCCAGGAGCACCACACCGAAGTCGTGACGCTGCAGGAGTACGAGCGCGTCATCCCCATGCGCGGCCCGCTCCACCTCGAACCCCTGCTGTTCGAGGAAGAGGATCTGCGACGTGAGGCTGTCCACCTCGTCGTCGACCCACAGGATGCGCTTCGGTCTCGCCATGCCTGAAAGAACGGCAAGGGCAAGGGGAAGGGCAAGGAGGCGGGAATGCCGAATGTCAAAGGGGCTCCTTCGGCCTTGATGCTTCGCACCTCTTTGCCCTTGCCGTTACCCTTACCACCGTTCAACCCTAGATTGCGAGCGTGCAACCACCCCCCCGCATACTCCTCGTCCGCTTCAGTTCCATGGGCGACATCCTCCTCACGAGCGCCCTGGTGCGGGCGCTCCGGACGCGGCACCCCGATGCCCACATCGCTTTCCTGGTGAAGTCGCAGTTCGCCCCGCTGGTGAGCGAGAGCCCGCGGCTCTCCGAGGTCATCATGTACCACGACGGCGACCCGCTCCTCCCCCTGGCAAAGGAACTGCGCCGCCGGCGCTTCACCCATCTCCTCGATCTCCACGGCTCGCTCCGCTCCCGCGCGCTCCACCTCCTGGCCCCCGGTCGGTGGCGGATGAGGATCTCACGCGCCACACGGCGCTTCGAGTATTCCCGCCACCGA
>JANMWE010000316.1:0-6244 GCA_031393795.1 Gemmatimonadota bacterium
GACGAGGGGTACAAGAAGGCCGAGGTGACCGGGGGCGGGGTGGCGTTGGGGGAGATCGTGCCGCAGACGATGGAGAGCAGGGTGCGGCCGGGGCTCTATATATGTGGGGAGGCGTTGGACCTGTTCGGGCCGATCGGGGGGTACAACTTCCATTGGGCCTGGGCGACGGGGAAGTTGGCGGGGACAGCGGCGGGGAACCCATAGGGCGGGGCGTCCTCGCCCCGCCACCCCCTGAAGAAAAGATCCCTGCAATGGCGGGCCGAGGCGGCCCGCCCTACAGGCGTCTCTTGAAACAAACCGCGGCCTGCGGCCGGCGGATTGTGGGTCCGTTTCCAGCGTGCATCACTGTACCCATCCGATATCCTTGACCCTGTTCCGGCCCAATTCCGGGCGCAAGAACCGGGTCGACTGCCCGTGTGCGTTCGCGTATCGTTGCCACGTCGTGAACAGGTGCACATCAGCACGGGGAGTCCCGATGGGTCGTTGGTCACTGGTCATTGGTCTTGCGATGGTCGGGCTCACGTCCGGTGTGCGGCCGGTCGTAGCGCAGTCGGAGTACACGCCGCACGGATTCCTTTCGACGCGGTATGACTCGCATACCTCGTCGAATGTGTACTTCGGCTACACCATCGGGCCGGTAACACCGATGGTCGCGCTGGTGTCGAATCCCCGGACCACTTACCGCGAGCATCTCGTCGGCGTCGTCCGGTTCGAGACCTTTTCCCCTCGCTTCGCCCTCACCTACGCGGTCGCTGCGTCAAAGGCGATCGACTCCTGGTACGGGCAGCTATACGTGCTCCCGTCGGTCTCGTTCGGTCGGCTCAAGTGTGACGCGACCTTCGAGCTCTACGTCCCGCTCCAGGAGCAGGGGGTGCACCAGTTCGGGATGAACCCCGGGAACCTGATGTACGACCTGACGCCGAAGCTCGCGCTCGGGGCGGTGGGGGTATGGGCGGAGCAGAGCAACGCGCCGCACAACTTCGGTGGGGGGCCGAGCGTCAAGCTCCGGGTACCGAAAGGGAGCATCACGGTCGACGGGGTGCTGGGAGTGACGCGGTGGGAGAGTGAGTGGCGGATCAGTTTCTTTACGGCGTACTGATATAGGGCGGACCTTTCAGGCCCGCCGTTGCGCAGGACCGGATCACGCCAGCGGCGGCCCTGAAAGGGCCGCCCTATGGGCCCGCGTTAAAACGTCCGCGGCCTGGTGGCCGGACTGTTCGTGTGAAGCGACCTCGAAACCTTCGCTTGGATATGATGCCGGTGGAGTTGACATATTCCCATTATGGGTATATGTATTCCCAATATGGGAATCACGCGAAAAGCCCAGAGCCCATTGGTCTCCACCCTCTTTTCCTCGGTCCAAAGCGATCTGCTGACCCTCCTCTACGGTCAGCCGGACCAAACGTTCATGGGGGCGGAATTGATCCGGCAGGTGGGGCGCGGCACGGGTGCCGTTCACCGGCAACTCCAGCAGCTCACCTCCAGCGGCCTGGTCACCGTGACCAAGCAGGCGAACCAGACTTACTACCAGGCCGACCAACGGAACCCGATCTTCAACGAGCTCCGGGGGATCGTCCTCAAGACCACGGGGCTGGCCGAGCCGCTACGGCAGGCGCTTGCACCATTCGTGGCGGAGATCGTGGCGGCATTCGTCTTCGGCTCGATCGCCGGCGGAAAAGAACGGGCGACCAGTGACGTCGATCTGATGATCCTCACCCGGACCGAGGACGCCCTCTCGTATACCGAGGTCTTCGAGCGCCTCGCGCAAGCTGAACGCGCGATCGCGCGCCCGATCAACCCGATCATCACGACGATGGCGGAATGGCAGGGAAAGCGTTCAGACGATGGGACATTCGCTGGCCGAGTGGCGAAGGGGGAGAAGGTGATGATCTTCGGCGAGGAACAGGATGTCGGCTGAACTCGACAACCTCGTCAAAGTCGACCGCCTGACGCGATTCACTCCGTCCGCGGCTGAGCTGATGAGCCTTCGTCTGAGCGGACGTCGTCGACTCCAAGACGGGGGGAGCGAGGCCTTGGCGCTTGAGAGTCGCTTCGATCTCGCCTACAACGGAGTATTTGCCCTCGCACTCTCGGCGCTCCACGCGAAAGGGTACCGGCCGCGAGACCGCCACGACGCCCTCCAGACCTTGGCCCATACGACGACACTGGGGCTCGGCCACCGACAGGTCATCCTCAAGGCTCACACGATGCGGAATCAGGTCGAGTACGAAGGGGGAGAAGTCTCGGATCGACGTCTGCTTACCGACCTCCTGGCGGCCGGCGCCGCCTTGGCGGCACTCCTTCCTGACCCATGACCCACTCCCTCTCCAAATCCCGCTTCCTCGCCGGCGTCCAGTGCCACAAACGGCTCTGGTGGCAGGTGCACGAGCCGGACGCCCGGGAGCTGCACCCCTCCGAGAACACTCAGGCCCTCTTCGACACCGGCGCTGCCGTCGGTGCGGCGGCGCGTAAACACGTGCCGGGCGGAGTGCTGATCATCGGGAAAGCGACCGAGGGTTCGATCAAGGTCGATCGGACCCGGAAGGCTCTACAAGACGGGGCCAACGTCATCTACGAGGCCACTTTCGAGTACGAGAAGGTCTACGCTTCCATAGATATCCTGGAGCGCACCCCCGGCGGCTTCCGGGTGACCGAGGTGAAGTCCACCGTCGAGGCGAAGGACGAACACCTCCCCGACGTGGCGGTGCAGAGCTGGGTGGTACAGGGGGCGGGGCTCACCGTGAGGGCAAGCCACCTGATGCACCTTAACCGGGAGTGCCGAGCGCCGGATCTGTCGAATTTGTTCGCGCGGGCGGACCTCTCGGCGGCCGTGACGGCCGAGCTCCCTGTTATCCCGGCGCAGGCGAAGGGGATGCTGAAGGTCCTCGAAGGGCCGCTTCCTGATGTAGCCATCGGCGGCCACTGTGATGAGCCGCAGGAGTGTCCCTTCAAAGGCAGGTGCTGGCCGGAGCCGATCCCACACGACGTCGAGAATCTCCGCGGCCTCTCTCCGAAGAAGCGCACTGGCCTGCAGGCGATCGGGGCGCAGACGATCCACCAGATCCCCGACCATTTCGAGCTCACCGAATTCCAGACCATCCAGCGCCGCGCCGTCCTCGCCGACCGCCCCTGGGTCGATCCTCAACTCGGCGCGGCCCTCAAGGAGTTGGATGGGGAGCAAGTCGCCTTCTTCGACTTCGAGACGGTGAGCCCCGCCATCCCGATCTGGGATGGGACGGGGCCGTACGCGCAGGTACCGGCGCAGTTCAGTTGTCACGTGGCGCATGGGCGCGTAGGCGCATCGACGCATACGGTCGAGCATATCGAGTGGATCGCGGAAGGCCCGGAAGATCCGAGGCCAGGCATTGCGAATGCGGTCGTCGCGGCATGTCGAGGCGCTGACGTCGTGATCGCCTTCAACGCCGCTTTCGAGAAGAAGTGCCTGCAGGGGCTGGCCGAGTCGGTGCCGGCGCTGGCGACCGAGCTCCTCGGGATCGTGGACCGGATGCAGGACCTGGCGGAGCCGATCCGGAAGGGGCTCTACTACCACCCCGACTTCAACGGCCGCTACTCCCTCAAGGTGGTGGTCCCGGTGCTCGTCCCGGAGCTCGCCTACACCGATCTCGACGTGGCGGACGGAAAGACCGCGAGCAACCGACTCCTGGCCTATATGCTCGGCACCCCGACCCAGAGCCCAGAAGAGCGGACCAGGACGCGCACCGACCTGCTCAAGTACTGCGAGCGGGATACGGTGGTGATGGTGGAGGTGCTGGGGAAGTTGCGGTCGTTCGTGCAATAGGGCGGCCCGTCTCGGGCCGCCTCATCTTCAAAGGGCCGCCCTATGGGCACTTCTCGGGGTGGTGCCGGCTGAAGCCGGGGGATCACGGGAGGATCCATGCGTATTTCTCGATCCCCGGCCATTTGCGCTGGGGATTGTTGCGTATGTGGTCGGCGCAGATCGGGATCAGGGCGGGTGACGAAATCCAGCGCTGGTAGTACTCGGGTTGCCAGATGGGGGAAGGCCTTCCGGAATGCACCGAGATCAAACGTCCTGATGCCCCTTTCCAGGAGTTGACGAACGCTCGGGAGGGTCGGCTCCAGCCGGGAGCGAAGAGGGTATGTACATGATCGTCCATCACCACGACCGCGTACCAGGTGGCTCCAAACTCCGGAGCCCGTCGCAGGATGTCGAGGACGATGGTGCGCTCTTCGGGGGAGAGTGGTGCCTGGGCACGATTCAACCGCCACGTGACATGGCAAACTCCGCCGGACACTTCGTAGTGAGCGATATGACGCCGCATCGGTCGTGTGTGCATGCGCCAATGTGCGAAGCGGTCTCGCCAGAGTCGTCATCATCCCGGCGCAAGCCGGCGCCTATTTATGCGCGCCCTATAGGGCGGCCCTTTCAGGGCCGCCGTTGGCGTGATCCTCTCATCTTCAACGGCGGGCCTGAAAGGCCCGCCCTATTTATTACTTTCCCCCAATGTCCAAACACCTCACCCACATCTCCGACACCGCGCGCTGGGTCGCCGTGCTCCGCGGCCAGGAATCGGCCCGCCGAGACCGGCTCTTCAATGACCACCTCGCCTTCCAGATCGCCGGCATCGAGGGTGCAGCGATCGCCGAGGCGATGAAGCTCCGCGGCAAGATGCCGGCGTGGCCGATCGTGATGCGCACGGTGGTGCTCGACGAACACGTGCTCCGCGCAGTGAAAGAGGGGGTCGATATGGTGATCGACCTCGCGGCCGGGCTCGACGCCCGCCCCTATCGGCTCGACCTCCCGGCCACCCTCACCTGGGTCGACATCGATCTCCCCGACATCACCGCCTACAAGGACCAGGCGCTCGCGGCCGAGGTGCCCAAGTGCAAGGTCGAACGGATCGTCGTCGACCTCGCCGACGTCACCGCCCGCCGCAAGCTCTTCGCCGAACTCGGCGCGCGCACGAAGAAGGCCCTCATCATCACCGAGGGCCTCCTGGTCTATCTCACCGATGAGCAGGTGCGGGGACTGGCACAGGATCTCGCCGCGGTGCCGAGCTTCAAGCTCTGGACCCTCGAAATGGTCAACGCCAACCTCCTCGCCCGTCTGCAGAAGACCGTCGGCCGCCGGCTTCGCGAAGCGGGGATGCCGATGCAGTGGGGCAGCGATGACGGCCCCGGCTATTTCGTGAAACTCGGCTGGCGCCTGGTCGAAGCGCGCTCGATGGCCCGCGAGGCCGGCAAGTACCGCCGACTCCCCTGGTACTGGCAGATCTTCTACTACCTCCCCGACCGGAACCCTCCCTGGAAAGCGCCGTGGGCAGGGGTCTGCCTCTTCGCACGATAGAAAGCCCCCCTCTCCCGTAAGGGAGAGGGGGGTTGGGGGGTGAGGTTCCCCCGACAGGAGGGGGGCAGGGGGGTGAGGTTCACCCGAGAGGGAGAATTCTTCCTACTCCGTCAGCTGCCGATACTGCACGCTCAACGTCGAGTCGGCCGCGATCCGCTTCATCAGCGCCGCGAAGTCGTTCGCGGTCAAATGGAACGCCGTCAGGACCGAATCCCCCTTGGCGGGGTATCGCTTCATCGCCTGGGAGACGGCGACCGCGGTCTGGAGGTCATCCGGCAGCCCGGCGGAGGTACCCGCCGGGGCGGCGGCGGCGTTGTCCGTGGTGGCGAGCGGCGTGGCGGCCGGCTTGTTGCACGCGGTCAGGAGCAGCACTGCCGCGAGGGCGATCGGGAAACGGTTCGTCATGGTCGTCGTCCTCAGTTGTGGTCGGAGTCGGGCTTCCGATCGTCGGGCTTCCGATCGTCCGGCTTCGAATCGCGCGAGTTCCGACGGCTGTTGTTCATCTGCTGCCGCATCTTCGACCCGTTCCGTCCCCGGGCGTGCTCTTCCCGGATCGACTTCGCGAGGACCTGTCCCCGGTCTCCGGCGGCCAGGCGGCTCTGCACGAAGGCGCCGAAGTTGTCGGCCGGGCCGTGCTCGCGCGCGGCGTCACGCTCGGTGGTGAGCGCCTCCACCTGCTCGGTCTCCGGCATCTTCGCGTTGTCCATCGCCCAGAGCACGTTTCGCACGGTCGAATCGGGGACCCCCGTGTCGCGCAGCTCGGCGGTCAGCCGCGGCAGGTCGAGCAGCGCCTGCAGCCGCTGCACGAACACATCCTCGGCGTTGCTCGCCGGCACCACCTGGGCCGCGATCGGCGTGGCGACCAGCGCCAGCGCTGCCAGTATCCTGTAGACCCGCATAGATCCTCCGGTTCGACGT
>JANMWE010000004.1:0-8225 GCA_031393795.1 Gemmatimonadota bacterium
GTGGGCTACCGGGGGGCGGAGGCGTTCTTCCGCGAACGAGGCGACACGGTGAACGCCCGCCGAGCGGCGGAGCGGTGGCACGATGAGGGGGTGCTGGGTGAGTTCTACCGGCGCTTGGTGGCGCGGGCCGATTCATTCTACGCCACCCATCCCGACTCGGCGGCCCTGAGGGCAGGGAAGGTCGCGTTGGCCGAGTGGGCGCGCGGCGAGTTCGAGGGGCCGGTAGGGGCGCAGCTCCTCTCGATCCACGTGACCCCGACGACCATCGCGGCGTCCCGGCCGCTCAACAACGCTCGGCTGGTGGGGATCACGATGTATCGGAGCCACCTCGATGCCTTCGAGGCGTGGTATCAGCGGTACGATGGGGACCTGAAGGCGTCGGTGGCGGGGCTTGACTCGGCAATGAGAGGAGTGGATGGTGAGCGCGCCTGGGAAGTGTTGGGCCTCGCAAAGTGAGTCGGGAAAGGAGACATCTAAGGAGTCATGGAAGGAAACGAGAACTAACCTCACCACCCGTCCCCTTCCACGACTCATTCCACGTCTCCTCCCGCCTCACTTCAGTATGCGCCGCCCCAGCCTGCTCTCAGGATGCCGCACCATCTCCAGTGCCCCACCGATATCGAGCTTTCCCCCCGCTGACTCCCCCACCCGCCCCGCGATGTCGATCGGTGCATCGATGCCGAACGGTGCCACCAGAGAGAAGGTGAGCCCGCGCCCGGTCTCCCGGATGCCCATCGCCACGTCGAGACAAGCTTCGCAGGCGTTGTTGGGCGCGTGCGCCACCGCGAGCGGGATGTCCCCATTCCGCTCCGTGGTGAGCAGGCGGTGCAGGGGGCTCCAGCCGTGCCATTCATCCCCGGTCACGATCCGGGTGAAGCGCCACCCTTCCTCCTCGGCCAATTCGATGAAGGCAGTGATCAGCGCGCCGTCGTTGGGCGGGGGCTCACCTCCCGCCGCCGTGAGCGAGGCCCCGCCTGTTTCCGCGAACCAGCTCCGGTGCACCGGGAGGGCGGTCGGCCGGTGACCGTGGTAGGCCGCATAGCGTCGGGTCACCGCGATCTGGCGCTCGGCCAGCCTCCGCTGATCGGTGAACTCCGCGGCCTCGGCGGCGCCGGTGAACGCGACCTCGGCGGCGAGATAGCGGCCCGCGTCCCGGAGGATGCGCCCGCGCAGCTCCAGGGTGGCGCCGTGCGGATCGAGCGCGAAGGCGCGATCCACCGCCATCAACGCCTGCGCGTGCTCCCCCGCCTTCCACGCGGCATACCCCGCCTCGTGCCACGCGAGCGCCAGGTCGGGGTCAAGCGCGATCGCCTTCTGGATCCAGTCGAGCCCCTCGGGCCAGTGGCCGAGTTCGACGTGGGCGGCGCCGACGAGGGCGAGGGGGAATCCTTCTCCAGGGAATTGAGCGGCGGCGTGTTCGGCCGTCGAGAGGGCATCATCGGAATGCCCGCCGGAGCGGAGCAGCTCGAACAGCTCGCTCCAGGCGGTGCGGTCGTCGGGGTCGTCGCTGAGCGCGGCGCGGTAGGCGAGCTCGGCGTCCTGCGGGCGTCCCTCGTGCGCCAGGGAACGCGCACGCGCCAAGCGCCGGGCCCCGGGCTCGGGTGCAAAGAGTCGATACTGTGCGCTTGACCGCATACACTGGATAACGTACCGCGCGTCCCGAACTCCGCTAGGAGGAAGAAAGTCACACGCTCGACCGTGTGACCTTGCGAGCGCCGGAACGCCCTGTAGCTTCCGCTGGCTCTGCGCTGATGGGTATTGGGTATTGCGTGTTGGGTGTGGCCCAGCGGCCGTGCCGACATCACCCCGACACCCAACACCCACTACCCAACACGGCCTCCAATGCTCCGCGACACCATCAAGCAGAATCAGGACCGGTGGCTCAAGCAGCTCATCGAGTTCCTCGCCATTCCCAGCATCAGCACCCTCCCCGACCACAGCGCCGATTGCCTCAAGGCCGCCGACTGGCTGATGGTCGAGCTCCGGCGGCTCGGCTGCCCCAAGGTGGAGCTGCTCGAGGGACGCGGCCACCCGACCGTCTGGGCCGAGTCGCCCAAGGTGGTGGGAGCGCCGACGGTGCTGATCTACGGTCACTATGACGTCCAGCCGGTGGAGCCGCTGGAGGAGTGGACCACGCCGCCCTTCCAGGCCACCGTCCGGAACGGGAACCTCTACGCCCGCGGCGCGGTGGACGACAAGGGCCAGGTCTTCACGATGCTGAAGGCCTACGAGTCGGTGCTCGACGTGGCCAGGATGCCCCCCTGCAACGTGCACTTCATCTTCGAGGGGGAGGAGGAGTGTGGTGGGAAGGTGATCTTCGATATCCTCCAGCGCGACGCCTGGCGGAGCAAGGTCGACGCCGTGATCGTGGCCGATATGGGGTACTACGCTCCCGGGATCCCGGCGGTCTACACCGCGCTCCGCGGGCTGGCCTACGCCGAGATCCATGTGCGGACCGCCGAGAGCGACCTGCACTCGGGCACCTACGGTGGGGTGGCCCCGAACGCGATCGAGACGATGGTCCGGATCCTGGCCGCGCTCAAGGACGCCAACGGGAAGATCAAGATCCCGGGGCTTTATGAAGCGGTGAAGCCCCCGACCAAGGAGGAGCTGGCGGGGTGGAAGAAGCTTCCGTTCAGCGAGCGGAAATTCCTGAAGGAAGAGGTGACCGGGAAGGCGCTGACGGGGTTGAAGGGAAAGAGCGTCTTCGAGAAGACCTGGGCGCTCCCGACCCTCGAGATGCACGGGATCCGGGGCGGGTTCGTGGCCGAGGGGGCCAAGACCGTGATCCCCGCGGTGGCGGTGGCGAAGGTGTCCCTCCGCCTGGTGCCGGGGCTCAAGGTCGAGACCGTGTACAAGCAGCTCGCCAAGGCGGTGAAGGCGGTGGCACCCAAATACGCTACAGTGGAAGTGAAGCCGCTCCACGGCGGCGAACCGGTGCAGGTGAAGACCACCCATCCCGCGTTCCAGGCGCTGGATGAGGCGTTCAAGGCCGTGATCGGGAAGAAGACCGTCTCGGTCCGCGCAGGAGGGAGCATCCCGGTCGTCACGGAGCTGGCCAAGGGGGGCGCCCCGGTGCTCCTCACCGGCATCGGTCTTCCGGACGACCGGATCCACGCGCCGAACGAGAAGGTCACCCTCCAGCAGGTGTGGGACGGGATCGAGGTGTTCGGGCGGTTCCTGCAGGGGTTCGGGAAACGGTGAGAAGTGAGGAGTAAGGAGTAAGGAGTGGACGAAAGGAGGGGCCCGATGTCGATCGCTCGACGCCGGGCCCCTTGTCATCTCCACTTCTCACTTCTCACTCCTCACTCCTCACCCCCTACTGCTGTTCCGTCGCCTGCTTCCGGGGGCCGCCGAACTGGCTCTCGGTCCGGGCGTGCAGCTCGTCCACCCCGATCACCGCTTTCACCGAAGCGATCACGCCGGCCACCACGTCGTCGGCCCAGTAGGGGTCTGGACGTTCACCAGCGGGCAGGGCGCGGGTGCGCTCCTCGAGGAACTGGGTCGCGGTCTGGATCCACTCGGCCTGGGCCGACGGGATCAGCGACCAGGAGCCGGTGGCCCTGAGTTCGAGCTCGGTGAGGGCCTTCAGTTCTCCCTCGATCCCGTGGATCCCCTGCCGGTTGCCGAGCTTCTTGACCAGGATGGCGAGCATCTGGGCCCGATCGCTCTCCTGCGCAGTCGGCAGGGGGGCGAGGTAATGGCGCTGGTCGGAGACCATCTCGGCCAAACGCACACAGACCGCGCGGACCGGGTCCCGCAGCTTTTCGGGGGCTTCCCTGGCCCAACTCTCTGCCGCCCGCCGGATATCGGCGAGTTTCGCATCGGCCAGCTCTTCAGGGCCCTGCTTGTGTACATCGGACATGATTAAAAAAACCCCCGGCTGACACAGGGGTCAACCGGGGCGTTCCAGTGTGCGTAGTGCGGTGTCCGGTGCGGGGCAAGGGGAGGAGCCCACGCCGGAGACCCGGCGCCTATTTGCGGGGCCCCCGCCGCATCCGGACCGGGTCTGGCCGCCCGAACCGCTCCTCCAGCCACGGTTCCCCCCGCATGTGGTAACCGTTCTCCTCCCAGAAGCCCGGCGCGTCGTACTCCAGCACCTCGATACCGGTGACCCACTTGGCACTCTTCCATAGGTAGAGATGCGGCACCAGCAGCCGGACCGGCCCGCCATGTTCCTCGGTGAGCGGCTCGCCGTTCCAGTGGGTCGCGATGAGGTTCTCGTCGCGGTCCAGGTCGCTCATCGGGAGGTTCGTCGTGTATCCCTCGGCGCCGTGGATCATCGCCGCCTCCGCGTCGGCGCGCTTGCCCGCCAGGCGGAGGACTTCCCGCACGGGGACCCCGCGGAAGATGTTGTCGTACCTGCTCCACCGGGTGACACAGTGCAAATCGCAGAGCACGTCGCGCTGCGGCAGGGCGATCAACTCGGCCCAGCTGAGCGAGAGGGGTGTGTCGACGTGCCCGGTCACCTGAAGACGCCAAGTGCCGGTGTCCACCCGGGGCACATGCTGATAGTGAAGCACCGGCCACTTCTGGGTCAGGACCTGACCGGGCGGGAGCCGGTCCTTGTCGGTCGTGCGGGCGTCGAGGCGGTCGGTCATGCCGAAAGAACCCCCATCGCCTCGGGAATGTTCCCGGCGACCTCGTCGAGCGAGCGCGGCGTCACTTCTCGTCCAAACCGCGCCGCCATCGCCGCGACCACGGCCTCCCTGGTACGCTCCCAGATGTTCGGGGTCTCCTCCCGACTCCTCCCGCCTCCTCCCGTCTCACGCAGCACCGAGGTCATCTCCACTCCGTCGATTCCGCACGGCACGATGAGATCGAAGTACTTCAGGTCGGTGGTGACGTTCAGCGCGAAGCCGTGGAAGGTGATCCACTTCTTCACGTGCACGCCGATGCTCGCGATCTTCCGCGACCCCACCCAGACCCCGGTCTGCCCCTGGCTCCGCTGGCCGGGGATGCCGAGGGTGGCGAGGGCGTCGATCAGTCCGCCCTCGAGCTCGCGGAGGTACCAGTGGAGGTCGGGCTTCAACTTCTGCAGGTCGACTATCGGATAACCGACCAGCTGCCCGGGCCCGTGGAAGGTGACGTCACCTCCCCGCTCGATCTCGAACACCTCCACCCCGTGGGCCGGCAGGTCGGCGATCGGGACCGGCAGGCTCGACGGCTTGGTCGAGCGCCCCAGCGTCATCACCGGGCCGTGCTCGACCAGGAGCAGGATGTCTTGGTCGATGAGTCCCTCGCCGCGGGCGCGACAGAGGGCGCGTTGGAGCTCGAGCACCGGCGCATACGGCCGGTGCCCGAGATCGATCACGGCGAGGGGGAGCCTCACGGCAGCGCCTTGTGCCACGCGGCCACGGCGCGTCCGGCCCAGAGGGCGAGAAGCGCGAATACCCCGGCCGTGGCCAGGAGCGAGATGGGCCCGAAATTGGCGTCGAGCGGGACTGCGACCGCTGCGGCCACGAGCGTCGCGAACGCCGCGATGGCCGAGAGCCCCGCTCGGCGCCAGATCGAACCGATCCGCGCGAGGAGCGACCACGCTGTGCCGCCGCCGACCACCATCGAGGCCATCGTCCCGAAGATCACGAAGTAGAACATCCCCCCGGCATCGGGCGTGTCGGTCGGCGCCGCGCCCGACATCAGCGCGCGGGTGCCCCAGAGCACCAGGCACTCGAGCCCCGCGCCGAGCGAAGCGCCGAGCGCGAGGGTGCGGAGCGCCAGCCCGGCGAGGTCGACGTCCGGGTCGAATGGCTCGCCGCCGATGGTCTGGAGAGGTTGGGTCATGGGGGAAATGTAGTGAGGAGTGAGGTGTCAGGAGTAAGGAGTGATCTCCTCTCACCGACACCCCACTCCTCACTCCTCACTCCTCACTCCTCACTCTCGTCAGGTGTGCATCACCCGTCCCATCGAGTCGAGCGCCGCCTCGGCCGTCGCCTCCGACAGCGTCGGGTGGGCGTGGACGAAGAGGTCGATCTCCTCGACGGTGTATTCGTTCTCGCGGGCGAGCCCCAGCTCGTGGATCAACTCCGACGCGTGGCCCCCGACGATGTGCGCGCCGAGGATCTCGGAGTACTTCTTGCCGCGGATGATCTTGACGAACCCTTCGGTCTCGTTCGAGGCGCGGCCGCGGCCGTTGGCGCTGAACGGGAACTTGCCCACCTGGTACTCGAGCTTCTGCTCCTTGCACTGCTCCTCGGTCAGGCCGATGCTGGCCACTTCCGGGTGACAGTAGGTGACGCTCGGGATGTTGTCGTACTTGATCGCGTGTGGCTTGTGGCCGGCCAGGAGCTCCGCGACGTTGACCCCCTCTCGGCTCCCCTTGTGGGCCAGCATTGGTGCCCCCGCGATGTCGCCGATGGCGTAGATGCCGGGCTGCGAGGTCTCGAGGGTCTTGAGATCCACCTTCACGAAGCCGCGGTCGGTCATCGCGATCCCGGCGGCCTTGAGCTCCTCGATGTTGGTGGCGCGCCCCGCCGCCATCAGCACCTTCTCGACCTCGACCGTCTCCTTCTGGCCGCCCGACTCGAACTCGAGCGTCACCGACGTCTTGCCGACGGTGGCCTTGGTGACCTTGGCGCCCGCCCGGACCTCGATCCCCCGCTTCTTGTAGCTCTTGGCAACCACGTCGGAGCACTCGGCGTCCTCGATCGGGAGGATCCGCGGCAGCGCCTCGATGAGCCACACCTTGGTGCCGAAAGCGTTGAAGATGTCGGCGAACTCGCTCCCGACCGCCCCCGCGCCTACCACCGCCATTGTCTTCGGCGCGGTCTCGAGGAAGAGCGCCTCGTCCGAGCTGATCACCAGCTTCCGGTCGAGCTCCAAGCCGATCTGCGGGATCCCCTTGGTGCGGCTCCCGGTGGCGAGCACGATCCCCTTCTTCGCCTCATACGTCTCGGCCCCGACCTGGACCTTCTTGCCAGGCTTGAGGACTCCGACGCCCTTGATGACGGTGACCTTGTTCTTCTTCATCAGGAACTCGACGCCCTTCGAGTTCTGCTCGCTGACCCTCCGGCTCCGCTTCATCGCGACGCCATAGTCGGTCTTGACCGCCCCGGTCTCGATCCCCAGGTCCTTCGCCTCGTGGGCGATGGTGTTGGCGGTCTTGGCGCTGTACAGCAGCGCCTTGGTCGGGATGCAGCCGATGTTGACGCAGACGCCGCCGAGCTTGTCCTTCTCGACCACGGCAACGCTCAGGCCGAGCTGGGCGGCGCGGATGGCGCAGACATAGCCGGCCGGGCCGCCGCCGATGATGATCACGTCGAACTGAGTTGCCACAGAGACCTCTCAACGCAGAGTGGTGAGGGGTGAGGAGTGAGGAGTGAGGGGGTGGTGGGTCGGACCGGCGATGGTCCCCCTTACCCCTCACCCCTTACCCCTTACCAGACTAAGGCCAACGGATTCTCCAGCAGGGTCTTCAACGTCTTCAGGAAGGCGGCACCGGTCGCGCCGTCGATGGCGCGATGGTCGCACGACATCGTCATCCGCATCTTCTGCCGCACCACCACCTGCCCGTTCACCACCGCGGGCTCCTCGCGCACCTTGCCGACCGCCAGGATCCCCGCCTCGGGCGGGTTGATGATGGCGGTGAAGTGCTCGATGTCGAACATGCCGAGGTTGGAGATGCTGAAGGTGGAGCCGGTGTACTCCTCGGGCTTCAACTTCCGGTCGCGCGCCCGTGCCGCCAGGTCGCGCGACTCGGCGCTGATCTCGCGGAGGCTCTTCTGCTCGGCGTTCCGGATCACCGGGGTGATCAGCCCGTCCGTGATCGCGACGGCCATCCCGATGTGGGCCTGGCGCCAGACCCTGATCCGGTCGTCCATCCACCAGGCGTTGCACGCCTGGTGCTGGATGAGCGCGGTGGCGACGGCTTTGATCAGGATGTCATTGAAGGAGACCTTCCCCTCGGGCCCGAGCGCCTTCAACGCCTCGCGCGCTTCGGCACTCCGGGTCATGTCCACGTCCATCGTCAGGAAGAAGGTCGGGATCGGCCCGAGCGACTGCGCCAGCCGCTTGGCGATGGTCTTCCGGAGCTGGCTGAGGGGGATGTCCTCGAACACCACACCCGATGCCGGCATCGACGCCCGGCCGACGGCCATCGGGGCCGCCACGGTGGCCGATTGGGCCGAGGCGCCGTCGAGGTCGCGGAGCACGACGCGGCCCGACGGGCCGGAGCCCTGCACCCGGCCGAGGTCCAGCCCCTTCTCATTCGCGATCTTCCGGGCGAG
>JANMWE010000021.1:0-3501 GCA_031393795.1 Gemmatimonadota bacterium
CCCAACTTCCAACTCCCAACTCCCAACTCCCAACTCTCGACTCTGGACTCTGGACTCGTCTAGTACGTCCCCGGGCTCGGTTCCTCGATCGGGTCGAACCAGAGTTCGATCTCGTAGTCGATGTGGATCTCCTCGCCGGCGGTGATGGGGCGGAGCGCCTCGAGGACCATCACCTCGCGGGCATAGTCCTGCCAGACGCCGGCGTTCGGATCGGAGGAGTGATTCACCAGGCTGATGACGCCGAGCGCGACCGCGCCGCGCCACCGGTCGTCGTCCACGTCCCCTTCCCAATGGAAGTAGTGCTGCCCGAGCGGGGTCTCCTCCAGGCGCTCGGCGTCCTCGGCCGAGACGACGAGGACGTGGGCCTCGTCGAGGAGCTCCCCTTCGGCGATGTCGCGGGCGGCGAAGACGCCACGTCCCTTGCCGGGGACGTGGCGGATCTCGAGGGGGCTCTGGGTCGCGAGGGCGGGAGCGGTGGCGGTCATGGGTCGGAACAACATAGCATCCCGCCCCGGCCCTGACACCTCGCCCAAAAGTGGTAGTCGATCCTCCGCCCCACTCCCCCTAGGCTCGGAAGAGGTACGACAGCTTCACGAAGAAACCGTCCCGGGTCCGCTGCAGGCCCGTGAACTTGTAGGCGTCCTGCGCGATGTAGGAGCTCCCGTACCCCAGGAAGAGCACCGTGCCCGGTGTGGGGCGGTACGAGAGGAGCGCGTCGACCCGCACGTTGTTCCGCTTGCGCGCTGCCGCGCGGACCAGCCCGCTCCCGGTCTCGATGTAGACCGGGAGCCCGGTGCGGGAGTCGTCCCGGAGGGAGTCGGTCTCGCTCCGGGTGTACTCGCCGATCAGGCGGACGAAGAGGGGACGCGCCACCTGGTACTCCAGCGTCACCCGCGGGATCTGCGTGATGTTGACAGTGCTCCCATCCGATCGACGATCGACGCGCTGCCAATTGTGGGTGATGCCGAGGCGGATCTGGTCGGTGGGACGCCAGTTGAGATCGAGCTGGCCGATCCAGAGCCAGGCGGAGCTCCACTCGGAGAAGTTCTCGTCGTGACCGTAGAGCGCGAACCCGGACAGGTCGAAGTGGCGATACTGCGGGGTGTTGAGCTGGAGAAAGAATTCGCTGTTCGGGATGGTCGCGGTCCCGACATACGCCATTGTGTCGACGGTCCCCGCGCCGGTGTCGCCGACGACGCGATATGCGCTGTACAACCCCTCATCGTAGCCGAAGGTCTCGACGAACCACCCGCCGGACACCGTCCATCCCCCCCGGAGGAGCGCAGTGCTGTTGAGGTGGAGCTTCCGGTCCTGCATCCCGGTCCCGTTGATGAAGTGCTGGTACTGCCAGGTGCCGTCGAGCACCACATCCGCGGTGAGGCGCTGCAGCAGGCCGGTGCGGGGAAAGTCCCAGGTGTAGTTCGGGTTGATGGTCCAGTCGACGATGCCGGGGCGGCCGATGAAGCCGCTCCGGGTCTCGAACTTGTCGCTGACCCCGGAGAAGCTCGTGCGGAAGCCGACCCGGCGGCCGCTCCGCACGAAGCGCGACGACCAGAGCGGGGCGGTCGTGACGCCCGCGCCGTCGTCGGTGCGGCTCCCGGCGATCTGGAACTGCGCGGCGTAGACGCCGCCGAACACGTAGCGGCCGTCGACGCCGAGCACCCGGTTGCTGCCGGCGTCCTCGGTGCGGTCGGTGTAAACAAGTCCGACGCGCGAGGTCCGCCCCAGGTCGCGCTGGAGCCGCGTCATCAGCACCCTCGGCTGGTCGGATCCGCTGAGGGAATACTCCTTCCCGTCGAGCCCCGCGATGATGCCGATGTTGGTGTTGGCCGCCTTGCCGGTGAGCTTCACGGCGGCGTCGGGCTGCACCAGCGCGCGGGTGTAGATGAGGTTGTTGGGGGTGTTGAAGAGTTCCAGCCCGTCGAGGAAGAAGGGACGCCGCTCGGCGAAGAAGAGCGCCACGCGCGGGTCGAACTGGATCTGGCTCGCGTCGGCCTCGACCTGGGAGAAATCGGGGTGGATGGTGCCGTTCAATGTGAGGTTCTCGATCACCCCCCAGCGGACCGTTCCGCCGAGCCGCCAGTTGTCTGCGGTGTAGTCCCAACCGTTGGCCCCGGGCGCGCCGTCCCAGCGGCGGGTGAGCTCCGGCGTCGCGTCGACCACGAGCCCTCGGCGCATCCCGGTCAGGCCGGTCAGGCTCCCCGATTGTCCAAGGAACGAAGCGGCATCGCGGCGCGCGGGGACCCAGGTGTCCTCCTCGGCGGCGTGCTGGATCTGCCGGACCACCTGGAACCCCCACTGCTGCACATTGGCCGACTGATAGCGGAGGCTCTTGAAGGGGACGCGGATCTCGACCTGATACCCCCACGGGGTGACGTGCCCCTTCGACTGGAAGACGAAGTCGGGAGCGAGGTCGGTCGGCTCCCGGCCGCCGGTGGCCGACGCCGCGAACCCACCTCCCGTCCGTCCGATCTCGATGAGGGTGCCGTCCCCCTGCACGCCGAGCGGATTGACGCCGATCATCACTGCCTGGCGGCCGTCGTGATAGGTATCGAGGAAGAGTTGGACGTTGTCGTCGCTGAAGATGCGATCGCGGTCGGCGAGCGTGGCGTTCGGCGCCCCGTGCGATTCGTACGCCCGGACGCCGAAGTGGATCGCCGTCGGCGAATACCAGACCAGCACCACCGTGCTGTCGGCCGGGTCGCCGGAGCTCGGCTGATAGCGCGTGAAGCCGTCGAGCCGTGCCGCCTGGGTCCAGACCGGCTCGTTGAGTTCGCCGTCCACCAGCACCGCCGCCTCGATGCGAGGAGGGGTGACGGGGGGATGTATCGCGGTGGAGGACTGGAGCAGAACGATGGCGGCGAGGACGGCGATCACGGAAGGCCTTGGTCGGGGTCGGGTGAACTACGGGGTCCCCAGCGGGCAGGATTCAGCGACTTCGACCGGCACATTCTGGTCGGGCCCTGAGTTCAGCGTGGAACGCTTCCGAGGAGGGCACGGACGGCGGTGATCTCGTCGTCGTTGATGGTGTGCGGCATCCCGGGGTAGATCCGCTCGTCCACCACCGCGCCGAGCCGGGTGAAGAGGTCGCGGGTCTCGTGGACCCGGGTGACGGGGATGTGGGGATCGACGTCGCTGCAGCCGAGGAAGATCGGCGTCCCCGCGATCCCGCGTGGCCGGTCCCAGGTGCTTCCGTCGGGGCCGATCACCCCACCCGAGAGTCCCACCACCCCGCCCCACCGACGGTCGGAGCGCGCCGCGAACTCGAGCGAGAGGCAGGCGCCCTGGCTGAAGCCGAGGAGGACCTGGCGATCGTGCGGGACGCCGTCGGTGGCGAGCTGGTCGGTGATCGAGGCGAGGAGCGCGAGGGCGGAATCGAGATGAGGCTGGTTCTGGTCGAGCGGGGTCAGGAATGAAAAGGGGTACCAGGTGTGCCCGTTGGCCTGCGGCGCGACCCAGGCGAAGCGCTCAGCGCTGAAGTGGCGCGCGAGGTCGAGCATC
>JANMWE010000033.1:0-6820 GCA_031393795.1 Gemmatimonadota bacterium
GGGCCGATCTTCGCGGGGAAGGTCTTCCCCTTCTGCTTCATCACCATCGCCTGCGGCGCCATCAGCGGCTTCCACGCCCTCGTGGCCTCGGGCACCACGCCCAAGATGCTCCGCAAGGAGACCGACGCGCTGTTCATCGGCTACGGCGGGATGCTGATGGAGTCGTTCGTCGCGGTGATGGCGATGTGCGCCGCCGCGGTCCTCGATCCCGGCGTCTACTTCGCGATCAACGCGCCCAAGGGGGTCCTGGGCGAGACACTCCTCTCCGCGTCGCAGACGGTCCAGGGATGGGGATTCACCGTCACCCCCAACACCCTCGCCACCATCGCGAGCTCGATGGGCGAGGCCTCCATCGTCGGCCGCACCGGCGGCGCCCCCTCCCTCGCGGTCGGGATGGCGACGATCTTCGGCGGCGCCTTCGGGACCCACCTCACCGCCCTCTGGTACCACTTCGCGATCCTGTTCGAGGCGCTCTTCATCCTCACCACGATCGACGCAGGCACTCGCGTCGGCCGCTTCATGATCCAGGAGCTCGGCGCCCACCTCTGGAAGCCCCTCGGTCGCACCTCGTGGTACCCCGCCACGATCATCGCCTCGGCCCTCGCCGTCGCCGGCTGGGGGTGGTTCCTCATCCAGGGCGTGCTCGATCCCCTCGGCGGGATCAACTCCCTCTGGCCGCTCTTCGGCATCAGCAATCAGCTGCTCGCCGCGGTCGCCCTCTGCGTCGGCACGACGTTGATCATCAAGCAGGGGAAGGCGCGCTACGCCTGGATCACCCTGGTGCCGCTCGCCTGGGTGGTCATCGTGACCTTCACTGCCGGGTGGCTCAAGATCTTCGCCGCCGATCCCCGGCTCGGCCTCCTCGCTCAGGCCGCCGCCGCGACCAATACCCGGATCGCCTTCAACGCCCGCCTCGACGCCGCACTCTGCGCCCTCTTCCTCACCATCACGGCGCTGGTGGTGCTCTCCGCCGTGCGGGAATGGATCGGGCTCCTCCGCGGCACCGTCCCGCTGCGGACGACCGAGACCCCGTTCGTGGAGAGCGCGTATGTGGACTGACAGCGCTATCGGCTATCGGCTATCAGCTATCGGTCTCCATCTCAAGCGGCTGATAGCCGATAGCCGATGGCCGATGGCGCTCTTCGGCATGCCCGACTATGCGCGCTACCTCGAGCATCAACACCGTTGCCATCCGACGGCATCGGTGCTGAACGAGAAGGACTACGTGCGGTCGGAACTGGAACGGAAGTACGCGGGCGGCGGAGGGCGGTGCTGCTGAACCACCTCACCTCCCGCGCGCGGTCTCCATTCTCGGCTCCTCCTTCGTCTCATTTCCGTCTCCGTGTGGTCACCCACACGATCCCCATCACCCCCACCCCCGCCCCCGACAGCCAGATCGCATCGCTCGCGCCGCTCTGCTGGTAGATCCACCCGAACGCGAGCCCCGCCGGGAGCGCCGCGAAGCCTGTCAGGGCGTGGTAGACCCCGAATCCTTTGCCGAGCGAGGCCGGGGAGAGCTTGGCCACGAGCGCGCGCTCGGCCGGCTCGGTCAGGGCGGCGAAGAAGCCGAAGAGGAGAAAGACCCCGATCGCCCACATCTCGGGCAGCGGCTTCCCGAGCAGGCAGAGACAGAAAGCGAAGAGCGCCGCCCCCGCGCCGATCAGCACGTCGGAGCCGAACCGGTCGTTGAGCCGCCCGGCCGGATAGCTGGACGAACTCCGCACGACGTGGAGCCCGGCCCAGACCAGCGGGATCGTCGCGATCGGGACGCCGAGCTGCTGCAGACGGAACAGGAGCAGTGCCTCTGGCAGCCGGAAGAGCGTCAGGAGGGCCAGCAGGATGATCGGCGTGGTCATCGACGGAGGGCGGAGGACGGAGGGCTGATCGCTCTTCCCCTCGCCCTCCGTCCTCTGCCCTCTTGTGGATCTGAGCACGATCGCCAGCACGACCACCGCCACCAGCCCTGGGACCGCGCTCCATCCGATCACCGTCCGCACCGCCACCCCTTGGCTCACGACGTACCACGCTACCAGCGAGCCGAGCATCGCCCCCAGATGATCGGCGGCACGGTGGAATCCGAACGCCCGGCCGTGAAGCGCCGGCGGGGTCGATTCGGCCAGCATCGCGTCGCGCGGCGCGGTGCGGAGTCCCTTCCCCACCCGGTCGATGACCCGGAACCCGATCACCTGCCAAGCCGAGTTCGCCACTGCGATGAGGGGGCGCACCAGCACCGCGGTGCCATAGCCGACGAGGATCAGCGGCTTCCGCCAGCCGGGACGATCCGACAGGCGGCCGCTGATCCATTTCAACACGGCAGAGGTGAGCTCGGCGGCGCCGTCGAGGGCGCCGAGCATCGCGGGGCCGGCGCCGAGGGTGCTGGTGAGGAAGGCGGGCAGGAGGGGATAAATCATCTCGCTCGCGATGTCGTTGAAGAACGACACCAGCGAGAGCCCCTTGACCGTCGACGGCAGCTTTTCGGTCGTCATTCTTCCAGCCCGAGGTCCATTCCCCACCGCGCGAGGCTGATCGGCAAGCCGCCATAGGAGAGCAGCACGTCATGGAAGCTGCGCCACTGCCCCCCTGCGCCTGCGCGCCCCTGCGCCCATGCGCCGCGCAGCTCCATTATCTCCCGCCGCCCCACCGCGGCGGCCAGCGAATAGGTCGGCCAGGCGGCGGCGCGACGAACGTCGGCAAGCGCATCGCCCCGATCGATCGGGAGGAGCTGCGTCAGCAGGTCGGTCGCCGCCCCGGGAGTGAATCCCTCGGTGTGCAGCCCGATATCGATCACTGCCCGCGCGGCCGCGTGCAGTTGCGCCAGCCGGATCGCGAAGCGCTCCGCCGGATCGGTGGTGAACCCCTGCTCCAGCGCGATGTCGAGCCCGTAGAGCGCCCACCCATCCGTGGCGCACGGCGTCGCGAGCGCCCGTCGCACCGGATCGGGCAGCCCGCGCGCGATGCTCCGGTGCGTGAGCCGCCCGGGACAGAGCTCGAGCAGGACCTCGACCAGGAGCTCGGGCCCCGAGAGCGCCGCCGGGGCCGCGAGCGCCGAACGGACGTACACCACATCCTCTGCGTCGAAATGCAGCCGGCCGCCGAGGAGCTGGAGGTGCGGGGGCATTTCGAGGACGCGAAGTTCGGCGGCGGGGAGCGCCACGCTGCCGCTCGTCTCGACCCACTTCCGCGCCCGCGCCAGCCCGCGGAGGATCTCCGCCTGCAGGTCTCCGATCGGGTGGCTCGCGCGGAGCTTTTTCGCCGCGGTGTGCAGGTCGTCGCCGAGTCCCGCCGTCACGGCCGCGGTGACGGCAGTGCGGCGCGTCTCCTCCAGCGTGTGCTGACTCCAGCGCCAGAGCTCGGGCGACGACGGCCGGAGCGCGTGCTCGAAGTGGAGCCGGTGGTCGAACGCCTCGCGCCCGATGGCGTAGGCCTCCGACTCCTGGTTCGCGATCACATCCTCCCGGAGCTTGCTCTCGAACGCCGCCACCGCGAGTTCGGCCCGTTGCGTGGCCGCCGCCAGTCGCTCGGCCATCCCGGGGAGCCAGGCCGAGGCCTCGTGGGCGAGCTGGCGCGCGACGCCGCGCACCACGGGAGCGAGCTCGAGCGCCTCCTCGACGAAGACCGAAGCGGGGCGCTTGAGCGTCTTTCCCGCCCGCTCGAGCATCTGCTCGGCCCCGTTCAACCGGTCGAGCGCCGCCTGCGCCCGCTGGGTCGGGGTCCCATTGGCGTGGGCGCGGAGCGCCTGGAAGGCGCCGGCGAGGGCACCGAGCCAGGCCGCCGGATTCCGCCGTTGCGGCGCCTCCTGCTCGAGCCGGTAGATCGAGGCCCGGAGCAGGTCGAGGAGCGCCGTGCGGTCGATCTCCTGGCCGTCATCTTCGAGGTCCACCAGCTCGACCGCGCTCGCCAGCGACTTGAGCCCCGCCAGCTGGAGCTTCACCGACTCCCCATCAAGCCCCGGGAGGCGGCCGTCGTGGTGCAGCGCCCCCGCACGCGTCGCGACCGCCGGATCGAAGGTCCACCGGAGGTCCTGCCAGGAGTTGAGGAGCTCGGAGAGATCAGGCATCGTGTACGAGTAAAGAGTTCAGAGTTCAGAGTTCAGAGTTCAGAGTCAAGCGATCAGAGTAGAGGTCGAGTCTCAACTCTCGACTCTCAACTCTCAACTCTCGATTCTCACCTCCGAATGCGCCCCCAGCGACGCTGACCCGACCAGACCGGTCGCCTTCACCCCGTCGCCCACGATCGCGCCGTCGAGGCGGCAGTCGGTGAGCACCGCGCCCTGGCCCACGATCGCATTGGTGAGTGATCCACCGATCACCTTGGCCCCCGTCTCGATCGAGACGTTGGGACCGATCGTGCACCGTTCGAGGGCAACGCCCTCCTCGATGTACACCGGCTCGATCACCGTGACCCCGGCGGGCAGCGAGGCCGGGCGCCGCGCCCGCCCCTTCCTCAGCAGGACCCCGTTGCTCTCCAGCAATGTCTCCACCTCTCCGCAATCGTACCACCCCCCGACCTCAGCGGTCTGGATCTTCCGGCCATGCTCGATCATGTGCTGGAAGGCGTCGGTCAGGTAGTACTCCCCCTTGTTCTTGGGGGCCCCCTTCACGGCGTCGATCCCGGCAAAGAGGGCCGCGGTGTCCCGTATATAGTAGAGGCCGATGTTGGCGAGCCGCGAGATCGGCTCCTTCGGCTTCTCCACGATCTTCGTCATGAAGCCCTGCTGGTCGGTCACCACCACGCCGAAGCGCTGGTAGTCCTCGACCTCCTTGGCCCAGATGATCCCGTCGGCCGTGGTGCGCTGGATGAGGCTCAGGTCGGCCTCGAAGACGGTATCCACGAAGACGATCAGCACATCCTCCTTCACGAACGGCCGAGCGAGGTCCACCGCCCCCGCCGTACCGTCCTGCACCTTCTGCTCGACGAAGCGCGACGGGACCTTGTACCGCGTGGTGGCGTACGCCTCCACCTGCTCCTTCAGGTGCCCCGTGATGAAGATCAGCTCGGAGACCGGCAGACCTTCGAGCCGGTCCATCACGTAATCCATCACCGGCCGCCCTGCCACCTTGAGCATCGGCTTCGGTGTCAGGTGGGTGTGAGGCCGAAGGCGCGTCCCTTTGCCGGCCAGCGGGATGATCACCTGCATCGCGTCAGCTCCGGCCGTAGCGGTCGTTGAGGCGGACCAGGTCGTCGAGCTCGGGCGTGGAGGCCTCGAGCACGTCGCTGTCCACCACGGCCTCGATCTGATGCACCATCCCGGCCGGGATGTGCACGCTCTCGCCGGCCAGGAAGCGCCGCTCCTGCTGCTTCGCCTCGGTCCCCCAGCGGAGCTTGAGTTCGCCGGCCAGGACGTGCATCGTCTCGTCTTTCTTGTTGTGATACTGCAGGCTCAAGACCTGCCCGGCCATCACGTGCAGGATCTTCCCCACGTAGCGCTCGGTGCGGGCCCAGATCAGCTCGTACCCCCACGGCTTCACGACCTTGTACGGGACGTCAGGCATCACTGTTCCACCACGTGGAGCTTGAAGGAAGAAGGTGAGGTGATGCAGGCGCGGACGCACACTCCGCACCCCACGCATCCCTCGGCCTTGATCACCGGATGACCATCGGCGTCCATCGCCAATGCCGTCACACCGATCGGACACGAATCGGCGCAGGCGCTGCATGTCACCCCGGAGAAAGTGACGCAGCGCTCGGGCACCAGCTCCAGCACGTGCAATTTGTAGCCCAACCACGCGTGGGTGGGCTTCACGAGCGCCCCGGTCGGGCAGGCCGCCGCGCACGGCATGTCCACGCACGCGACGCAGGGCTGGAGATCCACTTCGAGATGCGGTGTCCCAGCGGCGAACCCCTCGCTCGAGGGGGCGGTGCGGATCGCGCGCGGCGGGCAGACATCCACGCAGGCATTGCACCGTGTGCACGCCGCCAGGAAGGCCACTTCAGGGAGGGCGCCGGGGGGCCGGACGAAGCGCCGCCGGATGATCCGCTCCTCTGCCTGCTCCATCAGGGAGCCGAGCCACTGATCAGCCGCCTGCTTGAAGAGGTCGCGACGGTCGCCGGGGGTGAACATGGTAGTAAGCTAGGCGGGTAGGCGGGTAGGCGGGTAGCCGGGTAGCCGGGTAGCCGGGTAGCCGGGTAGCCGGGTAGCCGGGTACGTAGCATTGGGTAGGAACCGTCCCGAGGAGTGCAACGACGAGGGACCTAGCTTGGTACGCTAGGTCCCTCACTCCGTTCGGGACGGCTCCCTTGTCATCCTACCCGCCTACCCGCCTGGCCACCTACCCGCCTAGCGCGAGAGCAGCGCTCTCCGCAACGCGAGCATGCGCCGCTTCACCGACCCGTCGAACACCCGGTCGCCGACCCGCACCAGCACCCCGCCCAGGAGCGACGCGTCCACGCCGTAGGTCGCGATCGCCTGCTTGCCGAGCGCTTCGGAGAGCGCCTTCGTGATCGCCTTCTGTTCCGACGCATCGACTTCCCGCGCCAGCAGTACCCGCGCCCGCACCCGGTCCATCTTCACGTCCACCAGCACCAGATATTCATCCGCGATCGCGCGGAGGAGCCCCTGCCGGCCCCGCTTCACCACCGCCTGCAGGAAGCGCACGAAATCCTTCGGCGCCTTGGGCAACGCCGACGCGATGAGCTGCGCCTTGGCCTGCTTGGTGATGCGGGGCGACATCAGCACCGCCTCCGCCTCGGGCGCCAGCCGCACTCCCTCGGCCACGGCGTCGATCAACAGCGCCCAAGGCTCGAAGGCGTCCGCCTTCTCGGCGAGCACCACGAGCGTCTCGGCGTAGTTCCGCGCCACCCCGGTGAGGCTCACTTCCCC
>JANMWE010000041.1:0-5062 GCA_031393795.1 Gemmatimonadota bacterium
GTGATCGCCGGCCGTACGGACCTTGCCGACCGGCGGACGGTCGCTCCCGGTGACGAAGAGATCGTCCCCCTGCACTTCCGCCGTCACGCCGACCGCTCGCAGATCCCCGGCGATCAATCCGAGCCGGTCCGATTCCTTCACGCGGAGTTCCCCGACCTGGCGGAAGATGGTGGTCCCTTCGGCCCGGGCGGCGAGCACGGCCAGCAGCGGGATCTCGTCGATGAGCCCCGGGATCTCGGTGGCCGCCACCTCGGTCGCGCGGAGAGGCGCCGGGCGCACGAGCAGGTCGGCGACCGGCTCCCCCCCTTCCTCACCCAGGACCTCCTGCCGGATGTGGGCCCCCATCCGTTCGAGCACGGCGAAGAATCCGATCCGGGTCGGGTTGACGCCGACGCCCGCCAAGTGGAGTTCGCCCCCCTCGGCCAGCACCGCCGCGCCGATCGGGAACGCCGCCGACGAAGGATCTCCCGGCACCTGCAGGTCGAACGGCACCAGCCGGCCGGTGGGGCGGAGCCTGACCCAGCCGTCGTTGTCGTCGATGACGGTGAAGTCGAAGGCGCGGAGCATCCGCTCGGTGTGGTCACGCGAGCGGCCGTGCGGCTCGCGCACGTCCACTTCCACCCCCGCGGCGACGCCCGCGAGGAGGAGGCACGACTTGATCTGCGCGCTCGAGACCGGCTGCTCGTAGCTCAGCCGATGGAGCGAGCCGCCGCTGATCGTGAGGGGGAGCCCGTCGCGTCCGGGATCCTGCACGAAGCGCGCGCCCATCAGGCCGAGCGGGAGGGTGACTCGGTGCATCGGGCGGCGCCTGAGCGAGGCATCGCCGGTGAGGGTGGCGCGGAAGCGATGGCCTGCAAGGAGGCCGAGCAGGAGCCGGGTGGTGGTACCGCTGTTGCCGCAATCGAGCACACCGTCAGGACGGGCGAAGCGACGCTTCCCTTCCACCACCACGAGGCGGTCCGGAACGAGCGGCGAGATCTTCGCGCCGAGGGCGCGGAGCACGCGCGCGGAGGACCGGGCGTCGAAGGCGGTGAGCGCGCCGCCGATGTGGCTCCGCCCTCCCGCGAGCGACGCCAGGAGGAGCGCGCGATGGGTGATGCTCTTGTCGCCGGGGACCCGGATGCTCCCGTGCACCTTCATCGATCGCTCCCGCGCCACACCCGGCAAGGAGCGCCGAGCGCACCTGGCCCCGAGGCCCCCACCAGGGGACCCCCGACAGGGCCAAGACCGATCACCAACAGGGACGCAGGGCGCATCGGTCAATGGTAGCAGGGGGCGGAAGGGTATGTAATTGAACTGGATTTAGTGTGGCATTCAGCAGTACCTTAGTGCGAATCCCCCGACACTCTATTGTCCTCCGACGACCGTCCCCCCCCGCGTCCGTCAAAACCCTCCGCCCCCAGGGCGAGCGCAGCCGTGCCCGCCAAACCGGCGCCCCGGACGACGGGAGCGCAGCCGATCGGCGACACGGTCTCCGCCGCCTACCAGGACCTGCTGCAGGAGATCGTCGAAAAGAAGAAGAAATCGGCGCTGATCCGGAAACTCCCGCCGAAGCGCAAGAAGGGGCCCATCGTCAGGGCGATCCTGGCCGTGATCCTTCCGCCGATCGCGGCGGCCTTGTGGATCTTCAATCCGTTCGAGCCCGGAGCGCCCCCGCCGCCCCGGATCCCCGATGACGCCGCCACCTGGCGGGCGGCGCTCATCGATGCGGCGCAGACGATCCGCGAGTGGCGCGACAGCGCGGGCGGATTTCCGATCGACCTGGCCTCGGCGGACATCCCGCTCACCGGGGTGACGTTCGACGTGACCGGGCCGGAGCAATTCAGGCTCCAGACCTTCACGAGCGAGGGGATCGTCACGGTCTGGATGGACGACACCACCCTCGGAGTGGGCACCCCTCCGGCGCCGGTCGCGCCGGTGCCTCCCGCCGGGACGGTCCCGCCGTGAACCGACGCCGCGGCTTCACCCTCATCGAGCTCCTGATCGTCGTCTCGATCATCGGGCTCCTCGCCACGATCGTGGTCCCGCAGGTGCAGTTGGCCCGCGCGCGCGCGCGGGCGGCGAGCGTGCTCGGCACGATGCGCGCGGTGCGGATCGCCGCGACGATCTACTTCGACTCGGCCGGGGCGTGGCCACCCAGCACATCGGCCGGGACCGTCCCCACCGGCCTGGCGGGCTACCTGCCCGCCACGGTCACCTTCACCGGGGACGGTTACCTGCTCCGCTGGCGGCAGACCACGGTCACGTCCGGCGGAACGACCCAGACGGTCGGAAGCCTGCAGGTGCGGACCAGCGATCGCCTGCTCTGCCCTCCGGTCGGGACGCTCCTGGGCGGCCCGAGTCCCACCCTGACAGTGGCGTGTACGGGCACCACCGGCCGAGTGACCCAGACCATCGATCGGTAGGCGCGTTGCGGGGCCCCGGCGCGCGTTCGTCCGCCGTTGCGGAGCGGGCCGGCGGGGCGTAACTATCGAGGGTCCCCCGTTGCCTGGACACCTCGACCGTGACCGAACGGATCACCGCCTCGCAGTTCACCTTCCTTGACGGCTGGCTGGCCCGCCCGCTGGTCGAGGCCGGACTCGTCACGCCCGCCCAGCTCGCGATCGCGCAGGAGTCGGCGGACGGATCCCTCTGGAAGGGGTGCCTCGACCGGGGATGGGCGACGAGCCCGGCGATCGCCGCGGCGGTGGCCGCCGCCTTCAAGGTGCCGTTGGCCGACCTTGCCACCGCCGACGTCCGCCTGACCCCGCTCCTCCCGGAGCCGGTGGCGCGGCGATACAAGGTCGTGGCCCTCTCGGCCGATTCGGGGCGCATCACCTTGGCCACGGCCGATCCGCGCGACCTCCACATCGAAAGCGAGCTCCGCTTCCTGACCGGGCGCGAGGTGGCGTTCGCCGTGGCGGCCCCGGAGCGGATCGCCGAGCGACTGGACGAACTGTACCGACCGGAGGCATCGGTCGAACGGCTGTTGGGGGGCCTCGAGGACACCGAGGTCGATACCGACATAGAGTTGGAGGAGGTGCAGCAGGCGCGCGACCCCGCCCTCGAGGCGCCGGTGGCCAAGCTGGTGGGAGCCCTGCTGGCGGAGGCGGTGCGGGACCACGCGAGCGACGTGCACTTCGATCCGGAGGAGAGCGGCCTCGTGGTGCGGTACCGCGCGGACGGCGTCCTGCGCGAGGTGATGCGGCTTCCGCCGAGCGCCGGCGCCGCCGCGGTACGTCGGGTGAAAGTGCTGGCCAAGCTCGATGTCGCCAATCCGCTCATCACCCAGGACGGGCGGGCGGCGATCCGGGTGGATGGGAAGGTGATCGACCTGCGGGTGGCGACGGCACCCGTGGCGCGGCGGGGGGAGAAGTCGGTGGTGCGGATCCTCGACAGCACCAGCCTGAAGACGCGGCTCACCGACCTCGGCCTCGCCGCGTTCGAACTGACGGCCATCGAGCGGCTGCTGGGCCATAGGGAAGGGATGGTGCTAGTCACCGGTCCGACCGGGAGCGGCAAGACCACCACCCTCTACGCCGCGGTGAAC
Source organism: Gemmatimonadota bacterium (assembly GCA_031393795.1). GTDB lineage: Bacteria > Gemmatimonadota > Gemmatimonadetes > Gemmatimonadales > GWC2-71-9 > CAMLHU01. The sequence goes on from JANMWE010000041.1 coordinate 3,530, forward strand.
CACCTCAAGACCGGCAAGGTGAACATCGTCACCGTCGAGGACCCGGTGGAGTATGAGCTGGCCGGGATCTCGCAGATCCAGGTGAATGAATCGCAGGGGCTCAGCTTCGCCGGGGTGCTCCGGTCGGTCCTGCGCCAGGATCCGGACATCGTCCTGGTGGGAGAGATCCGCGACCTCGAGACCGCCACGACCGCGGTGCAGGCCGGACTCACGGGGCATCTCGTGCTGTCCACCCTGCACACGAACGACGCGCCCTCGGCAGTGGTCCGGCTCCGCGATCTCGGGCTCGAGGGGTACAAGATCGCGGGGGTGCTCAAAGGGGTCATCGCCCAGCGCCTGGTCCGCCGGCTCTGTGACCAGTGCGCCGTCCCGGTGGGCACCGAGATCCTTCCGGTGGGTGTCATCCCCCCGGCCGGTCGGACCCTGACCCTCCGCCGGGGTGTGGGATGCAAAGGGTGCGGGGGGAACGGGTATCGGGGGCGGCTCGCGATCCAGGAAGTGATGACGATCGACGAAGGACTCGCCCGACTCATCGGTGAAGGGGCGACCCCGCCCGCCGTCGCGAGCGCCGCGCGTCGGTCCGGGATGCGGACCTTGTGGGAGAGCGGCCTCGAACGGATCTGGGACGGGTTCACCACCGTGGAGGAATTGATCCGGGTGTTGGGGGACCGATCGGGTGACGAAACGGCGGGCTTCGCCACGATGTCCGCGATGGGCACGATCCCCACGCTGGAGGTCCCCGTTCCCGGCCGGGTCCGTGCCATCAGCGGGGTCCCCGGGGAGGACGGTACCTCGGCGGGGGGCCCCGCGACCGGCGCCCGGATCCTCGTGGCGGACGACGATGAGCAGATGCGACGCCTGCTCAAGATGGTGCTCGAACGGGAGGGATATATCGTCGAGGAGGCGCGCGACGGGCTCGATGCGCTCGAGCATGTCGAGACCCGCCCGCCCGACCTCATCCTCCTCGACGTGGACATGCCCCGGCTCGACGGATTCGGCGTGCTGGAAGAGCTGCGCGCGCGGGTGCACACCGCCGCGCTCCCGGTGGTGATGCTCACCGGCCGCATCGAGAGCGAGGGGGACGCCCTTGACCTCGGCGCGCAAGACTTCCTGGCCAAGCCGGTGCAGCCGAGCGCGCTGAAGGCGCGGGTGCGGGCGGTGCTGCGGCGGACGAGGCTTTAGATGGCGAAGATCCTCATCGTCGAGGACAGCCCCGACAATATGAAGCTGGTGAGCACGATCCTCCGGCTGAAGGGGCACGTGCTGCACGAGTTGGTGGATGGCGGAGGGATGCTGGAGCTGATCGCGGCCGAGCGACCCGACCTGGTGTTGATGGACATCCAGCTCCCGGGGAAGGATGGGTTCGCCCTGCTGGAGGAGATCCGGCGGTCGCCGACGCCGGCGCTCCGGGTGGTGGCGCTGACGGCGCACGCGATGAGCGGGGACCGGGACCGGGCGCTGGAGGCGGGGTTCGACGGCTACATCACCAAACCGATCGACGTGCGGGGGTTCCCGCTGCAGGTGGAGCGGGCG